>NZ_JBVJCT010000012.1:0-177326 GCF_055588305.1 Streptomyces sp. NPDC042002 | reverse complement strand
TGTGTGTCCCCCCCCTCCCCCCCTCCCCCCCCCCCCCCCCCCCCCCCCCCCCCCCCCCCCCCCCCCCCCCCCCCCCCCCGCGGCCGCATCCGAGGACAGCCCGTCTCCGAGGAGACCGCGTCCGCCCCGACAGCCGGACGACCGGCCGGCCGGGGCCCCGTCGGCGACCCCTCGGATCTCTCGGATCTCTTAGGGTGTACGGGAGTTGACGTGCCCGCGAGGGCGGCACACGGCCGCGTATACACGCCGAATCTGCGAACTTGCGCCCACCCAGCGCATATACGCCGTTTCCCAGCGGTAGAAAGCACCTTGGTGGCAATCTGCTCAACAGCAGATACGCAAAGTACAGGCCCGCAGCCGGAGGTGCACGTCCCGTGGCGTCAAGTGTCAATCCCACCGTCCGGCGGCGCCGGCTGGGCCAGGAGCTGCGCCGGCTCCGTGAACTCAAGGGCATGACGGCCGAGGAGGTCGCCGAGCGCCTGCTGGTCTCGCAGTCGAAGATCAGCCGCCTGGAGAACGGCAGGCGCAGTATCAGCCAGCGCGATGTCCGCGATCTCTGCGGGGTCTACGAGGTCGAGGACCACCGGATCGTCGACTCCCTGATGCAGATGGCCAAGGACTCGCGCCAGCAGGGCTGGTGGCACTCCTTCGGCGACATCCCGTACAGCGTCTACATCGGTCTGGAGACCGACGCCGCGAGCCTGCGCGTGTACGACCCGCAGGTCGTCCCGGGTCTGCTGCAGACCCGGCAGTACGCCGAGGCGCTGATCGCGGGGGCGCTGCCGGAGACCGCGCCCGCCGACATCGACAAGCGCGTCCAGGTGCGGCTGAAGCGGCAGGAACGAATCTCCGCCCCGGACAACCCGCTGCGCCTGTGGACCGTCCTCGACGAGTCCGCCCTGCGCCGCGCCGTCGGCAACCGCTCCCTGATGCGCGAGCAGTTGGAGTACCTCGTCGAGCAGTCCCAACTGCCGCACGTCACCGTGCAGGTGATCCCCTTCGACATGGGCGCGCACCCGGGCCTGAACGGCCAGTACGCGATCCTGGAGTTCCCCGACGCGGCCGACTCCAGCGTCGTCTACATCGAGGGCGTGACGAGCGACCTGTACCTGGAGAAGGCGAACGACGTCCAGAAGTACAGCGTGATGTACGAGCACCTGCGGGCGCAGGCCCTGAACGTGGAGCAGTCGCGCCAGTTCATCGCGGACATCGCGAAGGAATACGCGCGCTGAGTGTGCCGGGGGTGGCCTCTCGAGGCCACCCCTGCGATGAGCGGCCGGACCATACACTGTCACCGCCCCGGCATGGAAGACCCCAATGGAATATGCCATCCAGTCGAGTGAATAGTCGCTTCGCCAGCCGATGTTGGCGAGTAGCGTCGATCACGCCATCGAGCAACAACGTTGGCGCGATCCGGACCGCGGGCCTCCTGACGGATCCGCAGTCCGGTGACAGTGCGCCAACGGCTTCGTTGGCGGCAACTCATCGACGAACGACTGTTTTCTGGAGCGATCATGGCAATTCAGCAGGGCGCCCTCGACACCTGGACCAAGTCTTCCTACTCCACCGGCAACGGCGCCTGCGTCGAGGTCAAGTCCCCGGTTCTCTCCGCGCTGGCCGTACGGGACTCCAAGGTCCCCGCCGGACCCACGCTCGCCTTTCCCGCGGACGCGTGGAACACCTTCGTGGCCGAGGTGAGCCGAGGGGCATCCGACCTCGTCTGACCCACATGACCGACATAACTTCATACGCTCCAACGACAGAGCCCTCTCGACCGGCCCGCCGTCCTGGCCGAGGGGGCTCGGCCCCTTTTTTGGGCTCGGTTCGCCTCCGGGGCGCAGAAGCCGGTGCCGACGCGCCCCTTCGGCTCACTCGCCGTAGGGCACCCTTCTAGCGCAGCCGGTCCACGTAGATGTCCGTTCCCGGCACCGTGGGGATGAACGGGGCCACCAACTCCACCCGCCCCAGACCCGATTCGGCCACGGCCCCGTCCAGGCCCGTGAAGCACGCCTCCCAGCAGTCGCGCGGATCCGTCTCCAGGAACCACAGCAGGGTCAGCCGCGTATCTACACCCTCGACCTGTTTGACGTAGGTCATCCGGTCGCCGGGGAGCGGGGTCGGCCGGAAAAGGGTGACGAGGGCGGCGGGTGAGCCGGCCAGCCGCCCGGGGAGATGACGGGAGCGCAGCCACTCGAGCAACTCGGCGCGCTGGGCAGCCGATTCGGCGTCGACGACCTCAACCACGAGGCCCGCGTAAGGGTGGTCGAGGGCGTGGAAGTCGCGGGGTCCGGCGGCGCCGTCGCGGTAGACGGTGGCCTCGTGGTCCTGGAAGGCCGTGAAGACATGGGTGCGTCGGTGGAAGACGCGCCCGTCACGGTTGAGCCGCTTGTTGATCCCGACGGTCCACCGCATGTGTTCCTCATAGCGGCCTGAGGTCATCCAGTAGACCGTGACATAACAGCCGTCCGTGACAGGCTGGGCAACCGCCGACTCGGCTGGATACCGCAGGAGTTGCAGATCCCGCGTGGCCACCCAGCGTCGCCCCGAGTACATCCAGGGCATGGCCATGGCTCCCGCGATGAAATGATCATCTTCATACCATCTGTGGTAAGCGCGTTCGTGCCCAGGATCGGGTTCGACCATCGTGATCAACGCATGCCCGACATCCACACCGTAGGGCCCGACCGACGCCAGCTTGCCGTACAGATCCGGATAGGTCTCTTCGCGTCCACCGTCCTGCATGCGCACTCCCCACCTCTCCCGAAGCCACCCTCAAGCATTTCTGACGATACGTCAGATCCTGAACAGTGGGAACGGATGTGCGGCAAGTCGCTCAAACAGGCGATGTGCACTCAATGCGACCAAACATCCCGTTGAAGGAACTACGTTCAGGGGCGCATCGCACCACTTTGGGAGGACACATGACCACGTTCAATGGCACAGCGACGGAACGGGCCGACGTTGTGTCGTGGGACGGAGTGACAATCCCGGAGCGCGTACGCAACCGGACCTTGGTCGCACTCGCCGTGGACGACTCGCTGCGCGCCCACGTTCCACAGCGGCCCGGCTGCTATCTCCGCACCTCTCGGGACCGTCAAGGCGATGAGAAGAGCCTCACCCTCCAGTTCGACGACGCCGAGGCGAAGCGCATCGCCCAACACTGGGCACCATTCGCCGAGATCTACCGGGAGAGCGACACCAGCGCCTTCAAGAAGACACGGACGGTGCGAGCGGACGGCTCAGCCGACTGGGTCGTCGTCCGCCCCGAGTTCAGGCGTATGCTCGGCGATCTCCTGTCGGGACATATCGACGGGGTGGTCTTCTACGACACTGATCGACTGGCTCGACAGCCGAGAGACCTCGAAGATCTGATCGACGTCATCGAGTTCACGAAGCGCCCCACAGTAGGCGTCACAGGCGACCTCAATCTCATCTCTGACGCGGACAGACACATGGCGCGAATGCTGTGCATCATGGCGCTCAAATCGTCGCAGGACACGTCGCGGCGCGTCGCGCGGAACCATCTGGCGGACGCGACAGCGGGTGAACTGACGGGTAGGACGCCGTACGCGTGGAACTCGGACGGCACTCTTCGACCCGACCGTGCCCGTGTGGCCCAGCGCATCTACAAGCGGTTCGCGGAAGGCGCCACCATCACGGGTATCGCCCGCGAACTCAACCGCGACGGAATCCCCTCACCACGAGGCGGGAAATGGGCTCAACCGACCGTGAAGGCAATCCTGACCAACCCCCGATACTGCGGCTTCGTCTCGTACGAGGGGAAACACCGCACCGAAAGCCAGCGCCAGCGGGATGGCTGGGGACGCGTACTCGTCGGGCAGGACGGTCTTCCCGTAGTCGGCAAGTGGGACCCGGTCATCCCCCGAAAGCTATGGGCGGACACACAGCTCGAGCTGGACCACCGCAGGATGCTCAGCACCGAGAAGGGAATCCCCCACAACCTCGAGGGGCTCAACCATCGCAAATACCTGTTCACGGGGTACTTGCGGTGCGGGATCTGCAAGGCCTCGATGAGCGCCAAACGGGTCGCGCAACGTGGGCACGTCATCTACTACTGCCCAGGCCGAGTCCGCAACGCATGCGGCAAGGTCAGCCGCCGCGCGGAGCCAGTGGATCAGCATCTGGAGAAACTGGTCACCAAATGGGAGGGCAAGCGGACTGCACCCGCCGCCGCGCTTCCTGAAGTACCGCAGGACATGGAGACTCGGATTTCGGCGATCCGTGTGCGCAAGCAGACCCTCATCACCGCATGGGCCACAGGCGACGAAGCGGTCTCGGACCTGCGCCCGGACGACTACTGCCAGACGATCGCCGTCATGAACGCCGAACTCGACCTTCTGGAACGGCGAGCCGTTGAGCACGAGATGACCACAGACGCGACGCGGCCACGCGACTACGCCGCCGAGTGGAGGGACGGAGGCTTCGAGCAGCGCCGCGCATTGATCGGCGAGATCTTCACGGCCATTCATGTCATGCCGTCCGGCAAGGGGCGCGCCCCTTTCAACCCGGCCCACATCTGCCCCATCTACGCGAACTGAGTCACACATGCATGTAACTGGCTTTCTCTTTCGGGTGCCCCTACCCTGACGCCCCGTCAGACAATGCGTCAGAGCCGGGGAGGCCGCAGATGTCACTGCTCGCGGGGAAGACCGTCGTCGTCTCGGGTGTCGGGGCCGGGCTCGGTCATCAGGTCGCGGCGGCCGTGGTGCGCGACGGGGGCAACGCGGCACTGGGGGCTCGTACGGAGGCGAATCTCGCCAAGTCGGCGGCCGAACTCGACCCGGACGGCGCGCACACGGCGTTCCGCGCGACGGACATCACCGACGAGGGGCAGTGCGACGCGCTCGCGGCCCTCGCGGTCGAGCGCTTCGGGCGGATCGACGCGGTGGTCCATGTCGCCGCCTGGGACAGCTACTTCGGCGGCCTGGAGGACGCCGACTTCGCGACCTGGCAGTCGGTCATCGACGTGAACCTGCTCGGCACGCTGCGGATGACCCGCGCCTGCCTGCCCGCGCTGAAGGAGCGCGGCGGTTCGGTCGTCATCATCGGCACCCAGTCGTCGGTCGCCGCGCCGAGCCAGGTGCGGCAGGCGGCGTACGCGGCCTCCAAGGGAGCGCTGACGAGCGCGATGTACTCCCTGGCGCGGGAGCTCGGTCCGCACCGGATACGGGTCAACACCGTGCTGCCCGGCTGGATGTGGGGCCCTCCCGTCGAGGCGTACGTGCAGTTCACGGCGTACACCGAGCAGGTGCCCGAGGCGGACGTCCTCAAGCGGCTCACCGAGCGGATGGCGCTGCCCGAGCTGGCCACGGACGGGGACGTCGCGGACGCCGCGGTGTTCCTGGCGTCCGACCGGGCGCGGGCGATCACGGGACAGTCCCTGCTCGTGAACGCGGGCGAAGTCATGCGGTAGGCGGTACGGCCGGCGCGGCTCCTCTCCCAGGCGCACGGGACCCGCATCCCGTACGGCTGTCGATGTGTCATCGCTGTTGTGGGTCTGACGAAGTGCCCGCTCATGGTGTGGTCCACGTCACGAGCACGACAACCGCCCGACAGGTAAAGTGGAAGCAAAATCGTTCTGCTTTCTGATCTGTGTTCATATCTGTGACCGCGCAAGGTCTTGACCGGCCGGTCGGACCAGCGGTTCAATCCCCGAAGTCCCCTCTCCCGCACGGGGGCGCCGCCCTCCCCCAACTCTCGGCTTCGTCGAGCAGGGGGACCCACGCGTACTGGCGAAGTGCCGTCCGGTACCTGCAGGTTCACAAGGCGGACCCCTGGAGGGGGCACATGAACGGTCTCGACTGGGCCGTCCTGGTCGCGTATTTCGGTGTGATGACCGCGATCGGGGTCTGGTCCCACAAGCGTGTGGGCGATGTCAGCGACTTCTTCACCGCGGGCGGCAGGATGCCGTGGTGGCTGTCCGGCATCTCGCACCACATGTCGGGCTACAGCGCGGTGATGTTCACCGGCTACGCCGGCATCGCGTACACCTACGGCATCACCTCGTACGTCACCTGGGCGCTGCCCATCGCCATCGGCGTCGCCATCGGCGCCAAGGCCTTCGCGCCCCGGCTCAACCGGCTGCGCTCACGGCTGCACGTCGCCTCACCCCTCGAATACCTCAAGGACCGCTACAACGTGCAGACGCAGCAGGCGCTGGCGTGGTCCGGCATCCTGCTGAAGATCGTGGACGTCGGCGCGAAGTGGGCGGCCATCGCCACCCTGCTCAGCGTCTTCACCGGCGTCACGCTCACCCAGGGCATCGTCATCACCGGCGGCATCACGGCGGTGTACTGCACGATCGGCGGGCTGTGGGCGGACGCGCTGACCGAACTCGGCCAGTTCGTCATCCAGTTGCTGGCCGGTCTGTCGATGCTGATCATCGCGCTGAACAAGATCTCCGATCAGGGCGGTCTCTCCAAGGCGCTGGACTCGCCGAAACTGCACGGTCACGGAGACGGGTTCGCGGGCCCGTATCTGACGGTGTTCTTCATCGCGTACCTGTTCATCAAGCTGTTCGAGTACAACGGCGGCATGTGGAACCAGGCCCAGCGCTACATGGCCACCAAGAGCGCCAAGGACGCCACGCGGTCGGCGTTCCTGTCCGCCGGGCTGTGGTTCGTGTGGCCGGTCATCCTGTTCATCCCGATGTGGCTCTCGCCGCTCCTCGTCACGGCGCAGAAGCCGGACGGCTCGGACGCGTACGGCCTGATGGCCGACCAGCTGCTGCCGCACGGGCTGCTGGGGCTGGTCGTCGTCGGCTTCTTCTCGCACACGATGGCCATGTGCTCCTCGGACGCGAACGCCATCTCGGCCGTGTTCACCCGGGACGTGGCGCCGGTGCTCTCCAGGACCGCGCGCGCCTGGGACACCCGGGCGGGGCTCATCGCGGCCCGCGTCACCACCGTCGCCTTCCTCGGCTTCTCCATGGCGGTGGCGACCCAGGTCAACTCCCCCACGTTCAAGGACATCATCACCATCGTCATCAAGTGGGTGGCGGGGCTCATGGGACCGATCGCGATCCCGTTCATCCTGGGCCTGCTGCGGCCGTTCCGTAAGTCCGGCCCGACAGCGGCGCTGACGAGCTGGGCCTGCGGTCTGCTCGCCTTCTTCTTCGTCAACTACAACCTGGACTTCTCCCAGCGCACGGACGTGAAGCTGGAGTACCAGGTCTCCGTCCCGATGGTCATCTCCCTCGTCCTGTACATCCTCATCGGCTTCCTGAGGCCCGAGGACACCCCGGAGCGGGACGCGATCATCGAAATGATCAACACGGACGACGACGGATCGGCCACCGCCGCGATCCCGGCCCCGGCGGAGGCACCGGACGAGGTGGTGGGCACTCCGGTGACGGACTAGCGCGGCGAGAAGGACGACAACCGCTGAAGGGACCGGGACGTACGGGCCGGGACGGTTCAGGCGCGCGGGTAGCGGGCGAGCCAGCCCGGGGACGAGCCGGCGGGCCCGTGCAGCGCGGGCCCCTGGGTCATCTCCATCGCGAAGTCGTCCGCGAGGACCAGGACCGTGGGACGGCCCTCCAGTTCGGCCAGCCAGGCCGGCGGGAGGGCCGTCTCGCCGTGCAGGGCGCCCAGCAGGCCGCCGGTGAGGGCGCCGGTGACGGCGGAGGGACCGCCGTGGTTCACCGCGAGGCACAGACCGTGCCGGACGTCCTCGCTGACCAGCACGCAGTACACCGCGACGGCGAGCGCGCCCTCGGCGGAACCGTCCCCGGCGAGTTCCTGGACCCGGGCCGGTGAGGGCATTCCCTGCCGTACGGCGCCCAGCGCGTGCTGGAGCGCGTCGGCGACCGGCTGGTGCCCCGGGCGGGTCGAGAGCAGCGCGAGAGCCTGCTGGACGGCCGCGTCGAGGTTCTCGCCGCGGGCGAGCGCGTGCACGATCACGGCGTACGCGCCCGCCGTCAGGTAGGCCGAGGGGTGGCCGTGGGTCTGCGCGGCGCACTCGACGGCGAGCTGCATGACGAGCTGCGGCTCCCAGCCGACGAGCAGCCCGAAGGGCGCGGAGCGGGCGGCGGCCTCGGGGCCCGGCTCGCCGGGGTTCTTGGGCGCGTCCAGCGTGCCCATGATCTCGTCGGCGAGGCCGAGCAGACAGGCCAGGGCCGGGTCGCGGCGGGCGTAGAGCCACTCCTCGCGGGCCAGCCAGCCGTCGTCCTTGCGGCGTTCGTCGGGCCCCCAGTCGCTCTGGGTGGCCGCCCAGCGGCGATAGGCGCGGTGCACGTCGGACGGCGGATGCCAGGCGCCGGTGTCACGACGCACCTGGGCGCGGACGAGCCCGTCGACGCTGAACAGGGCGAGCTGGGTGAGGTGCGTGACGGCGCCGCGCCGGCCGTACACGGGGGCCAGGTCGAGAAGGCCCTGCGCGCCGTGCGCCTCCCGGATCCCGTCCAGGGAGAGCCCGTCGAGCGGGGCGCCCAGGGAGTCGCCGACGGCCGCGCCCAGCAGCGTCCCGCGGACCCGGCTGCGGAAGTCCTGCTGCTCCCCACGGCCCCAGACGGCACCGGCTGTCGTACCCACCGAGACCTCCTGAGGCACCGTCTCCACGACCGACAGCTCAGCACTGTAATCGAACGGGAACGGTCGGTTGAGGTGGCGGATCCATATACGGGACGTGATCCCAGTGGTCCCAAGTGGTCAGGTATGAGCGGCATTCCCCGATTCCCTGACTCACCGGCGCGCCCGGTCCTCGGCCGTCACGGCAGCGGCCCCCGCGCTATCGCGTCCCGCCGCCCGGCCCGGTCCGTGCGGCGCGGGCCAGGATCTCCGGACGTCGGCTCCGCGCCCACTCGTACTCGGGCCGGAGTTCCAGGGCCCGGTCCAGGTCCGCGAGGGCGTCCTCGTGGCGGCCCAGTCTGCTGCGGGACAGGGCGCGGCCCGCGTACGCCGACGCGTACTCCGGGTCGAGTTCCACGGCCCGGTCGTAGTCGGCCAGGGCCTGCGGGTGACGGCCCGCCACGCGCAGGGCGTCCCCCCGCTCGCAGGCACCCCACGCCCAGTCCGGCTGGAGGGCGACGGCCCGGTCGAGGTCCGCCATCTGCCGGGCGTCCTCCCCGAGAGCCCGCCACACCCTGGCGCGGCGGGCCAGCGCCCATCCGTAGTCCGGTTTGAGTTCCAGCGCCCGGCCCAGATCGGCGAGGGCCTCGTCGAGCTCGCCCCGGCTCAGCCGGGTGGCGCCCCGGGAGGCCCAGGCGAAGTCCCGGGCGGGATCGAGCGCGATCCCCCGGTCCAGGTCGGCGAGGGCCGCGTCGTAGGCGCCGAGGGCCCGGTGGTACTCGCCCCGGACGGCGAACGACCGGCCGTCGTCCGGGTCCAGGACCAGTGCCCGGTCCAGGTCGGCGATCCCGGCCGGGTAGTCGCCCGACTCGGCCCGGGTCATGCCCCGGCTGCGATAGGCGCGCGCCAGCCCGGGATCGAGCCCGATCGCCCGGTCGAACTCCGTGATCGCCCGCTCGTACGCCCCGCCGTGCCGCAGGACGCTGCCGCGCACCGACCGGGCGAACGCCTCGGCGGGCGCGTCGAACCCGGCGCGGTTCAGCAACAGCTCCAGGGCCGCGGCCTGTCCGCCCTCTTCCAGCGCCTGCGCCAGATCGCTCCCCCACCGGGCCGGCGCCTCCGCGTCGGCGTCCCGCCCCGCTTCGGCCAGCGCCTGCGCCCACTGCCGGGAGGGAACGTCACCCGTGTCGCAGGCGTCCACCGTGTCGCGCAGCACCAGCGGCAACGCGGTCCGCGGTCCCGCGCAGAGCAGGTGGTACGACTCGGCGAGCCGCAGTCCCCGCCACTCGTCGTCCGCCCACAACGCGTCGCCGTCCCGTCCGCCTTCGGTCTCCCGCCGCCATCGGCCGAAGGTCTCGGCGAGCCGGTTGTGCCGTTCGGTCCAGCCGCGCGGCGAGCGGAGCCGCTGCGAGCGGAGCATCGGCGCCCGTACGACGTCGTGGTACTGGATCCCGCCTCCGCGTTCGGTGACGAAGGGCAGCCCGCGCAGCCAGTCGAACAGGGCGTCGGCCTCCTCGTCCGGGCGGTCCGCCGCCGCCCGGAAGACATCGGCGTCAAGACGCCGGGGGAACGCGCAGTTCAGGGCGACGGCCCGGTGCACCGGGTCGTGTTCCCACCTGAGGAAGCGGTCGACGGCCGTCGCGCTCGGGTCGCCGACGTCGTCCGGATCGGCCGGGCGCGTCTCGGCGAGCGTCGAGACGAGGACCGGCAGCCGCCCGGTGAGTCGCAGGATCTCCTCGACGACCGGCTCCGCCACCACGCCCCTGCCCGCGAGCACCTGCCGCGCCTCCTCCTCCGTGAACGGCAGCAGCGGCAGCTCGGTCACGGAGTCGCCGCAGCTTCCCCAGCGGTGGCGGTCCAGCGGGTTCCGGCCCGCGGTCACGACCACGACGTTCGCGGGCATGGCGCCGTGGTCCTCCAGGGCCATCGTCGCGTGCAGCCAGGCGTCGAGGAAGAGACCGGTCCGCTCGTACGTGTCGAAGAACAGGACCTGGCGCGGGAACCGGGCGGTGGCCCTGGTCAGTTCCTCCAGCAGGACCGGCGTGAGCGCGAGTTCGGGCGACAGGACGAGCCGCACGTCGTCCCGGCTGCGCAGGTGCGCGCCGAGTCCGGCCCGCATCCGGTCGGCCGCGCCCGCGAGCTGGCCCGGGTCGACGGCTCCGGCGAACGGGCCGATGCCGGGCACCATGCCGATTCCCACGAGGCCCGCCCGTGCCAGGGCCGTGCCGGCGGCGGAGGGCTCCCCCGGCGGGGACTCCGGCATCACCGAGTCGGCCTCGCGGCGCCGCTCGCGATGCCTGGCGAGCAGCCGTTCCAGATCCTTGAACCGGCGCCCCTGGCGGGCGAACTGCGCGCAGATCGCCTCCATCGCCTCGGGCACACTGCCGGTGCTCTCGTCGACGTACGCGGTGAGCGCCCCGGCCTCCCGGGCGAGCTGCTCCAACTCCCTTACGAGAAAGGTCTTTCCGACCCCCGCGTTCCCGTGCACATGAAACAGGAACCGGCGCCCCGGGTCCTGCGGCGGCACGTCGAAGTTCCCGACGAACGCCGCCCGTTCGGCCCCCCGCCCCACGAACGCGAGCCGCCTGCGCGCCTCGATCAGCTCCTGCATCGACGGCACCGACGACCGCACCCCAGGCATCCGCCACCTTCTCCGATCCCCCGGCGCACCGCGCTCCGGCCTCACCAGTCTGGCTCAACTCACCTGAAAAGAAAGGCGAGTAGGTCCGGTGCGCCGACGTCGGTTACTCCAGCACCGGCAACAGTTCCGGCAGGTGTCCGTCCGAGGCCGCCGCCGCCCGTTGGCGCTCTTCCGGGACCTCGCCGTAGACGGTGGTGCGGGGTTTGGCGGGGCGGCCGGCGGCCTCGGCTACCGCGATCAGCTCCTTGACGGACTTGTAGGAGCCGTAACTGGAGCCCGCCATGCGGGAGATGGTCTCCTCCATCAGGGTGCCGCCGAGGTCGTTGGCGCCGGAGCGGAGCATTTCGGCGGCGCCCTCCGTGCCCAGCTTCACCCAGCTCGTCTGGATGTTGGGGATGTGCGGGTGCAGCAGGAGGCGGGCCATCGCCATGACCGCGCGGTTGTCGCGGGTCGTCGGGCCGGGGCGGGCGATGCCGGCCAGGTAGACGGGGGCGTTGGTGTGGATGAAGGGGAGGGTCACGAACTCCGTGAAGCCGCCGGTCTGCTGCTGGATGCGGGAGAGCGTGCGGAAGTGGCCGAGCCAGTGCCGGGGCTGGTCGACATGGCCGTACATCATGGTGGAGGACGAGCGGATGCCGAGTTCGTGGGCCGTCGTGACGACCTCGATCCAGGTCGCCGCGGGCAGTTTGCCCTTCGTCAGGACCCAGCGCACCTCGTCGTCCAGGATCTCCGCGGCGGTGCCGGGGATGGTGTCCAGGCCCGCTTCCTTGGCGGCGGTCAGCCACTCGCGGATGGACAGGCCGGTGCGGGTCGCGCCGTTCACCACCTCCATCGGGGAGAAGGCGTGGACGTGCATGCCGGGGACCCGTTCCTTGACCGCCTTCGCGATGTCGAAATAGGCGGTGCCGGGCAGGTCCGGGTGGATGCCGCCCTGCATGCACACCTCGACGGCGCCGAGGTCCCAGGCCTGGGCGGCGCGGTCCGCGACCTGGTCCAGGGAGAGCGTGTACGCGTCGGCGTCGGTGCGGCGCTGGGCGAAGGCGCAGAAACGGCAGCCGGTGTAACAGACGTTGGTGAAGTTGATGTTGCGGGTGACGATGTAGGTGACGTCGTCGCCGACCGCCGCCCTGCGGACGTCGTCGGCGATCCGGCAGAGGGCGTCGAGGGCCGGGCCGTCGGCGTGCAGCAGCGCGAGGGCCTCGTCGTCGGTCAGCTTCGTGGGGTCGTCGGCCGCGGTCGCCAGTGCGGCCCGTACGTCCGTGTCGATCCGGGACGGCACCATCCCGGGGGCCGCGGCCTCGCGCAGTGCCTCCCAGTCGCCGTACACCGCGTCGAAGTCGTCGCGGCGGTCGCCGGTGCGGCCCTCGGTGTCGATGGTGTGGTGCAGGTCGGTGCGCCCCGAGGACGTGAAGGCCTCCTCGGGCTCCTGCCACGGGTGGCCCTCCACGACCGCGTCCGGGAGCGCGAGGCCCGTCTCCGGGTCCGCCAGGGCCCGTACGTGCGGCAGCAGGCGCGGGTCCAGCCAGGGCTCGCCGCGCTGCACGAACTCCGGGTAGACACACAGGCGTTCACGGAGTTCGAAGCCCGCCTCGGCCGACCGCTCGCGCAGCAGCTCGATCTGCGGCCAGGGGCGCTCGGGGTTGACGTGGTCGATGGTCAGCGGCGAGACCCCGCCCCAGTCGTCGATCCCGGCGCCGATCAGCCGCCCGTACTCGCTGTCGACCAGGTTGGGCGGCGCCTGGAGGCAGGCGGCCGGGCCCATGATGTGCCGGGCGACGGCGACGGTGGCGATCAGCTCGTCCAGCTCCGCGTCCGGCATCCCGCGCATCGCGGTGTCCGGCTTGGCGCGGAAGTTCTGGATGATCAGTTCCTGGATGCCGTGGTAGGCGCGGGAGATCCGGCGCAGCGCGAACAGGGAGTCGGCGCGCTCCTCGTACGTCTCGCCGATGCCGATGAGCAGTCCGCTGGTGAAGGGGACGGAGGAGCGGCCCGCGTCCTCCAGGACCCGCAGCCGGACGGCGGGCTCCTTGTCCGGGGAGCCGTGGTGGGGGCCGCCGGGCTCGGACCACAGCCGGGTCGCGGTCGTCTCCAGCATCATGCCCATCGACGGGGCGACCGGCTTCAGCCGCTGGAAGTCGGTCCACGACATGACACCCGGGTTGAGGTGCGGCAGCAGGCCGGTCTCCTCCAGGATGCGGATCGAGATGGCCCGTACGTACGCGATCGTGTCGTCGTAGCCGTGCGCGTCCAGCCACTCGCGGGCCTCGGGCCAGCGGTCCTCCGGCTTGTCGCCGAGGGTGATCAGGGCTTCCTTGCAGCCGAGTTCGGCGCCCCGGCGGGCGATGTCGAGGACCTCGTCCGGGGACATGAACATCCCGTGGCCGGCCCGGCGCAGCTTGCCGGGGACGGTGACGAAGGTGCAGTAGTGGCACTTGTCGCGGCACAGCCGGGTCAGCGGGATGAAGACGCTCTTGGAGTACGTGATGACACCGGGCCGGCCCGCCGCCTCCAGGCCCGCGTCCCGCACCCGCGCGGCGGAGGCGGCCAGGTCGTCGAGGTCCGCGCCGCGGGCCTGGAGCAGCACCGCCGCCTCGGTCACGTCGAGCGCGACGCCGTCCCGCGCGCGCCTCAGCGCACGCCGCAGGGAGTTCGCCGTCGGCCCGGATCCGGGAGTCGCGCCCGTAGCGGAGGTCGTCATCCTTCGAGCATACGGTCGAGGTGATCAGGTATCGCCGGGCCTGACCCCTTTCGGGCCGCGCGGCTTCTGTCGGTCTCCCCGAAAGCCGCCGATTCCCCGGGCGTGCACCTCCGTTCACAGCGTGCTCCCACAGTGGTCCGTGGCACTTCGCATCACTCATGTCACTGACACGCTCGACCACCCCCGGGAGCAGCGGTATGTGCGAGGACGACCACGGCATCGGCAGACGCGCTTTGTTCGTGACGGGAGCGGCGGCCGCGCTTACGTTGGGAAGCGTGACCTTCCCCAGCGGCGCGGACGCGGAAGCGGCGGACGACCAGGAGACGAGGACGGTGCGGGGGACCCTCCCCACCGGCTCCCCCGACTTCGTGTACCTCCCGGTCGAAGTACCGGCCGGGGTCGCGGAGATCAAGGTCTCCTACACGTACGAGAGGCCGTCCGTCCCGGCCGGCACCGCGGGCAACGCCCTGGACATCGGCATCTTCGACGAGCACGGCACCGAGCTGGGCGGCCGGGGCTTCAGGGGCTGGTCGGGTGGCGCGCGCACGGAGTTCTTCATCCGCTCCGACGACGCGACCCCCGGTTACATCCGCGGCCCGGTCCGCCCCGGCACCTGGCACATCGCGCTCGGCCCGTACACGGTGGCGCCGCGGGGGCTGACGTACGAGGTCACCGTCACGCTGACGTACGGGAAGGGGGTCCCGGCCCCGGAGCCGGTGTACCCGCCCTCGCGCGCCAAGGGCCGCGGCCGTGCCTGGTACCGCGGCGACTGCCATCTGCACTCCTGGTACTCGGACGGCCGCCGCACCCCCGCCGAGATCGCGGCGCTGGCGCGGGCCGCGGGCCTGGACTTCATCAACTCCTCGGACCACAACACGCACGCCTCGCACCCGTACTGGTCGGACCAGGCGGGCGACGATCTGCTGATCATGCTGGGCGAGGAGATCACCACCCGCAACGGGCACGTGCTGGCGCTCGGCACGGACCCCGGCACGTTCGTCGACTGGCGCTACCGGGCCCGCGACAACCGGTTCGGCCGGTTCGCGCGCCGTATCCGCGGTGCCGGCGGGCTCGTCGTTCCCGCGCATCCGCACGCCACCTGCGTCGGCTGCGGCTGGAAGTTCGGCTTCGGGGAGGCGGACGCGGTCGAGGTGTGGAACGGTCCGTACACCCCCGACGACGAGGTCACGCTCGCCGACTGGGACAACATGCTGGTCGCCTCCGTGCGCGGAGGCCACGGCTGGCTCCCGGCGATGGGCAACAGCGACGCGCACCGCGACCCCGACCAGGTGGGCAGCCCGCAGACGGTCGTCCTCGCCGACGACCTGACCCGCGAGGCCATCCAGGACGGCATCCGCGCGGGCCGCTCCTACGTCGCCGAGTCGAAGCTGGTCTCCCTCTCCTTCTCGGTGTCCGGCGCAAAGGGCGAACACGCGGGCATCGGGGAGCGGTTGAGGGTCGCCCCGGACAGCCCGGTCACCGTCCGCCTGGAGGCCACCGGCGCCCCGCGCTGCACGGTCCGCTTCGTCACCGACGAAGGCCTGCTGTTCACCAGCGACCCGCTGCCGGTCGCCGGCTCCGGCACGGTGGAGTGGCGTACGACGGCACAGTACGCGGCGTACGTACGGGCGGAGCTGCGCCACGAGACGGCGGCGGGGCCGGTCCCGGGGGCGCTGGCGGCGTTCACGAATCCGGTCTTCCTGGGGGCGTAGCCCGAGGGGCGTGAGGGGGACCGTGCTCCCTCACGCCCACTTCCTGGCGGCCCCTGAGTTCTCGTTGATCTGGGGCCGGCTCCGGTTCTGGGCCTGGCTCTGGCTCTGGCTCTTGTTTCTAGTTCTGGTAGACCTTGTCGGTGCCCGCGCCGCCGGAGAGCTTGTCCGTGCCCGTGCCGCCGTGCAGCAGGTCGTTGCCGCTGTTGCCGTAGATCGTGTCGCTGCCGCTGCCGCCGTAGATCGTGTCGTTGCCCTTGCCGCCGGAGATCCTGTCGTTGCCGCTGTCGCCGTACAGCTTGTCGTTGCCGTTGCCGCCGTCGACGACATCGGCACCGGCACCGCCGTGGATGACGTCGTCGCCGTCCTCCCCGAACAAGCCGTTCGAGTCCTGCCCCGAGGCCTTGCCGGTGAGACTGTCGTTGCCCGGACCGCCGCTGCACCCGGTGTCGCAGTTGGTCATCGTGTCGTTGCCCGCCCCGCCGAACGAGCCCTCGCCGTACAGGCCCCCACCGCCGTCGATGCGGTCGTTGCCGTCGTCTCCGAACAGCACGGCGCCGGAGTCGCCCTTGATGACGTCGTTGCCCTTGCCGCCGTAGACCGTGGCCAACGCGCCGGTGACCGTCGCGGTGTCGTTGCCGTCACCGAGGTCGGCGCCGTATCGGTCCGAGTCGTCGGCGTCCACCGTGCACTCGGCGACCTTGTGGTTGGTCGCCGACGGGTATCTGCACACGTTCGTGGAGATGGTGATGTCGAACTTGTCGCGGAAGGTGATAACGACGTCGTCACCGTACGCCGAGGGGTCGAGGTCGACGTATTTCGCGGTGACCGTCAGGTTGTTGGCCTGTCCGGCGCCGGCTGAGTACCAGACAGCGCCGCCGGAGGCCGTGAGCGAGGCCGAACTCGCCGTGGCCGCCTGGGCGGTGGACACCGAGAACAGGCTTCCGCCGAGGGCGAGAGCGAGAGCGGCTGTGGCGGGAATTGTCCTTAACGTGCGCATGCGGAAATAACCCTTCGCGGAATCAGTGATGATCAGGCCCGACGAAGAAAGGCGCCGGTGAATTCGCCGTCATCGATGCCACCGTCGTCACGGTGGTCAGCGATCGGTGATCGGTGATCGAGTCGCGTGCCCCGCATCTATGTGCGGGGCTGTTGTTGTTTCTGGTTCGCGTGTTTGGACACCGCACCCCGGGTGGGGGTTGTAGCGGAATTCCACTCAGTTCTCGCAGGCAAGCTTGATTTCCCTGCCATTTACCGGCCGGACACCGGCATGCGGCCTTCTCTTCGGCTCACCGGGCCCCCGCCCCGCCCCTGCACTCCGCCCACAGCTCAGTCACGCGGACTCACAAGGCTTCATCCACAACATCGCCCGGCGCTTGTGAAGGGATCCGAAATGCCCGCCACGACCTGGCAGAAGTCGTCCTACTGCGCTCAGGGCGAGGCCTGTCTGCACGTCACCGCGACCGCCACCGCCACCGCCACCGCCACCGCGGAAACGGTCCACCTCACCGAAAGCTCCGACCCCGCCCACTCCATACTCTCGACCACCCCGGCCGCCTTCGACGCCCTTCTGCGAGCGCTCAAGAGAAACAACCGCTGCTGAAGGACCTCAGGTCGTGTCCTGACCGCCCGGCGGGAAGGACAGGTCGGCCACGACGGCCGCGTGGTCCGAGGGCCACGACCCGTCGACCGGCCCGTCCCCTGCCCGCCGTACGGACCGGACGTGCCCGAGGCCGCCGGGGCCGGGCGGGCCGACGTGGACGTAGTCGATGCGCGCGGCGGGACTGTGCGGGCCGACGTGGGCGTTCGCCGGGTCCCAGGTGGCCCAGGGTGCCGTCGGGTCGGCGTACTCCCAGGCGTCGAGGAAGACCTGTCCGGGAACCGCGGGGGACGTCTTGTATCCCCCGAACAACCGGATCTCGTCGGAGTCCGGCCAGGCGTTGAAGTCGCCCGTGACGACCGGGGGGAAGTCGGTTCCGCTCCGGTGCGCGGCGACGAACTCCGCGAGGGCGGTGACCTGTTCGCGGCGTACGCCCGAGGCGTGGACGGCCGAGGTGAGGTGGGTGGTGAAGAAGGGCACCTCGTGGGTGGGCGTGGCCAGGCGGGCGTGAAGGGCGAGCCGTCCGTCGTACAGCTCTTCGGGGGCAGGCAGCCGCAGCACCTCCCGCGCCACCACCGGCCAGCGGCTCAGCACGGCGTTGCCGACGTCGACCGTGGTGTCCCCGATCCGCCGCTGCCAGCGGTCCGAGGCATCGGAAGCCGCCCAGGTCCAGTGCATTCCGAGCTCGTCCGCGAGCCACCCGGCGAGATTATGGCCGCCGCACTCCCAGACCTCCTGCAACCCGACGACGTCGGGCCGCAGTTCGCGCAGCACCGCCAGGATGGCTTTCTGCCGCTCCTCCCAGGGCCCGAACCGCCACCAGAGGTTCCAGGTCACAACCCGCATCCGCAGCCACCTGCTCCTGTCGCGCGACATCGGGGACCATTGAAACAACTCCCTCGTGCCACACACCAGCCCGGACAGGAGTCCCACGGACCATGGCCCGTCTCACCGACCTCAGGTTCCGCACCACGACCGCCTTCCAGCGGCACCTCGTCAACCCGCTCGCGCGCCGGATGCCGTTCCAGACGCTCCTGGAGACCACCGGCCGTGTCTCCGGCCTGCCCCGGCGCACCCCGCTCGGCGGCCGCCGCGTCGGTGACGCCTTCTGGCTGGTCTCGGAGTTCGGGGACCGTTCGCAGTACGTACGCAACATCCAGGCGGACCCGAGGGTGCGGGTGCGGCTCCGCGGCCGCTGGCACGAGGGCACGGCGCACCTCCTCCCGGACGACGACCCGGTGGCCCGGCTGCGCACCCTGCCCCGGGGCAACAGCGCGGCGGTACGGCTGATCGGTACGGGGCTGCTGACGGTGCGGGTGGACCTGCGCGGCTGAGGGGCGGCCGGGGGGCCTCGCATCCCGCACGCGTCCCAGGCTTCCGCGTTTCCGCAGCTCATCTGGGGTGGGATGGTCCCACCGTCCCAGGATGGCAGCGGCTGTTGTCCCAGGCCCACAAGGAATCCCATGCTGTGGCTGTCGCACCGGCTGAGCAGGTCGTCCGCTCGGCAGCGCCGACACCCCGGCCCGCCCGCCCACGGGGGACACCCATGTCCTCATGCGCTCAGGACGGGCGGATGTCCAGGGCGGATGTCCAGGGCGGATGTCCAGGGCGGATTCCCAGAGTGGGGGCCCGGCCGCCGGCGCGTGCGACCTCCATACGGATCGGAAAAGGAAACGGGGACACCATGAACACGCCTGCCCGCAGGAACCACAAGAGCCCGAGCAACTGGAAGTCCTGTGCCCTCGGGGCCGCGGCGGCCGCGGCGCTGCTCGCGACCACGGCGTGCGGTCCGGCCGCGGCCGAAGGTTCGGACAACTCCAAGTCCTCGGCCCAGCCGAGTGCGACGGCTTCGGCGAAGCCGGGCGGTGCTTCGGGCAACACGGGCGGCGACGGGGCCGGGAGCGGTGGCAGCACGGGCAGCGGTGGGGGCACGAGCAGCGCCGGCGGTACGAGCGGTGGCACCACGGGCGGTGGTGGCAGCACCGGCGGTGGTGGCGAGGAGACGATCGCCGCGTGCTCCCAGACGCAGCTCGGGGTGTCCGCGGTGAAGGAGCGGGACGCCAGGCACCTCGTCCTCACCGTCCAGAACGCCGGCACCAGGAAGTGCGACCTCTACCGCTACCCGCTCGTGCGGCTTGGTGACGGCACCCGGAACACGCCCGTGATCAAGGACAGCGACCCGGACCCGGGCGTGCCCGTCACCCTCGCCCCTGGCCAGGAGGCATACGCCGCTCTGCTCGTCGCCGGCGGCGCCAGGGACGAGTACGAGGCGAAGCACATCACCCTCACCCTTCAGGGCAGCACACCCGGCAGCAGCGCGGGCAAGCCGATCGACGTCCCCATGCCCGTCAGCACGCTCCACGCGGACGACGGTCAGCTCGTCACCTACTGGACGACCGCTTCCGGCTACGCCCTGGACTTCATCATGTCGAAGTGACGGAGTGACGGGCCCCGGCCGGGACCTCAAGCCGTGTTGGACAGGCGGTCCAGCCACTCGGTGAACAAGGCCGTCTCGGCGGAGGTGAAGGCGGGGCTCGGGTTCTGCCTGAGCAGCGCGCCGAGGCGGGTCGCGGCGGCGGGGACGCCGGGGGCGCTGGAAGCCGCCGGAGCGCCGGGGGCGGTCACGTCCGGGGTGAAGACCACCGCGTGCACCGCGTCCCGTACGCGACGCGACAGGGTCTCGTCGGAGAACGTCGCCGGACGCGAGACCAGCATCAGGCAGACGCCGACATTCGACGACATGATCATCTGTGCGGCGAGTTCGGGGGCGAGCCGCAGCTTGCCCTGTTCGGCGGCTCGGCGCAGGTCGGCGGTGAGGATCCGGTGGGCCTCCAGGGCCGCGGCCGGCGGGGTGCGCATCGCCGGGGAGTTCATCAGGCGGTAGAGGTTCGGGTTCCGCAGGGCGAACTCGGTGTGGCCGTCCCAGCCGTCGCGCAGGTCCTGGACCGGGTCCGTGCCGGGGTGGCGCTCCCGCTTGGCCGCCAGGTAGCGCTCCCAGCCGTGGTCGACGACGGCCGACAGCAGGCCTTCCTTGTCGCCGAAGTGACGGTAGAGCGCCGGGGCACCGACCCCGGCGGCCTCGCACACGGCCCGGGTCGAGACATCCCCGTCAGGGGACCGGGCGACCAGCTCGGCGGCCACGGCGAGGATGCGCGCCTTGGTCCCCACGGGGGCGTCGCCTGCGGGGTCGGCCTCGCCGGGGTTCGTGCTGTCGCTCATCGCGGAGTTCCTGACGGCGTCGGGGCGGCGGATGAAGAGAACGAGGTCAGGCGATGCCGCCGTTGGCGCGCAGGACCTGGCCGTTGACCCAGCGGCCACCGGGGCCCGCGAGGAAGGCGACGACCGAGGCGATGTCCTCGGGGGTGCCCAGGCGCTCCAGGGGCGGCTGGGCGGCCATCCGGGCGATGGTCTCCTCGTCCTTGCCGTCCAGGAAGAGGGCGGTGGCGGTCGGGCCGGGGGCCACGGCGTTGACGGTGATGTCCCGGCCGCGCATCTCGCGGGCGAGGATCATGGTCATGGCCTCGACGGCGCCCTTGGTGGCGGCGTACGCGGTGTAGCCGGGGATGGCGAGGGCCAGCACGGAGCTGGAGAAGTTGATGATCGCGCCGCCCGCGCGCAGCCGGCGCGCGGCCTGCTGGTCGACGACGAACGTGCCGCGGATGTTGGTGCGGTGCATCCGGTCCAGGGCGTCGAGGTCGAGGTCGACGAGCGGGGCCAGGGTCATGACACCGGCCGCGTGGACGACGACGTCGACGCCGCCGAAGGCCTTCTCGGCCGCGTCGAAGAGGGCGGCGACCTCCGCCTCCTCGGCGACGTCGGCGCGGAAGGCGACGGCCTGGCCGCCCGCCTCGCTGATCGCGGCGACGGCCTTGCCGGCCTCGGCCTCGTTGCCCGCGTAGTTCACGACGACGGCGTATCCCTCACCGGCCAGCCGCTCGGCGCTCTCGCGGCCGATACCGCGGGAACCGCCGGTGACAACGGCCACTCGGCGGGACGCTTCCGACGTGCTGGAGTGCTCGGTCATGGCGATGCTCCTCAATGCGGCATGTGGCGGGGTAGTGGTGTTCACCATCCGATAAGAGCAACGCTAACGTCAATGTGTTAGCAACGCTACCCACACCGGCGCTCGACCCGGAATCCGGTCAGGACGATCCCGCCGACGCGCTCCCGTACCACCATCACATTCGACGTATGATGTCGGCATGACGATCAATATGACGATGAGCCTGCCCGACGAAGTGGCCGCCTTCGTGAAGGCCAAGGGGAACGCCTCCGCGTACACCGCGCGGATACTGCGTCGGCAGATGCTCGCCGAGGAACTGGAGAAGTCCGCACGGATGCGGGCCGAGGCGGGCATAGTGATCACCGCTGCGGAGCCCGCCGAGAGCGAGGACGACACACTGGAGCGCTGGGCGCGGGTGGCCGGCAGGTGAAGCGCGGCCACGTCTACGAGCTCTCGTTCGCCGGAGGTCCCGCGCACGTCCTGGTGATCTCCTCCGACGACCTCAACGCGCAGAACAAGATGGCCACTTGCGTACTCGTCTACCCCCAGCAGGTACGTGAAGCGACCCTTGTCGACATCCCGGTCGGCGCCCCTTCCTCGGGCACCGTCGTACTCGGCGAGTTCCGCACCCTCGCGGCCGCGCGCTTCACCGACGGCCTGGGCCCGGTCGACGAACGGGTCATGGAGGCCGTCGAGATCGGCCTCCGAGCCGTTTTCGACCTCTAGTGCTGTGACCGCACCCGGCCCCGTTGGTGAGGACGGGGCCCGGGCCGGTGGCTTGATCGGTCCGCGAGCCTTGATCGCCGCCGAGCCTGCTGATCGGCTGGCCGGCATGACTGAACTCGGACCCGTCGCCTGGCCGCCTGCCCCGATCAGGACCGAGCGGCTCGCGCTCCGCGAGTCCGAGGCCTGGGACCGTGCGGCGTTCATCGAGCTGCTCGCGTCGCCAGAGGTGCACACCTGCCTCGGCGGCCCCCGGCCGCGTGCCGAGCTCGAACGCGAGATGTCCGGGACGCCCGAGCGGTGGCCCGGGAGTTTCGTCGTTGATCTCGACGGGGCGATGATCGGCCAGATCCTGCTCAGGAGAGCACCGGAGCACGGTCGCCCGGCTGCCGCGGGGAAGGTCGATCTCGGCTGCCTGTTCCTGCCGCGGGCGTGGGGATTCGGGTACGCCGCCGAGGCGTGCGCGGCAGCACTCGGCTGGCTCGCCGACGCGCTTCGCGGCGAACCGGTGGTGCTCCACACCCAGACCGCCAACGTCGGCTCGATGCGCCTCGCGGCGAAGCTGGGGTTCACCGAGGTGGAGCGGTTCGAGGCCTGGGGCGCCGAGCAGTGGCTCGGCATGTGGTCCCCGGTCACGCCGTCCGACTGAGCTCGTGCCCGACAGCGAGGATCCGCAGCTCGACAGCACTGCCTGCGGTCAAAGCACTGGGGACCGCCGAACCGAAGCGGCTCACCCCGGCCACACGATCGCCTGCACCTCGCTGTACGCGTGCAGGGCGTACGAGCCCACGTCCCGGCCGACGCCGCTCCTCTTGAAGCCGCCGAAGGGGGCCTCCATGTTGCGGCCGACGGTGTTGACGCCGACGCCGCCCGCGCGCAGCCGGCGGGCGACGCGGAAGGCGCGGGCCACGTCACCGGACCAGACGTAGTCGATCAGGCCGTACTCGGAGTCGTTGGCGAGGGTGATCGCCTCCTCCTCGTCGTCGAAGGGCAGGACGACGACGACCGGGCCGAAGATCTCCTCCCGGACGACCCTCATGTCCGGTGTGCAGTCGGCGAGAAGGGTCGGCGCGACATAGAACCCGCTGGGCAGGGAGGGCCGTTCGCCGCCCGTCACCACCCGCGCGCCTTCCTTGCGCCCGAGTTCGACATAGGACTCGACGCGGTCACGGTGGGCCGCCGAGATGACCGGGCCGACCACCGTGCCCTTCTCGCGCGGGTCACCGACCTTCAAGTGGCCAGCGTAGGCGGCCAGTTGCTGGACGAGCAGGTCGTGCACGCCCCGCTGCACCAGCACCCGCGTCGGCGCCGTGCAGATCTGCCCGCTGTAGAAGGAGAAGGTCGTGCCGATGCCCGACACCGCCGAGGCCAGATCCGCGTCGTCGAAGACGATCGCCGCGCCCTTGCCGCCCAGTTCCATCAGCTGGCGCTTCATCCCGCGCCCGCACACCTCGGCGATCCGCTGCCCGACCGCCGTCGAGCCGGTGAAACTGACCATGTCGACGTCCGGGGAGTCGACCGCGGCCTCGCCGGACTCCGCCGTCGAGCCGCTGACCACGTTGACCACGCCCGGCGGCACGCCCGCCGCCTGAAGCGCCTCGGCCATCCGGTACACGGAGAGCGGGTCCTGCGGGGCGGGCTTCACCACCACGGTGTTGCCCATCGCGAGCGCGGGGGCGATCTTGCCGGCCGGGTTGGCCCAGGGGTTGTTGTACGAGGTGATGCAGGTGACCACGCCGACGGGCTGGCGTACGGCGAGCGCGCCCATCACGGCCGCCCCGCCGAACGGGCCCGCCTCGTTGATCTGCGGCGGCAGCGGGCTCTCGACCGGCTCGGGCCGCGCGTAGCGCCGGAAGCGGGCCACCCCGACCCCGACCTGCATGCCCCGGGCCGTCCCGGTGGTGGCGCCGCTCTCCGCCTGCGCGAGGGCGGCGTACGGCACGAAGTCGCGCTGGATGAGGTCCGCCGCGCGGGCGAGGACGGCGGCCCGCTCCTCGGCGGAGGTGCGCGACCACGGGCCGAAGGCCTCGCGGGCCGCTGCCGCCGCCGCGCGCACCTGGGCCCGTGAGGCCTCGGGGGCGAGCCCGACGACCCCCTCGGTCGCCGGGTCGGTCACCTCGTAGAACCCGTTGTCGGGCGGCACCCACGATCCGCCGATGAACAGCCGCTGCTCGGCCACCCCGGGGGCCTTCCCGTCGGCGCCGGTCACCGGGTGCTCACCGTCCGGGTGTCGCGGCCCGACCGCAGCACCTTCCCCGGTACGGCGCCGGTCACCACGTCCTCCCGGATCGACTCGACCCCGTTGACCCACACGGCGTTCACCCCGATCGCCCGGGAGTCGAGGCGCGGGCTGTCACCCGGCAGGTCGTGCACCAGGGTGGCCTTGCCGGCGTCGATCCGCTCCGGGTCGAAGAGCACCAGGTCCGCATGGAAGCCCTCCGCTATCCGCCCGCGTTCCCTCAGTCCGAAGAGCCGCGCCGGGTCGTCCGTGAGCATCTTCACGGCCGCCTCCAGCGTCGCCAGTTTCCGCCCGCGCAGACAGTCCCCGAGGAACCGGGTGGTGTACGGGGCTCCGCACATGCGGTCCAGATGGGCGCCCGCGTCGGAGCCGCCGAGCAGGACGTCCTGGTGCCGCCAGGTCTCGGCGCGCAGCGTCCAGGAGTCCGGGTCGTTGTCGGTGGGCATGGGCCACAGGACCGTCCGCAGTTCGTCGGCCGCGCAGATCTCCACCAGGCACGCGAAGGGCTCCTGGCCGCGCTCGGCGGCGATGTCGCGCACCACGCGCCCGGTCAGGCCCTCGTTCGCGGCGCTGTAGGTGTCGCCGATGACGTACCGGCCGAAGTCGGCGAGCCGCCGGAAGACGCCCGCCTCCTTGCTCTGGGCGCGGCGCAGCATCTCGGCGCGGACCTGGGGGTCGCCGAGCTTCGCGACGCGCTCGGGGACGGGCAGCCCGAGGACCGGTCCCCAGCCGGGGATCAGGTTCAGGGCGCAGAAGGTGCCGAGCGACATGTTCATGGGGGTCAGGATCGGCATGGTGAGCGCGACGACCCGGCCGCCGGACTTGCGGGCGCGTTCGCTCGCCTCCAACTGGCGGGGGACGCGCTCGGGGACGGCCGCGTCGATCGTCAGGACGTTCCAGTTGAGCGGCCGGCCGGCCGCCGCGCTCATCTCGACGAACAGATCGATCTCGGCGTCGCTGAACTGGTCCAGGCAGCCGGCCACGATCGCCTCGATCTGGGTGCCCTCGTGCTCCCCCACGGCCTGGGCGAGGGCGAGCAGTTCGGCCGGTTCGGCGTGCCGGGAGGCGACCGGCCTGCCGTCGCCGTCGGAGTGGGTGGAGGACTGGGTGGTGGACAGGCCCCAGGCACCGGCGTCCATGGCCTCGTGGAACAGCCGGAGCATGGCGTCGAGTTGCTCCCGCGTCGGCTGTCCGCCGACCGCGTCGGGGCCCATCACGTACCGGCGCAGCGCGCAATGGCCCACCATGAAGCCCGCGTTGACGGCGATCCGTCCCTCCAGGGCGTCGAGGTAGTCCCCGAAGCTGTGCCAGTTCCAGGGCGCGCCCTCCTCCAGGGCGACCAGGGACATGCCCTCGACCTTGGACAGCATGCGGCGGGTGTAGTCGGCGTCCTCGGGGCGGCCGGGGTTCAGCGGGGCCAGCGTGAACCCGCAGTTGCCGCCCGCGACCGTGGTGACGCCGTGGTTGAGGGACGGGGTGGCGTACGGGTCCCAGAAGAGCTGGGCGTCGTAGTGGGTGTGCGGGTCCACGAAGCCGGGTGCGAGGACGAGCCCGTGCGCGTCCTCGCTCGTCCGGGACGGCTCGGTGACCGTGCCGAGCGCGGCGATACGGCCGTCCCGAAGCCCCACGTCCGCGGTGTACGCGGGCGCGCCCGTCCCGTCCACGACGGTCGCGCCCTTGATCAGGTGGTCGAGCATCGCGGAAGCACCCCCTAGACGGCTTGGCGGAACCGGGTCGTACGGTGCACCGGGTCCGTGTCGATCTTCGGAATGACGTGCTCGCCGATCAGCCGGATCGTCTGGAGCGTCTCCTCCTTGGCGACCCCGACGGGCAGTCCGAAGCTGAGCTGGTCGGCACCGGCCTGCTCCCAGCGCTTGCACTGGGTGAGCACCTCGCCGGGGTCTCCGCAGATCAACAGCTCTTCCTCGATGAGGAGTTCGACGAACTCCGCGTTGTACTCGGGAAGCGTCTCGGGCCAGACGGGGAAGCCCTCGGGGCGCGGGAAGGTGTCGTGGTACCGGAAGACGAGGGAGGGCAGGTAGTGCAGCCCGCCGCCGACCGCGATCCGGATCGCCTCGTCGTGGGTGGGCGCGCAGATGGCGGTGGTGGTCACCATGACGTTGTCGTTGACGAAGTCCCCGATGGGTTCGGCGTTCACGACGGCGGTCTTGTACTGCTCCAGGACCCACTCCATGTCGGAGACCTTCTGGACGCTGAAGCCCAGCACTCCGAGGCCCTTGCGGGCGGCCATGGAGTACGAGGGCGGCGACCCGGCGGCGTACCACATCGCGGGGTGCGACTTCCCGTACGGCTTCGGCAGGATCTTGCGCGGCGGGAGCGACCAGTGCTTGCCCTGGAAGCCGACGTACTCGTCCTGGAGCCACATCTTCGGGAACTCCGCGATGGTCTCTTCCCAGATCTCCTTGGTGAAGTTCATGTCGGTGATGCCGGGGAGGAAGCCGAGGATCTCGTGCGAGCCGGCGCCGCGTCCGGACCCGAACTCGAAGCGGTTCCCGGTGAGATGGTCGAGCATGGCGACCTTCTCGGCGACCTTCACCGGGTGGTTGACCTGGGCGAGCGGGTTGAAGATGCCGGAGCCGAGGTGGATGCGGTCGGTGGCGTGCGCCAGATAGCCGAGGTAGACGTCGTTGGCCGAGAGGTGCGAGTACTCCTCCAGGAAGTGGTGCTCGGACGCCCAGGCGTACTTGAAACCGGACTTGTCCGCCTGGATGACGTACTCGGTCTCCTCCATCAGCGCCTTGTGCTCCGCGAGCGGATCGGTCTCGGCCCGCTTGCCCACGTATCCCTGTACAAAGAGCCCGAATTCCAAGGAGGTTCACCGTCCCCATCCAGTTATCTGACGTACCGTCAGATTCTTTGAGCCGACTGTTCCACCGCGCGCATGGACCGTCAATAGCTGATACGGCGTCAGAAGGCGCGCCGATCTGGTGGACTCGCCGTCAGAGGACACTCACGCCCGCGAGCCAGCCGCCGTCGATCACGAACGGCTGCCCGGTGATGTACGAGGAGTCCTCACCGGTCAGGAACAGGGCCAGCCTGGCCACCTCCTCCGGGCGCCCGATCCGGCCGAGCGGCACCAGCTTGCGGTACAGCTCGTCGAGCGCTTCCGAAGCCTCCTCGGTGTTCGCGCCCGGGTCGAGCTGCGCCGGGTTGCTCATCGCCGTGTCGACGGCCCCCGGGCAGACGGCGTTGACGCGGATCTTCTTGGCCGCGAGTTCGAGCGCCGCCACCCGGGTGAGGCCGACGATGGCGTGCTTGGTCGCCGCGTACGCGCCCACGTACGCCATGCCCGTGAGCCCGGTGTACGAGGCCGTGTTCACGATCGTGCCGCCGCCCGCCGCCGCGAGTTCGGGCGCGAGGGTCTTGATCCCGAGGAACACCCCGACCTGGTTGACCTGCACGACCCGCATGAACTCGGCCAGCGGGGTGTCGACCAGTTCGTTGAAGCGCAGGATGCCGGCGTTGTTGACCAGCCCGTCGATCCGCCCGTACGCGCCCTTCGCCGAGGCGACCGCCGCCGTCCAGTCGCCCTCCTGGCTCACGTCCAGATGGACGTAGTGCGCGCCGATCTCCTTCGCCAGCTCCTCCCCCTGGTCGTCGAGCACATCCGCGACGACCACCCGCGCGCCCTCTTCCACGAAGAGCCGCGCCTCCTGCTCGCCCTGCCCGCGCGCCGCTCCGGTGATGAGGACGACCCGCCCGTCCAGCTTGCCCATGACCTGACTCCCTAGTTGAGGTGGGGCGCGACGTCCGCGCCGAACGCCGTGATCTGGTCGAGGAGTTCGGCGCGGCTCCGGCTGCGGAACCGCACCTGTACCTGGTGCACGCCCATCGCGCCGTACTCCCGCAGCGACTCGGCCAGCGCCTCGGGCGGCCCGCTCAGCGTGCGGCGCCCGACCTCCCAGCCGGGCTCACCGACGTACAGCGGCTCGGTGATGGCGCCGATCGTCAGGGGTTCCTCGATGCCCGCCTCGGCGCGCAGGCCCGTGAGACGGGCGATCTGGCCCGGCAGCCGGTCGCGCGGATCGCCCTGCGGCAGCCAGCCGTCGCCGCGCAGCGCGGCCCGCCGGACGGCGGCGGGCGAGGACCCGCCCACCCAGACGGGGACCCGTTCCTGGGCGGGCCTCGGCCGCTGCCCGAGCCCTTCGAAGTCGTACGTCTTGCCGTGGTGGACGGGGAACTCGTCCGGCCCGAGCGCGGCGCGCAGCGCGTCGATCGTCTCGTCGAGGACGGCCCCCCGGCGCGCGAAGTCGGCCCCGACCGCCTCGAACTCCTCCTGTACGTGCCCGGCGCCCACTCCGAGGATCAGACGGCCGCCCGAGAGATGGTCGAGGGTCGCGTACTGCTTGGCCGTGACGAGCGGATGCCTGAGCCCGACGATCGCGACATGGCTGAGCAGCCGTACCCGCTCGGTCACGCCCGCGAGATAGGCGAGCGTGGCGACCGGGTCGTACCAGGTGGTGCCCATGGCGTCCGCGAGCCGGCGCGGGATGGCGACGTGGTCGCAGCTCGCGACATAGGCGAATCCGGCGCGGTCGGCGGCGCGGGCGATCTCGACGAGGTCGACGGGGCCCGCGTCCGCCTCCCAGGGCTCCGCGTAGATGGTGCTCTGGGACTGGACGGGGAGCTGGATGCCGTAGGAGAGGCGTTCCTCGGACGGGACGAGCATGACGACCCCCTTGCCTGACTGACGATCGCCCGACTGACGGTCCGTCAGATCGAACGGGACTCGCACATAGTCGTCGCTGACGCCATGCCAGACAAGGGGCAGCCCCGGCGGAACATGTCCGCCGGGGCTGTTGTCCGGGAGAGGACCCGTGGGGTGGGTCAGCGGGCGAAGCCGTGGCCGAACCAGGCGTCGGTGACGGGCGCGCCGACGTCGGCGGGCCCGAAGGCGACCGAGCCGGAGGCGGTCGGGCCGGTGCTGGTGGAGCGGAAGGCCCAGACGGCGCCGGTGGAGGTGTTCTCGCCGTACGCGGAGACGTACAGCTCGGCACGGCCGTCGTGGTTGGTGTCGGCCAGCGCGGTGTATCCGCCGAACAGGTCGCCCTTCTCGGCGGTACCGGGTACACCCGTGGTGTTCTGGTTGAAGGACACGGCGCCGCTGCCGGTGAGACCGGACGCTCCGCCGCGCAGCACGGCCACGCCGCCCGCCGAGGCGACCGTGCCGATGGCCTCCCCCGGGGAGCCGACGGCCACGTCCGCGTAGCCGTCGCCGTTGGTGTCCCCGACGGAGACGCCCAGGCCGAAGTCGTCGCCCTTCTCGGACACGCCGGGCACGCCTGCCGTGTCCTGGTTGATCACCGTCGTACGGGAGGTGTCGGGCCCGCTCGCCGAGCCGTACACCACGCCGACCTGCCCGCCGAGGCGCGCCGGCTCGACGGATTCCTCACCGCCGGCGCCGACGGGGCGCCCGATGACGAGGTCGGCGTATCCGTCCTTGTTCACGTCACCGATGCCGAGGCTGGAGCCGCCCGGCACCAGGGTGCCGTCGGTCCGGCTCAGTTCGACCGGGGCGCTCAGCCCCTGCCGGGTGCCGTGGAGGTATTCGACGCGGTAGCCGACGCCCGGCCCCTCCTCGTCGTAGGTGTGGATGAGTCCGACGAGGTCGGTGATGCCGTCGTGGTCGACGTCCCCGGCGGCGACGTCGTCGATGTCGTAGCCGATGTCGGTGTCGTAGTCGGTGTCGAAGGCGAGGTTCCCGGTCGCCGCGGCACCGGCGGTGCGGGTGAACGGACCGGACAGCAGGTGGTTGTCCGCGGCCACGTCGAGGTGACCGTCGCCGTTGAAGTCGCCGACGGTGGCGTTCCTGGGCCTGACCTGGTCGAGCATGGAGCCGGTCGCCACGACCTTGCCGCCGGACAGCCCCGTCTTCCCGCCCCAGACGACGGTCAGGGTGCCCGCCTGCTGCACGGACCCGACGTCCTCGCCGGGGGCGCCGACGACCAGGTCCGTGTACCCGTCGCCGTCCAGGTCACCGAGGGACAGGCCCCAGCCGAACCAGTCGCCGGTCTCGGCGGCGCCGGGTATGCCGGCCGTGTTCTGGCTGATGACCTGCCGGTGCTTGGTGTCCAGCCCCTGCGAGGAGCCGTACACGACGCTCACGTACCCCGCGCCGGCGTACCCCGCGCCGTTGGCCCCGCCGATCCTTCCCCAGGGGGCGGCGACGGCGAGGTCCGCGTACCCGTCGCCGTTGAAGTCGGCACGCACGCTCGTCGCCCCGGCGCTCGCCGTGCCGGCCGCGTGCGCGCTCACCGGGCCGATGACGGCTCCGGCGACGGCCACGGCGGCCACGAGTCCGAGGCGGGAACGGAACTTGCGTCTTCTCATGTGAAACCCAACTCCTGCGGTGAAAGGGCGGCTGCCCGGCGGAGGAGTCAAGATCTTCACTCCGCTGCCGGTACGACTCCCGTGCAGGTGGAAGGGTTGTCCTGGAAGACGGCGGGAGTTCGGGAACCGTCAACCGGCGCCGCCCCCGGGCCACAGTCCGCCCTCCGTCAGTCCCAGCAGCTCGATCGCGTTCCCCCGCACGATCCGTTCGACGACGTCCGGGGCCAGGTGCCCCATCTGGGCCTCGCCGACCTCCTTCGACTTCGGCCAGGTCGAGTCGGAGTGCGGGTAGTCGGTCTCGTAGAGGACGTTGCCGACGCCGATCGCGTCGAGGTTCCTCAAGCCGAACGCGTCGTCGAAGAAGCAGCCGTACACGTGCTCGGTGAAGAGCTCGGACGGCGGCCGGTGGACCTTGTCGGCGACCCCGCCCCAGGCGCGGTTCTCCTCCCACACCACGTCGGCGCGTTCCAGGATGTAGGGGATCCAGCCGATCTGGCCCTCCGCGTACATCACCTTCAGGTTCGGGAAGCGCTCGAACTTGCCGCTCATCAGCCAGTCGACCATCGAGAAGCAGCAGTTGGCGAAGGTGATCGTGGAGCCGACCGCGGGCGGCGCGTCGGCCGAGGTCGACGGCATCCTGCTGCTGGAGCCGATGTGCATGGCGATGACGGTGCCCGTCTCGTCGCACGCGGCGAGGAAGGGGTCCCAGTCGTCGGTGTGCACGGACGGGAGCCCCAGGTGCGGCGGGATCTCGGAGAAGGCCACCGCGCGTACGCCACGGGCGGCATTGCGCCGTACCTCGTCCGCCGCAAGCCGGGCGTCCCAGAGCGGTACGAGCGTCAGCGGTATCAGGCGGCCCTGGGCCTGGGGCCCGCACCACTCCTCCACCATCCAGTCGTTGTAGGCCCGCACTCCGAGAAGGCCCAGCTCACGGTCGGTCGCCTCGGTGAACGTCTGCCCGCAGAAACGGGGGAAGGTGGGGAAACAGAGGGCGGACTGGACATGGTTGACGTCCATGTCGGCCAGGCGTCGCGGTACGTCGTACGAGCCGGGGCGCATCTGCTCGTACGTGATGATCTCCAGCTTGATCTCGTCGCGGGCGTAGCCGACGGCCGTGTCGAGGCGGGTGAGGGGCCGGTGCAGGTCTTCGTAGACCCACCAGTCCCCGACCGGGCCGTCGTCGCCCGGTGCGCCCATCACGGGGGCGAACTTCCCGCCCAGGAAGGTCATTTCCTTCAGGGGCGCGCGGACGATGCGGGGGCCGGTGTCCTGGTACTTCGCGGGCAGCCGGTCCCGCCAGACACCGGGGGGTTCGACCGTGTGGTCGTCCACCGAGATGATCCTCGGGAAGGCGGTCCCGGCGTCCGCCGAGGGGCTCTGCGCGGTTTCCGTGGTCTCCATACCGGCCACGGTAGCGCCGATCTGACGACCCGTCAGCAATCTGTCGGCCCTCCGTCGGCTCTCCGTCGGCCGATACGGTCGGCGGTAGCGGACGCACGAATTCAGGCGGATGCGTGGGGGGTCTGTGTGAGGACCGTGTGCCCTACCGAGCGGCACCCTGTGATCGCCGTCTCGCACGGCTGACGCATCCGCCGTGAACAAGGCAAACTGGCCTCGTTGTACTGACAGTTCGGCAGGGGGACAGCGATGGACGGTGTGCCGCGAGTACCGGAGCAGCGGCACCCGGGCTCCGAGGAGCCCGCGGCGTTGCGCTTCAGCGTGCTCGGCCCGGTGCGCGCCTGGCTCGGGGACGATCCGCTGCCGGCGGGGTCCCCGCAACAACGCGCCCTGCTGGCCGCGCTGCTGCTCCGTGACGGCCGTACGGCCACGGCATCCGAGCTCATCGACGCCCTGTGGGGCGACGAGCCCCCGTCGCAGGCGCTGGCCGCCCTGCGGACGTACGCCTCACGCCTGCGCAAGACGCTCGGCGCCCAGGTCCTGGTGAGCGAGTCCGGCGGCTACGCGATCCGTTCCCTGCCCGACGGGGCGCTCGACCACGTACGCGCCCAGGAACTCGCGGCCGACGCCGAGAAGGCGCGCGGCTCGGGTGACCTGTCACGCGCCCGCGACCTGCTCCGGGACGCCCTCGCCCTGTGGGACGGCGAACCGCTCGCGAGCATCCCCGGCCCCTACGCGGAGACACAGCGGGCCCGTCTGGAGGAGTGGCGGCTGCAACTCCTCGAATCCCGGCTCGACATGGACCTGGAACAGGGCTTCCACGCGGAGGCGGTCTCCGAACTCACGGCGCTCACCGCGGCGCACCCGCTGCGCGAACGCCTGCGTGAACTCCTGATGCTGGCGCTGTACCGCTCCGGCCGCCAGGCGGAAGCCCTCGCGGTGTACGCGGACACCCGGCGGCTGCTCGCCGACGAGCTGGGGGTGGACCCGCGACAGGGCCTGAAGGAACTCCAGCAGCGCATACTCCAGGCGGACCCGGGCCTCGCGGAACCCCCCGCCCCGAAGGCGGAGCCCGCCGCCGCCCTCGTCCGCCCGCACCAACTCCCCGCGACCGTCACCGACTTCACCGGCCGGGCGTCCTTCGTGCGGGAACTGAGCGACGTCCTCGCCTCGGCGTCCTCCGACGAGGGCAGCGTCATGGCCGTCTCGGCGCTGGCGGGCATCGGGGGCGTGGGCAAGACGACGCTCGCCGTGCACGTGGCCCACCAGTCCCGCGCGGCCTTCCCCGACGGGCAGTTGTACGTCGACCTTCAGGGCGCCGGATCGCGGGCGGCCGAACCGGAGACGGTCCTCGGCGCCTTCCTGCGCGCTCTCGGAACGGCGGACTCGGCGATCCCGGACTCGCTGGAGGAACGCTCGGCCCTCTACCGCTCCGTCCTCGACGGCCGACGTGTCCTGGTCCTGCTGGACAACGCCCGCGACGCCGCCCAGGTGCGCCCGCTGCTGCCCGGCACCGAGGGCTGCGCCGCCCTGGTGACCTCGCGCATGCGGATGGTGGACCTGGCCGGCGCCCATCTGGTGGACCTCGACGTGATGTCTCCCGAGGAGGCGTTGCAGCTCTTCACCAAGATCGTGGGCCAGGAGCGGGTCGCCTCCGAGCGGGAGGCCGCCCTCGACGTGGTCGCCGCGTGCGGCTTCCTTCCGCTCGCCATCCGTATCGCCGCGTCCCGGCTCGCCGCCCGCCGCACCTGGACGGTGTCGGTGCTCGCGGCGAAGCTCGGCGACGAGCGGCGCCGGCTGGACGAACTCCAGGCCGGCGACCTGGCCGTCAAGGCCACCTTCGAACTCGGCTACGGCCAGTTGGAGCCGGCCCAGGCCCGCGCGTTCCGGCTGCTGGGCCTCGCCGACGGCCCCGACATCTCGCTCGCGGCCGCGGCGGCGGTGCTCGACCTCCCCGCCGAGGCCACCGAGGACCTCCTGGAGTCCCTGGTCGACACCTCCCTCCTGGAGTCGGCGGCCCCCGGCCGCTACCGCTACCACGACCTCGTACGCCTCTACGCGCGTGCGTGCGCCGAACGCGACGAACAGCCCCCCAGCGAGCGGGCCGCGGCCCTGTCGCGGCTGCTGGACTTCTATCTGAGTACGGCGGCGGGGGTGTACGTCCTCGACCGTCCCGGCGACAAACTGGTGGAGCACCTGGAGCCCACGCGGTACCCGGGCCTGGTGTTCGAGGACCGCCATCAGGCCCAGGACTGGCTGTACGCGGAGGCGGTCTGCACGCTGGCCTGCGTACGGCAGTCGATGGGGCAGGAGACGTTGGCACGGGCCGTCGACCTGCTGTGGGCGGCCTGCGACCTGGCCGAATCGGGGGCCAACTCCAAGGAGTACGAGGCCATCGCCGAGGCCGCGGGCACCGCCGCGCGGGCGCACGCGGCCCCGCGGGCCGAGGCGCGGGCGCTCACGGCGCTCTCCTTCGTGCACCACATCACCGGCCGGTTCGACTCGGCCGACGCGGCGGCCACCCGCGCCCTCGAACTGGCCCTCGCCGCCGGTGACCCGCTGACCAGCTGCTGGTCGTCCAACATCCTCGGTGTGATCGCGATCTACCAGAACCGTCACGACGACGGAGAGGCTCATCTGAACCGCGCCATCGAGAACTTCCGTGCCTGCGAGGACCGTCCGGGCGAGGCGAGCGCGCTGTGCAACCTCTCGCGCATCCATCTCGCCACCGGACGGACCGCGAGCGCGGTGGCCCTCGCCCAGCAGGGCACGGACATGTACGACGACATGGGCCACGCGCTGAAGGGCGCCAACGGCCGGTACGCGCTGGGGCTGGCCCTCACCCAGAGCGGGCAGCTCGGGCAGGCCGTCGACCGCCTCCAGGAGGCCCTGGAGGTCTTCCGGGACAGCCGCCAACGGCTGTGGGAGGGCATGACCTTGTTCCGTATCGCCGAGGCCGACTTCATCGCGCGGCGGCCCGCCCAGGCCGCCGGGAACGCGGAGTTGGCGCTGACCGTGCTGCGCGGGATCGGCGGCGACTGGCGGCGCGGCAACGTGCTCACCGTGCTCGGCCGGGCCCTGAGCGGCATCGGCCAGATCGGCCGCGCACAGGTCTGCTGGCGCGAAGCCCTGGACATCTTCGAGGGGTTGGGCGCACCGGAGGCCGACGAGGTGCGCGCGCTCCTGAAGCCGCTCGCCATCGCCTGAGACCGCACGCCTGCGCGTTCATCGTTCGTTTATCGCCACCAGGCACTCTCAAGTTGTCGATCCGGCGCGTCGGGGGGCAGGCGGAACGACATACGGCCACACCTCTAAGGTGAACCGGCCCAGAAGTGCCCGTCCGGCGGTCCTCGGGGGAGTTGCCGGGCGGGCCCTTCCCGACTACCGCAACAGCGACAGCAACGAACTGAACTGCCAGGGGAGCCAGTCATGAGTGACGATCTCAGCACCGACAACGTCCACGCCACCGGCGAGCCGACCGCCACCACGGACAACGTTCACGCCACGGACGAGCCCCTCACGGGCAAGAACCCGATCGCCCCGGGCGAGGACACCGGCGACGCGTCCACGGACAACGTCCACGCCACGAACGAACCTGCCTGACCAGAACCACTCCACACGGGGATCGGCCGCGGCGGCGCGGAGGGGGAGCCGCCGCGGCCGCCGTGTATCCGGGCGGTACGGCTGTCCGGTACCCGGGAGTGGTGCGGCGGCGGGACGCCGGCTACAGCCCCCGGACCGCCACCCTGGGCCCGCACAGCTTCTTCAGGTCGTCCTCGTCCGACGTGTAGAGCACGACGTTCCCGCGCTGCCGCTCGGCGATGGCCGCCAGGGCCGCGTCGACGGCGTACTTGTGGCCGTGCAGTCCGCTCTCCGCCAGCAACACGATCGCGGCATCGGCGATCTCCCGCGTCACGGGTTCGACGATGATCCGGGACATCGCCCAGGACCAGGCCGACCGCTTCACCTGGCCGCGGTAAGCCTCGATCAGAGTCATGGAACTGGTCACGACACCGATTCCGGCCCGGTGAGCGTCCACGAGCCGGGCGGTCATCCGTCGTTCGCGCAGCGCCGCCCGGGACAGGGCCTCGCGGTCCAGCACGTAGATACCGGTGCCCATCAACCCGCCATCGGCAGGCTGGGTCCGCCCGTGCCGGACGCGGCATCACGCTCGCTGAAGTGACGGTCGAGCTCGCGCCGCTCGGCCTCGGCCGCCGCCAGCTCCTCCTCCGTGAGGGGCCCGCCCTCCTCCTGCATCCATACCACCAGCCCCCCGAGCCGGTCCCGCTCCCGCTGGCGCTCTATGGCCTGACTGACGTAGGCGCTGAAGCCCCCCGGCCCCATCTCGCTGCGGATCTCCTCGGCGAGCTCCTCCGGCAGCGTGACGGTGTACTTCTTGGTTGCCATACCCATTACCATACCAAGCTCACCGTCCCCTCAGCTCCCCCTTCACCACCTTCCCGCTCGCGTTGCGTGGCAGGTCGATGACGAACTCGACCGTGCGGGGCACCTTGTAGTTGGCCATCTCGCGGCGGGACCAGGTGATGAGGTCGTCGGCCGTGAGGGTGGAGTGCGGGCGGCGGACGACGTAGGCCCTGCCGACCTCGCCGAGCCGGCTGTCCGGTACGCCGATGACCGCCACGTCGGCGACTTCGGGGTGCAGGCCGAGGAGCTGCTCGATCTCCGCGGGGTAGGCGTTGAAGCCGCCGACGATGAACATGTCCTTGATCCGGTCGGTGATGCGGAGGTTGCCCCCGGCGTCGAGGACGCCCACGTCGCCGGTGCGCAGCCAGCCGTCCTCGGACAGGACCGCCGCCGTGGCCTCGGGGTCCTCGAAGTAGCCGCTCATCACGTTGAAGCCGCGGACCAGGACCTCGCCGGGAGAGCCGGGGGCGGCCGGGGCTCCCGAGGCGTCCACCACCCGCACCTCGGTGTCCGGGATCGCCCGGCCCGAGGTCGAGGCGATCACCGCCGGCGGGTCCCCCCTGCGGCACATCGTGACGATGCCGCTCGCCTCGGAGAGCCCGTACGCCGTCAGGACCGTGTCCACGCCGAGTTCCGTGCGCAGGCGCTCGACGAGACGCAGCGGGACCACCGCGGCGCCGGTCACCACCAGCCGCAGCGCGGAGAGGTCGTACGTGTCGCGGGCGGGGTGGTCGAGGAGGGACTGGTGGAGGGTGGGCGGGCCGGGGAGGACGGAGACGCGTTCCGCGGCCACGTTCGCGAGCACCGTGTCCACGTCGAACACCGGCTGCGGCACCATCGTCGCCCCGCGCATCAGACAGGCGATGATCCCGGCCTTGTAGCCGAAGGTGTGGAAGAAGGGGTTCACGATCAGATAGCGGTCCCCCGCGCGCAGTCCGGCCAGGTCGCTCCAGATCCCGTAGCCGCGCAGCGTCTGCGCGTGGGTGATCAGCGCTCCCTTCGGCCGGCCCGTGGTGCCCGAGGTGAAGATGATGTCCGAGGGGCAGGCGCCGGACACGGCCGCGCCCCGACGGCGTACGTCGTCCCGTCCCACACCCTCCCCGTCCGCCAGGAAGTCCTTCCACGTACGGAAGTCGGCGGGGGCGTCGTCCGCGAGGACCACCACCTGTTCCAGGTGCGGGAGGCCGGGGAGCGGGCCGGTTCCGGCGGCGGAACCGGGGACGGGGCCGGCACTGGGGTCAGGACCGGCACTGGGGCCGGGGCCTGATTCCTGGGGCCGCCCCGCCGCACGGCGCAGCGACGCCACGTACGACGTGCCGAGGAACGTTCCCGTCACGAACAGCAGCTTCGCCCGGCTCCTGGCCAGTACGTACACCGCTTCGGCGCCCTTGAAGCGGGTGTTGAGGGGGACGAGGACCGCGCCCGCGGACACCGCGCCGAGGGCGGAGACGATCCAGTCGAGGGTGTTCGGGGCCCAGATGGCCACGCGGTCGCCGACCCGTACGCCGCTCGCCATGCAGGCCGCCGCCGCACGCTCCACGCGGGCGCCCAACTCCTCGTAGGAGATGCGCGTCCGGCCCTCGACGACCGCCTCGCGGTCCGCGAAACGGGCCGCCGCCGACCGTACAAGACCCGGGACGCCGCCCCACTCCAGGTCACCGCGCATCGCGCACCTCCCGCCCGAGCACCACCAGCTGACTGACCGTCAGATTAGCTGTAGCCTGACGGCCTGTCAGCAGCCGGGACCGTGTGCGGAGGTCACCCATGCCAGGGATCAAGGACGCCACAGCCGTCGTCGGGATAGGACAGACCCCCTTCGCCCGGCAACTCCCCGAGTCCGAGAAGACCTTGGCCTGCCGCGCGATCCTCGCCGCCCTCGACGACGCCGGCATCGCGCCCGCCGAGGTCGACGGGCTCGCCTCCTACACCATGGAGGAGACCGACGAGGTGGAGGTGGCCAAGGCCGTCGGGCTCGGCGACCTCACCTTCTTCAGCAAGGTCGGTTACGGAGGCGGCGGTTCCTGCGCCACCGTCGCGCACCTCGCCGCCGCCGTCGCCGCCGGTCAGGCGACGGTGGGCGTGGCCTGGCGCTCGCGCAAGCGGGGCAGCGGGCCGCGCCCCTGGAAGAACACGGCCGTCCAGCTCCCCACCCCGGCCCAGTGGACGCGGCCCTTCGGGCTGTTGCGGCCCGCCGACGAGATAGGGATGCTCGCCCGCCGTTACATGCACGAGTACGGGGCGACCCGCGACCATCTCTTCAACGTGGCGCTGGCCTGCCGCAACCGCGCCAACCAGAACCCGGCCGCGATGATGTACGAACGCCCGCTGACCCGCGAGATGTACATGACCTCCCGCTGGATCAGTGAGCCCCTCTGCCTCTTCGACAACTGCCTGGAGACGGACGGCGCGCTGGCCTGTGTGATCGTCTCCGCCGAGCGGGCCCGCGACTGCCGGCGGCGGCCCGTGTACGTCCACTCCGCCGCCCAGGGCCTGCCCGCCCAGCACCACGGCATGGTCAACTACTGGAACGACGACCCGCTCACCGGACCCGCCTGGACCGCCGCCCGACATCTGTGGAAACACGCCGACTTCACGCCGGAAGACGTGGACGTGGCGCAGATCTACGACGCGTTCACGCCCCTCATCCCCCTCTCGCTGGAGGGATACGGCTTCTGCGGTCGGGGCGAGGGCGCGGCCTTCACGGAGGGCGGGGCGCTGGAGATCGGCGGACGGCTGCCCGTCAACACCGGGGGCGGCGGGCTCAGCGAGGCCTATGTGCACGGCTTCAACCTCATCAACGAGGGCGTGAAGCAGTTGCGGGGCACGAGTACGGCGCAGGTGCCGGGGGCGGCCACCTGCCTGGTCACAGCGGGGGAAGGGGTCCCGACCTCCGCACTCCTGCTGAGGAGCTGAGATGGCTGAGACGGCCGAGACGAACCAGCTGAACGAGTCCCTTCTGTCGCCCGTCCCCGACGACGACGGCGCGCCCTTCTGGCAGTACGCGGCCCGGGGCGAACTGCGCGTCCAGTCCTGCGCCGACTGCGGCGAACTCCGCTTTCCGCCCCGCCCGTGCTGCCCGCACTGCCACTCCTTCGCGGACGCATGGCGAAGGATGAGCGGGCGGGGCCGCATCTGGTCGTACGTCGTCCCGCATCCGCCGCTCCTTCCCGCCTACGCGGAGCTGGCCCCGTACAACGCGATCGTGGTGGAGCTGGCCGACGCGCCGCGGATACGGCTGGTCGGAAATCTGGTGAGCGGACCGGACGGACCCCTCAACTCCGTTGTGCCGGAACGGATCCGGATCGGGGCGCGGGTGCAGGCGGTGTTCACCGAGGTGAACGGCGTGACCGTCCCGCGCTGGGTCCTGGAGCGGGCGTGAACGGGAGCGGGAGCGGGGCAGGGGGCCGCGGGCTCGCGGTGAGCGTCGACAAGGACACCGGCGTCGCCGTCCTCACGCTCGACCGGCCGGAGCGGCTGAACGCCATCGACCTCGGCACCGCCGCCGAACTGGCCGCCGCCTGGCAGGCGTTCCGGTACGACGACACCGTACGGGCGCTCGTCGTCACCGGCGCCGGGTCGCGGGCCTTCTGCACCGGGATCGACCGGGGCGCCGAGGTGCCGCAGCCCAACTCCCCTTACATGGTGGACGATCCACTCGCCGCGATCGGGCCGAAGGCGAACGGCCTGTGGAAGCCGGTGATCGCCGCCGTGAACGGGATGGCGTGCGGCGGTGCCTTCTACCTGCTCGGCGAGGCGGAGTTCGTCGTGGCCGACGAGGAGGCGGCCTTCTTCGACCCGCACACGACGTACGGGATGGTCAGCGCGTACGAGTCGGTCTACCTCGCGCAGCGCATGCCCTTCGGGGAGGTGGCCCGGATGGCGCTGATGGGGACCGCCGAGCGGATCTCCGCGCGGCGGGCGTACGAGGTGGGGCTGGTGTCCGAACTCACCCCGCCCGGTGGCGCGTCGGCGGCGGCCGTGGCCTGCGCGGCCGTCATCGCGTCCTACCCGGCCGAGGCCGTCCAGGGCACCGTACGGGCGCTCTGGCAGGCGCAGGAGGCCACCCGGGCGGCGGCCCTCGCGCACGCCCCGCAGCTCGTCTCCCTCGGCAACCTGCCGGGCGAGCGGCAGGCGGAGCTGTTCGCCGCGCGGCGCCCGGGCGGTTTCCGGACGCGGTGAGCCCCGCGGAAGGTCACCGGTCGGCAGTGGCCCGGGGATCGACCTCGCAGTGGTCGATCCGGTCCACGACCCCCGTGCTGGCAGCGGCCATCCGGACGGTCGCCTTGCCGTTCGCGGGTACCGACACCTGGCTGGCGGAGTCGGCCATGGTGAAGCCGGTCTCGTCCTTGTAGCCGACCTTCACGGTGAAGAGAACCTCGCGCCCGTTCGGATTCCTGACCTCGACGGTCGTGTACGGGTCCTCCTCGCTCGCGCAGTGCACGAGCACCGCGGTGCCGTCCTTCGGGGGCCGGGCTGTGCCGCCGGTGGAGGACGCGGTGGGGGTGGAACGGCGGGTGGGCCGGGAACTGTAGGTACCGCCGCCGCTGCCACCGGTACGCGTACCGGAGCCGTACGCGTCACCGCCGGGCGAACTGGACGAGCCGCCGTACGGGTCGCTGCCGGACGAACCGCTGCCGTACGAGCCACCGTCACCCGACGTCGACGACGACGAACTGTCGTGGTCCTGGCGGGAGCTGCTGCAACCGCCTCCGCCACCGCTGTAGTGACTGCGGCTGCGGTGACCGCGGCCCGACGAGAAGCCCGTCAGGGCCAGCACCACCATCACCGACACCACTGTGAATCTGAGCCTGCTCCCCCGCGTGTACATGCCGTCACCCTACCCACGGCCGCCGCACCCGCCCCGACCAGGGCCGAGCGGCCCGTCTCACGTCGTGCGGGCCGTCCCGGTTCCCTTCTCCGCGTCCAGCGCGTACACACAGCGGTCCTTGCTGCACGCGTACACGACGCCGTCCTTGACCACCGGCGCCCCGGTGATCTCGCCGCCGGTGGCCAGCTTCCAGCGCAGGCGCCCGTCGTCGGCCTTCAGGGTGTACAGGAGGTGGTCCGTGGAGCCGAAGTGGATACGGCCCTCGGCCACCGCCGGGGCGCCGACCAGGTCGCCCCCGGCCTGGAAGCGCCACTTCGGGGTGCCGGTGACGGCGTCGAGCGTGTACAGGCCCTTGCCGCTGCCGACGTGGACGTGTCCGGCGGCGACGAGGACCGGCTCGGTGGAGGCGCGGGACTCGGTGGCGATGCGCCAGCGGTCGCGGCCGTCGGTCGCGTCGAGGGCGTACACCGTGCCGAGGTAGTCGGCGAGGTAGACACCGCCGCCCGTCACCGCCGGGCCCGGGGCGAAGGTGGGCGGGCAGAGGAAGACGGCCGGGGCCTCGAAGTGCCAGCGGACGTGACCGCTGGCCACGTCAATGGCGAGGACGCGGGTGCCGGCACAGATGTAGACGTAGCCGTCGGGCGCGTGGGTCATGCGGACCGGGACGCCGCCGCAGGAGGCCGCGTCGCCGATCGGGTACGACCAGCGTTCCTCGCCCGTACGGGCCTCCAGCGCGCGCAGCCGCGCGTCCTTCCAGACGTACACCGTGCCGTCGTGGATCACCGGACCGGCCTCCGGGGACTCGAAGTCCGTCTGGCCGCCGCTGATCTCCCAGAGCTTCTGGCCGTTGGAGGCCTCCCACGCCTGGATCCCGCCTCCGCGCGTGCCGGTGACGACCGTTCCGCGGTCGGCCCGCAGGGAGTAGACCCAGGCGTCGGTGGACAGGCGCCAGAGGTCGGCGCCCTCCCTGGCTTCGAGCGCGAACAGCGTCGGCCCGTCGGACGCGTGGATGCGGCCGTCCGCCACCGCCATCGACCAGGCCACGTCACGGGTCTTGAAACGGCGGCGGCCGGTCGCCACGTCGAGGGCGTGGACTTCGAAGGAGGTGACGTAGACGAGGTCGCCGGCGACCGAGGGAGTGCCCCAGACGTCGTTCGACATACGGAAGCGCCAGGGGCGCCAGCCGGCCGACGCGTCGGGCACCGGGGGCGCGACCGTGGGCACGGGCGCCGGCTCGGCTCCGTTCACGCCGATGCGCGGCCGGGACCAGGACGCCGCGAGCCCGGCCTCCGGGGGCGGCGCCTTCACGGCCGCCGCGCGGGCGTCCAGGACCCGCGGGCCGGGACCGATGGGCACCTTGGCGCCCGCGAGGCGCACCGGGCCGGTGTCGGGCGCCCCCACGGGCACCGGGGCGTGCGAAGGGGGCGGAGGGACCGCCGGGCGGCCCCCGCCGCTGCGTCCGCTCCCCCCGGCCGGCGGCTTGACCGGGGGACGGCCGCCGCGGCGCGTCTCGATCAGGCCCACCGCCCGCTCGGGCAGCCACGCCGACGCCGTACCGCTGTCGTCGGAGCCGGAGCCGAAGAGGTGGGGCGCGAGCTGGGCCTGGAGGTCGGCGGGGTTGGGGCGGGCGGTGGCGTCCATCTGCATGCAGGACTCGATGAGCGGGCGCAGCTCATCGGGGAGTCCTTCGAGGTCCGGGCCCTCGCGGAGCAGCATGAAGACCGTCTCGACGGGGTTGGCGCCGTGGAAGGGGGCGTGTCCGGTGGCCGCGAAGACGAGCATCGAGCCGAGCGAGAAGACGTCACTCGCGCCGGTGACACTGCGCGAGTCCTTCGCCTGCTCGGGCGACATGTAGGCGGGGGTGCCGACGGCGACATTGGTCATAGTCAGACGGGTGTTCGAGACGCCGGACGCGATACCGAAGTCGATCACGCGCGGCCCGTCCTCGACCACCAGGACGTTGGAGGGCTTCAGGTCACGGTGGACGAGTCCCGCGCCGTGGATCGACTGGAGCGCCTCCGCGACGCCCGCCGCCAGCCAGCGCACGGCCTGGGCCGGGAGCGGCCCGCACTCATTCACTATTTCCTCGAGCGAGGGCGCGGGGACGTAGGCGGTGGCCAGCCACGGCACCGCGGCGCGGGCGTCGGCGTCGACAACGGCCGCCGTGTAGAAGCCCGACACGGCGCGGGCCGCCTCGACCTCGCGCGAGAAGCGGACCCGGAACAACTGGTCCTCGGCGAGCTCCGTCCTGACCGTCTTGATCGCCACGCGCCGGCCGGAAGCCGAGCGCGCGAGATAGACCAGCCCCATGCCGCCGGCACCCAGCCGTCCCAGCACCTCGAACGGCCCGATCCGGCGCGGATCGTGCTGCGTCAGCTGATCCACCACTTGCCTGCCACCTCCCCGTACGGGTCGCGTCATCCACGTATGAACGCGGCCCAGTGCAGCGTCTCACCACCGCACCGCCATGGCGGCACGCACCCCGATTCTTCCTGGCCGAGCCCCCGGTTGCGAACCCGGGGGCGGATCGGGGTGTCTCATGACAAAACAACTCCCCCGGCGGAAGTACGGTCGCCGGGGCGCGACGGTTCAGGGCCGATATGCGCCCCTCACCCCAGAAGTACCCCGCCCCGCACCCCGGAAGTGCCGTCCCTCACTTCCCAATGCCGTGCCCCCGCCGCAGAAGCGTTCCCGCCTGTGCCGTCGAAGCAACTTCAACGTTGAAGCATCGTCACCGCTGAATCGAGGTCACGGCCGGCCGAAGCGCGTTCACCGTTCGAGTACCGCGAACGACGCACCCTGATTGTCCGTGACGACGGCCACCCGCCCGTACGACGTGTCGAAGGGTGTCACCTGGACACGGCCGCCGAGGCGATTCACCGTCCCGAGTGTTTCCTCGCAGTCCTCGACTCCGAAGTGGACGAGGAAATGGGGAGGCATCTCGGCCGCGAAGACGCCCGCCACGGGGACGCGGCCGAAATCGGGGGTCGCGTCGGGCCCGAACAGGGCGTCGTGGAACAGGGCGCCGTAGAAACGGTCGACGGTCGCGGTGTCGCGCGCGTACAGCTCGGCCCAGCAGAACGTGCGCGGCTCGTGGCGCTTGGCGAAGCCGGCGTGGGTGCCGGGTTGCCACAGCCCGAAGACGGCGCCCTCCGGGTCGGTGGCGAGGGCGGTCGTGCCCAGCCCGCCCGACGCTCCGGCCTCCGTGGGCGCGGTGATGATCTGGCCGCCCGCCTCCCTGATCCGCCGGACGAGCGCCACGGCGTCCGGCGTCGCGAAGTACACCGTCCACACGGTGGGCATCCGCCCGTCCAGCTTGGGCGTGAGTGCCGCGACCGGCTCACCGTCCAGCTCCGCCAAGCCCTCCGGGCCGGACTCCTCGGGGAACGTCCAGCCGAAGAGCTCGCCGTAGAACCGCTTGCCCGCCTCGACGTCGGGGAGCTGTGCGTCGACCCAGCAGGGCACACCCTCGGAGAACTCGGCGACAACGGCTGATTCGGCCATGCGGCCAAGCTAACGGCCCTTTCCGCATCCCGCAGAGCATGCGCACCTGCTCCGGTGACGCCCCGCCCCTGCTCAGGGGCCCACAGGGGAACGTGCGCGCCATTTCCGGGGGGGGTGTGCGCGGGAGCGTGAGCATCCCTTTCCGGGGGCCGGACGGGAAGTCCGGGAGCCTCTTCCCGGGGGCCCGGCGGGAAGTCCAGGATCCTTCACCGGGGCGGGGCGGGAAGTCCGGAAACCTCTCCCCCGGGGCCCGGCGGGAAGTCCAGGAATCCTTCACCGGGGCCGGGCGGGAACGCTAGCGACCTTCTCCCGGGGAGTGGGCGGGAACGCGAGCGGCCTTCCCAGACGGCCCCCGGGAGCGAGTGGCCTTCCCCGGGGGCCTCGCGGCAGCACTCGCACCGTCGACGGGCATCCGCACCGGAACACGTGAACCGTTTCCGGGGGTTCACATGGGTGCGCGCGGCCCTCCGCCGGGCGCAGCGGAGAACCCCTCCGGAGCCGTGGTGAACCCCGTTGAACCCCCGCGCTGTACGGCCGCACCCCATTTGCAGTCGGCCGAATCGCGCTCCGATCACCCCTCGGTAAGCTGACGGCATGACAGGACAAGTGCGTACCGTCGACGGCCGCGTGGCCGGACGGCGTGGGCAGGCGACCCGGCAGAAGCTGCTCGACTGCCTCAGCGAGATGCTCAGCTCCTCGCCCTACCGGGATGTCAAAGTCATTGACGTCGCCCGGAAGGCAGGCACTTCACCGGCGACCTTCTACCAGTACTTCCCGGACGTCGAAGGCGCCGTCCTGGAGATCGCCGAGCAAATGGCCGCCGAGGGCGCGGGGTTGACCCAGTTGCTCGAAGGGCGTTCCTGGGTCGGCAAGGCCGGTTGGCAGACCGCGCAGGAACTCGTCGACGGCTTCCTGGAGTTCTGGCGGAAGAACGACGCGATCCTTCGAGTCGTCGATCTCGGTGCCGCCGAGGGCGACAAGCGGTTCTACAAGATCCGCATGAAGATCCTGAACTCCGTGAACAACTCCCTTACGGACTCGGTCACCGACCTCCAGGCCAAGGGCAAGATCGACAAGGACGTGAACCCCGCCGCGATGGCCGGTTCCCTCGTCGCCATGCTCGCGGCGGTGGCCTCGCACCAGAAGGGGTTCCAGTCCTGGGGCGTCAAGCAGGCCGAACTCAAGCCGAACCTCGCGCTGTTGGTGTATCTGGGCGTGACCGGGAAGAAGCCGACGAAGTAGATTCCCGCGTCTGAACGCCCCAGCTCCTGTCATGCGGGCGGCAGTTCACTCCGGAGGAACACTCCGGTGAACTGCCGCCCGCTGCGCTGTACGGGCAGGCACCGGTCGGCGCACGATCCTGAAGAGCCGTATCTCCCGGTCCACCCGGGCCTGATAGGCGGCGTACGGCGGCCAGAACGCCAGGGCCGTCTTCCAGACCGCGGCCCGTTCCTCACCCGTGAGGAGCCGGGCGGTCACGGGGATGTCCTCACCCTTCCAGTTGATGACGGCGTCGGGATGGGCGAGCAGGTTCGCGGTCCAGGCGGGGTGGTCCGTACGGCCGAAATTGGACCCGACGAGAATCCAGCCGGCCTCCGCCACCTCACCCGAGACGGCCTCCGGCGCCTCACCCGAGAGGGTCCTCGCCGCCGCCCCCGCGGCCTCACCCGAGACGACGCCGGGTACCCCACCCGAGACGGCACCCGGCACCGCACCCGCCGCGTGGCCCTCCGGCATGCACGCCAGCGGGGTGCGGCGCTCCAGGCCGCTCTTGGCGCCGCGCGCCGTGAGGACGACCCCCGGCAGCATCTGGGCGCTGAGCAGCACCTTGCCGCGCGTGAGCCGGTGCACGGCGCGGTCGAGGGCCGGGATGAGGTGAGGGGCCACCCTGGCGAAGGTCCGGGTGGAGGACACCCTCTGCACCAGCCGCACACCGGGCATCCTTCTCGCCCCGGTCCCCGTACCCGCCCGCCCACCGGCGCCGGACCCCGCAGCGGACCCCGCACCCGTCCCGGTGTCGCTCCCCGCACCACTCCTCTTGCGCGAACGCCTGGCCGCCGCCATCAGACCCTCACCTCTCCGCCGTCGAAGAGCCGCGCGACATCGGCGGCGTGCGCGCGCAGCCGGTGCACGGGGCCGAAGAGCAGTTCGTCGCCGGACGCGCGCTTGAAGTAGAGATGGGCGTCGTGTTCCCAGGTGAAGCCGATGCCGCCGTGCAGTTGGATGCCTTCGGAGGCGGCCGTGCGCAGCGACTCCAGCGCCTGGGCCAGGGCGAGCCCGCCCACGCGCTCGCCGCCCGTCCCGGTGGCCCACGCCGCGTAGTACGCCGCCGAGCGCGCCGACCGCACGCCCACGTACACGTCGGCGAGCCGGTGCTTGACCGCCTGGAAGGAGCCGATCGCCCGCCCGAACTGCTCACGCCGGCGCACGTATTCGACGGTGCGTTCCAGCGTGCGGTCGGCGGCGCCCACGGCTTCCACGGCGAGGACGGCGGCTGCGGTGTCCCCGACGCCGGCCAGCGCGGCGGACACGTCGGCCTGCTCCTCGCCGAGCAACTCGGCTTCCACGTCACGCAGTTCGAGCCGCGCCTGTGGCCGTGTCGCGTCCAAGGACGTCTGCCGTGCGCGTACGAGTCCGTGGGCGCCCGCTCTCACCAGGAACAGCAGCGTCCGCGACCGCGCGAACCCGCCGGTGTGCGCGGCCACCACCAGCAGCCCGGCGCTGTGTCCGTCGAGCACCTGCGCCGCCTGCCCGTAGAGCCGCCACACGCCCTCCGCCCGGCGTGCCTGGACTCCCCCCGCGCGTCCGCCGCCGGCCCAGTCGCCGTGGTTGTCGCCGACCAGCCCGAGAGCGGTGGCCAGACCCGCGCCGGGCACCGCGAGGGCGGCGGTCAGCGCTCCGGAGGCCAGCGGCGGCAACAGGGCGGCACGCTGGGCCTCGGTGCCGAGGGCCAGGATCAGCGGGGCGGCGAGAACGGCGGTGGACAGCAGCGGAGAGGGGGCCAGAGCGCGGCCCGACTCCTCGCAGGCGAGGGCGAGTTCGGTCACCGAGCAGCCGACACCGCCGTACGCCTCGGGGAGGGCGAGCCCGGGCAGCCCGAGCTGCTGCGCGAGGGCTTCCCAGAGCGCCGGGTCGTAGCCGCCGGGTGTCTGCTCGGCGGCCCGCAGCTCCTCCGGGCCGCACCGCTTCGCGAGCAACTCCCGCAGCGTGCGGCGGATTTCCTCCTGCTCCGCGGTGAGCTGGGCATCCATGGGCGGGCTCCTCCCTCGTCGGGCAGCGGGACCGACTGGACAACGGGACAGCTGGACGGCTGGACCTGGACAGCCGGGCGGCGGGACGGCCAGGTGGTGCGACCGCCGGGCAGTGCGACCCCCGGGCGGCGGGCTTCCGGTCGGCGGCCTCCCTGGCCCCCGGGCGACCAACTCCCGGATCTGACGGGCCGTCATGCTAGGCCGGAGGGTCCCAGATGCACAGGGGTGCGACCACCTCCCGGCGGGGCAGTTATCTGATGTACCGTCAGATTCATGACTCACGCCACCCGGAGCCACAGCCGTCGAAAGGTCGCCGTCGTCGGCACAGCCCTGTCCGACTGCGGCCGCGTGGACGAGGCGACCCCGTACGCGCTGCACGCCCAGGCCGCGCGCCGCGCGCTGGCCGACTCCGGCCTGGACCGCTCGGTGATCGACGGTTTCGCGTCGGCGGGACTCGGCACCCTCGCGCCCGTGGAAGTGGCCGAATACCTGGGCCTGCGGCCGACCTGGGTCGACTCGACCTCCGTCGGCGGGTCCACCTGGGAGGTCATGGCGGCCCACGCGGCCGACGCCATCGCGGCGGGCCACGCCGACGCCGTCCTGCTCGTCTACGGCTCCACCGCCCGCGCCGACATCAAGGCGGGCCGCCGCACCGGCAACCTGTCCTTCGGCGCGCGGGGCCCGCTCCAGTTCGAGGTGCCGTACGGCCACACGCTCATCGCCAAGTACGCGATGGCCGCGCGCCGCCACATGCACACGTACGGCACCACGCTCGAACAGCTCGCCTCGGTCGCCGTCCAGGCCCGCGCGAACGCCGCCCACAACCCGGAGGCGATGTTCCGCGCCCCGGTCACCGTCGACGACGTCCTGTCGGGGCCGATGATCGCGGACCCCTTCACCAAGCTGCACTGCTGCATCCGCTCCGACGGCGGCGCGGCGGTGCTGCTGACGGCCGAGGAGTACGTACGCGACTGCCGTACGGCCCCGGTCTGGGTGCTCGGCACCGGCGAGCACGTCTCCCACACCACCATGTCCGAGTGGGCCGACTTCACCGTCTCCCCGGCGGCGGTGAGCGGCCGGCTCGCCTTCGAACGCGCCGGAGTCCGCCCCGCCGAGATCGACTTCGCCGAGATCTACGACGCCTTCACCTACATGACCCTCGTGACCCTGGAGGACCTCGGCTTCTGCGCCAAGGGCGAGGGCGGCGCCTTCGTGGACGCCGCGAAAGGGCGGCTGCTGGTGGACGGGGAACTGCCGGTGAACACCGACGGGGGCGGCCTTTCGGCCCAACACCCGGGAATGCGCGGCCTGTTCCTGCTGGTGGAGGCCGTACGGCAGTTGCGGGGCGAGGTCCCGGAGGAACGGCAGGTACGACGCCCCGACGGGGCGCTGCCCGAGCTGGCGGTGGCGTCCGGGACGGGGGGATGGTTCTGCTCGTCGGGGACGGTGGTGCTGGGGCGGTAGAGCCCGGACGCCGGTCGGTCGGTCGGTCAGGGCAGGACGGTGACGGCGGCCGTGTCGTTGCCGGGGTTCGCGTCGTTCCGGCCGGCCGACGGCAGGGCGTCCTCGATGGTCACGCTGCCCTCCCCCGGTCCGTCGAGGCACAGGATGAACTCGAAGTCGCGGCTCTCGCCCGGGCCGAGCTCGTCCACCGGGTAGCTGTACGTCCGCGTCCTCGGCCTCCGCATGGAACGGCGTCTTGGCCTTGGGCCCGGTTCTGTCGCCGTGCGGGCGCAGATAGAACTGCCGCACGGCGTGCTGATGGCACGGCTCTGTCAGTTCCCCGAGTGATACTCGGGGCATGGGAACGGATCTGCACGACGTGCTGAGGTCGCTGCGGGTGTGGGACGCCGAACTGCCGTCCTTCGACCCGGCGGCCGCGCCCGCCGAACCACTGGCGCTGTTCACGGAGTGGTTCACGCAGGCCGTGGCGGCGGGGCAGACCGAGCCGCACACGATGTCGCTGGCGACGGCGGACGAGGACGGCCTGCCCGACGTCCGGATCGTGATGCTGCACGGCGCGGACGCGGACGGGTGGGCCTTCGCCAGCCATGCCACCAGCCGCAAGGGACGGCAGCTCGCCGCCCGCCCGTACGCGGCGCTCGACTTCTACTGGCCCGTCCAGGGCCGTCAGATCCGGGTGCGCGGGCCCGTGACCGTCGCGCCGCCCGAGGAGAGCCAGGCGGACCTGCACGCCCGGTCCACGGGGGCACTGGCCGCCGCACTGGTGGGCCACCAGAGCGAAGTCCTTCCCTCCCGGGCGGAGTTGGACCGGGCGTCGGACGCGGCCTGGGAACGGGCCGGGAGCGCCCCGCGCTCCCCCGCCCCCACCTGGACCCTCTACCGCCTGCGCCCGGACGAGGTCGAGTTCTTCCAGGGTGACGCCCGCCGGCGCCACGCCCGGCTCGTCTACCGCCGCACGGACGCCGGCTGGGACACGGAGTTGCTGTGGCCGTGACACCGGCGGTGACGCCGGACGCGACGGTCCGCGCCTCGCCCGGCGCGTCGCCCGGCGCGCGCATGCCGTCCGCGTCGCCTACACGCCGTACGTGAAGTCGTACGTCGCGAAGTCCGAGACAGGGCGGTAGCCGATGCGCTGGTACAGGCCGTTGCTGGTCGGATTGGCGAGGTCGGTGAAGAGCAGCACCTCCTGGAGGCCGGCGGCGACCGCGGCGCGGCTCACCTCGGCGGTGACGGCACCGGCGTACCCCTGGCCGCGCAGGTGGGCCGGGGTGTAGACGGGCGCGACGCGGAGCTGCCCGGCGACCGGGGGTGTCGCGCCCGCCATGGCGACGGGGGTGCCGTCCGGGGTCTCCCAGAGGGTGACGCCGCCGTAGGAGATCCGGTCGTCGGCCCAGGCGCCGGCGTCGCGGTGAGCGCCTTCGCCGATCGCCTCGGCGAACTCCGTGTACCAGCGAGCTAGGAGGTCCCGGTCGGCCTCGCCCGCGACCCTGGCCCGGCCGGGCGGCGCGGGCTCGGGCACCGTCAGGTCGCCGAGCCGGTACAGCCGCTCGCCGCGCAGCGGCGCGGCCGTCGCTCCGGTCCGCCGCTGCCAGGCCTCCACGAAGGCCGCCACGGTGTCGGTGTCGGCGGAGACACCGGGCACCTCGATCTCCGCGTCCGCGAGCAGCGCGGCGAGCGTGTCCGCGCCCCGCTCGTCCAGCGGCGTCACGTTCAGCCGGTACGGCGGCGTACGGAAGAAGGCCGCCAGGACCGCCCCGTCCCGCTCCAGGAACCCGAAGACCGGCACGCTCCCTCCGAACCCGCCCATGCCCCGCCTTCGCAGCGCGTCCGTCACGGTCAGCGCGACGGTGTGCTGAGCGGGCCGCGACCGGAGAAAGTCTCCGGCCCGGCCGAGGAACGCGTCGAGGTCGTGGGTGAGCTGCCAGTCGTACGCCACGGAGGAGGTCATGTCCGATGATCCCGTGCGACCACCGCGCCGTGCCTCCGATTTTCGGCGGGTGCCGGCCTCGTCCCCTAGCGGGCCGGCGCGGGTTCCGGATCCGTCGACAGCCGGCCGTGCAGGTGGACGTCACGGAACGCGTCGTGACGCCCCGCCTCGAACATCGCGCCGCGCAGAGTCCCCTCGTACCGGAATCCGCAGCGCTCGGCGACCCGGCAGGACACCTCGTGGCCCACGGCGTGGCCGAGGTCGAGGCGGTGCAGGGCGAGGTCGACGAAGCTGTAGCGGGCCGCGAGGGTGAGGGCGCGGGTCGCGACCCGGCGGCCGCGGGAGTCCGGGAGGACCCAGTAGCCGACGCGGGCGCAGCCCATCACGTGGTCGATCTCGTTGACGCCGATGTGCCCCAGCGTCGCGCCGCTCTCGGCGTCGGTGACGCAGAAGGAGACCCCGGTGCCGTTCGTCGCGGCGGCGACGCGCCTCCCGAGCGCCTGACGGGCGGAATCGATGTCCCGGACGAACTTGAGCGGGGTGTTCCAGCGCTGGAACTCCGGATCGGCCAGCCCGCGCAGATACGCCGAGACGTCGGCGTCGGACTCCGGGTCCCAGGGGCGCAGCAGCAGACCGAGGCCTGCCAGTTCGGGGAAGGGATGGACGGCGAACTGTTCATGGACGTCGGACATCCAGCCATTCAAACCCGTTCACGCCCACAGGTCACTCCCACACGTCACTCCCACAACGGACCGGGCTTCCGGAAGGACCCCGCGGCGGCCCGGCTCACGATCGGCCTCCGCACCCGTTTCAGTCCGTCTCCGGCGTGTGGTGCGGGTCCGGCCGGAACACAGGGACCCCCGCCCGGAACGCCACCTCCAGCTTCATCCCGATCCGCAGCGCCGTCCCGTCGCACTCGACCACCTCGGTCATCATCCGGGGACCGTCCGCCAGGTCGACGACGGCGGCGACGTACGGCACCCGCTCGCCGAACGGCGGCAGGTCGTTGCGGTGGACGACGGACCAGGTGTAGAGCGTGGCGCGGCCGCTCGCGGGGCGCCAGCTCACGTCCTCGCTCCAGCAGTGCGGGCAGAACTCCCGGGGGTAGTGGTGGACGCGGTCGCAGGCCGCGCAGTGCCGGATCAGCAGCCGCCCCTCGGCCGCCGCGTCCCAGTACGGCCGGGTGAAGGCATCCGCCTCGGGCACGTCGAACCCGCCCCCGGACCCCACCACTCCCACGGAATCCGCCGCACCGGCGGATTCCGCGGCTCGCACAGATCCCGTCGCACCCGCGGGGCCTGTCGCCCCCGCAGAATCCGTCGCCCCCGCGGGGCCTGTCGCACCCGCGGAACGGGGCGGGCCCGCCGCTCCCCCGCCCCGCACGGTCCCGCTCACTGGAAGAGTCCCAGGGCGTTGTCCAGGGACCACGTCTGCCAGGACATCGCGAACAGACCGACCGCCGAGACCAGCGCCATCATCGCGTTCTGCCCCTGTTCCGCCCAGTCGTGGATCATGAGCGTGAAGTAGAGGACGTTGAGGAGCAGGCCCGCGACCAGCGCGACGGGTGTCAGCAGTCCGGCCACCAGCCCGAGGCCGAGGGCCAGCTCCGCGTACACGACCACGTACGCCATCGTCCGCGGGCGCGGTGCGACGACCGCGTCGAATCCGGACCGTACGGCGCTCCACCGGTGCTTGGACGCGACGTCCGCCGCCCAGGCGATCCCGGTCCCGCGCTCGAACCAGCCCTTCTTGTCCTTGTGGCGCCAGCTCTCCAGCCACCACAGCCCGAGCCCGATACGGAGCACGGCCAGCCATTCCGCCCCGCCGAGCCAGATCGTGTCCATGGCCGAACCTCCCGCAGAGCCGTCCAATCTGACGGAACGTCAGTTTCGACTCCCCGAGACGCCCGCGCAAGAGGCAGGCACCCGCCGACGAGGACTGCGCCGCCGGTCCTCCACCGACCCCCTCCCGCTCCAGCCCTCCCAAGGGGCGCGCGGGGCCGATCCCGCGCTCCCGCAAAAGGCGTACGCCCCCGCGCCCACCTGCGGCGACAACGCGCTTTTCGCGCACCTTCACCACACTGAAGTGATCTACGCCACCAGCCGCACGCACCCCTCCCACAGTCGTGACCAGTTCGCAACCGATTCCGGTCTTGACCGAGACCTATCAAGCAAAGTCGTGATTACGCTCGCGCTATGGCCGACTCGACTGCTTCCACGACCCCCCGCACGGTGCCGTCCCACGAGGACCGCCCCGTGTATGTGATCGGGGGCGGCCCCGGGGGGCTCGCGGCGGCGTACGCGCTGCGCGCCCAGGGCGTACGAGCTGTCGTGCTCGAGAAGGCGGACCAGGTCGGGGCGTCCTGGCGGGGCCACTACGACCGGCTGCACCTGCACACCACCCGGCGGCTGTCCGCGCTGCCCGGACTGTCGATGCCGCGTTCGTTCGGGCGGTGGGTGTCGCGCGACGACGTGGTGCGCTATCTGGAGAAGTACGCCGAGCACCACGAGCTGGAGATCGTCACGGGCGTCGAGGTCTCGCGCGTCGAGCCCGCCCCGGGCGGCGACGGCTGGCTGCTGCACGCCACCGGCGGCCGTGAGCTGACCGGCAGCGCGGTGGTCGTCGCGACCGGCTACAACCACACCCCGCGCGTCCCCGACTGGGCCGGCCGCGACGCCTACACCGGCACGCTGCTGCACGCCGGCGAGTACCGCAACCCCGCCCCCTACGCGGGCCGTGACGTCCTCGTCGTCGGCGTCGGCAACACGGGCGCCGAGATCGCCGTGGACCTGGTCGAGGGCGGCGCCTCCCGCGTACGGCTGTCCGTGCGCACCGCGCCGCACATCGTGCGCCGCTCGACGGCCGGCTGGGCCGCGCAGTTCACGGGCATCCTCGTACGGCGGCTGCCGGTGCGGCTCGTGGACAGGCTGGCCGGGCCGATGGCGAGGCTGAGCGTGCCCGACCTGGCGGCGCAGGGTCTGCCCCGCCCCGGCACCGGGCTCTACTCCCGCGTCAACGAGGGCTCCATCCCCGTCCAGGACGTCGGCCTCATCGACGCCGTCCGCAAGGGGAAGGTCGAGATCGTGGCCGCGGTGGAGGGGTTCGAGGACGACAAGGCCGTCCTCGCCGACGGGAGCCGGATCGACCCCGACGTGGTGATCGCCGCGACGGGATACCTGCGAGCCCTGGAAGGCATGGTCGGACACCTCGACGTGCTCGACGGCCGCGGGCACCCTGTCGTGCACGGCGGACGCACCCCGAAGAACGCGCCCGGCCTGTACTTCACCGGCTTCACCAACCCCATCAGCGGCATGTTCCGCGAACTCGCCCTCGACGCCGAGAAGATCGCGAAGGCAGTGGCCCGGCACATCTCCAAGACCGAGGCCACACCCCCCACCACGAGCTGACCCCACCGCCCGGCCGACGCACCCACTGCCCACCGGCACACCCGACGACGACGCCCAGGCGTGCCCTTTTCGGCACGCCCATCCCGGCATGCCCGCGACGGACGGTCACGTCGACCGTGCGCCGTCGGGTTCCCCGGCGGCGCGTGGCGGGTACGTAGCAGGAGCCCGCCCCGCGTCCGCGCACGCCCGGCGGCCCGACGCCCTCCCGTTTCCCCTCCGCAGCCTTTGCCTGCACAACGGTTCCTGACACGGCGTCAGTTAAGTAATCTGACACTGCGTCAGTTAACAGTTGGCTGTCACACAGGAGCGGGCGGACCGATGCTTGGATCAACCCACGGCACCCTCACCACCGACTCCCGCCGGGCCCGGGTCATCGCCTGCGGCGAGCAGCCCTCGCCGGTCGTGCACGGACGGCCGGCCGAGGTCGACGACCTGGACGTCAGCGGTCGCCCGCTGTACGCCACCGTGCCGGATCTGGACCGCTTCTTCCGTCCCGAGTCCGTGGCCGTGATCGGCGCCTCGGACGCCGAGGGGCGGCCGAACACCGGGATCACCCGGCAGCTGATCGGCTGGGCAGAGCGGGTCGGCGCCCGGCTCCACCCGGTGCACCCCACCCGTCGGTCCGTCTTCGGCCTGCCGTGCCTCCCTTCCGTGGCGGACCTGCCGGAGCAGGTGGATCTGGCGGTGCTCCTCGTCGGCGACCCCCTTCCGGTGATCGGGGAACTGGCCGAGGCCAAGGTGAAGTTCGCGGTCGCCTTCGCGTCCGGGTTCGCCGAGACCGGGGCCGAGGGCGCCGCCGCGCAGACCCGGCTCGCCACCGCCGTGCGCGGCTCCGGTCTGCGACTGCTCGGTCCCAACACCAACCTCAACGCCTTCGAGAACTTCCGCGACGACCTCGACGGTCCCGCGGTCGCCCTCATCACCCAGTCCGGCCACCAGGGGCGGCCCGTCTTCGCGATGCAGCAACTGGGCGTCCGCCTCTCCCACTGGGCACCCACCGGCAACGAGGCCGATCTGGAGACCGCCGACTTCATCTCCTACTTCTCCGAACGGCCCGAGGTCGGCGCCATCGCCTGCTACGTCGAGGGGCTCAAGGACGGCCGCTCCTTCCTGCTCGCCGCCGACCGCGCCGCCCGCCGCGGAGTGCCCGTCGTCGCGGTCAAGGTCGGCCGCACCGAGACCGGCGCCCGCACCGCCGCATCGCACACCGGCAAGCTGACCGGCGCCGACACCGTGGTGGACGCGGCGATGCGGCAGTACGGGGTGATCCGCGTCGACGGACTCGACGAACTCCAGGACACCGCTGCCCTGTTGGCGCGGGCCCGCGCGCCGCGGGCCGACGGGGTCGTCGTCTATTCGATCTCGGGCGGCACGGGCGCGCACTTCGCGGACCTGGCGAGCGCGGCGGGGCTGGACCTCCCGGTCCTCTCGGAGACCAAACAGGCCGAACTGCACACCTGGATACCCGGCTACCTGAACGTCGCCAACCCGGTCGACAACGGCGGTCACCCCGTCGGCGACTGGCGCGGCCGGAAGATCATCGACGCGATCCTCGCCGACCCCGCCGTCGGCGTGCTGATCTGCCCGATCACCGGGCCCTTCCCGCCCATGAGCGACAAACTGGCGCAGGACCTGGTGGACGCGGCGGAACAGACGGACAAGCTGGTGTGCGTGGTGTGGGGGTCGCCGGTCGGCACGGAGGCGGCCTACCGCGAGACACTGCTCGGGTCGTCCCGGGTCGCCACCTTCCGTACGTTCGCCAACTGCATCACCGCCGTCCGCGCCCACCTCGAGCACGCGCGGTTCACCGCCGCCTACCGCTCTCCCTTCGACGAGGCCCCGCGCACCCCCTCGCCCTCCTTCCGCAAGGCACAGGCCCTGATGCGCCCTGGTCAGCAGCTGAGCGAACACGCGGCCAAGCAGCTGCTGCGCGCGTACGGGATCCGCGTACCGCGCGAGCAGTTGGTGACCAGCGCGGCGGCGGCCGTGCGGGCGGCGAGCCAGGTCGGCTACCCGGTCGTCATGAAGGCCTCCGGCGCCCAGATCGCCCACAAGACCGAACTCGGCCTGGTCAAGATCGGGTTGACCTCGGCCAGCCAGGTCCGCGACGCCTATCGCGAGCTGACCGACATCGCCCGCTACGAGGGCATCTCCCTCGACGGCGTCCTCGTGTGCCAGATGGTCGAGCGGGGCGTCGAGATGGTCGTCGGCGTCACGCACGACCAGCTCTTCGGACCGACCGTGACCGTCGGGCTCGGCGGGGTCCTCGTCGAGGTGCTGCGCGACGCCGCCGTACGCGTGCCGCCGTTCGGCGACGACCAGGCGCGGGCCATGCTGTCCGAGCTGCGGGGACGGGCGCTCCTCGACGGGGTGCGCGGGGCTCCGCCGGTGGACGTGGACGCGCTGGTCGAGGTCGTGATCCGGGTCCAGCGCATGGCGCTCGAACTCGGGGACGAGATCTCGGAGCTGGACATCAATCCGCTGATGGTGCTGCCGCGCGGGCAGGGGGCGGTGGCCCTGGACGCACTGGTGATGTGCCGCTGAGCCGACGCAGCCGCGCGCTCGGACACCCACTCCGGTTCCCGGGTGACGGCCGGAACCGACTCCGGGACTGGGACCGCCTCCGGCTCCGGCTCCGGCTCCGGGGCGATGGCCGGGATCAAGACCGGACCCGGGACCAGGACCGCCTCCGACACCCACTCCGGCTCCAGGGCGACGGCCGGGACCAGCTCCGGGACCGGAACCAGACCGGGGACCGGCTCCGGCTCCGGGACGGTCGCGCGCACCGGCCCGTCGACGCGTGCCGGCCCGCCAGTACGCACCGGCCCTCCTGCACGCGCCGACCAGGCCGTGCGCACGGCCTGGCAGACCTGCCCGCAATCCCCGTACGAAACGGAGCACCCCCATGACCGACTCCCCCCGTGCGTCCCGTGAAGCTCCCGAATCTCATGAATCAGCCGAAAAGTCCCTCGACTCATTGATACGGCACGCCACTGACAACGCGGTCTCGTGGATCACCCTCGACCGCCCCGAGGCGATGAACGCGCTCACCTGGGACCAGCGGGAGCGCGTGATCGAGCTGCTCGCGGCGGCGTCCGCCGACCCCGGTGTGCGGGCCGTGGTCATCACGGCGACCGGCCGCGGGTTCTGCGCGGGAGCGGATCTGCGGGGCGGTCCGCCCGCCGGGGAGCGGGTGGCCGGCGACGTCGCCCGCACCATCCGGCTGGGCGCGCAGCGCCTGATCGCCGCCGTCCTCGACTGCGAGAAACCGGTGATCGCGGCGGTCAACGGTACGGCGGCCGGGATCGGCGCGCATCTCGCCTTCGCCTGCGATCTCGTCCTGGCGGCCGAACCGGCCCGGTTCATCGAGGTGTTCGTGCGGCGCGGTCTCGTACCGGACGGCGGCGGAGCCTATCTGCTGACCCGGCTCGTCGGTCCGCAACGGGCCAAGGAGCTGATGTTCCTCGGCGACGCGCTGAGCGCCGCGGACGCCGAGCGGATCGGGCTCGTCAACAGGGTCGTACCGCCGGAGGAGTTGGAGAAGACGGCGCGTGAGTGGTCCGAGCGGCTGGCCGCCGGGCCGACCCGCGCCCTCGCCCTCACCAAACAGCTGGTCAACGCCTCTCTCGACACCGACCGCGGCACCGCCTTCGCGGCGGAGGCGGCGGCGCAGGAGATCAACATGACGACGGTGGACGCCACCGAGGGCGTGGCGAGCTTCGTGGAACGACGGAGCCCCCGTTACGAGGGCCGCTGAGCGGACGCGGCCGGGCAGCGCCGTACCGGCCCCGCACGAAGGGAACGCCTAGCCGCACGAAGGGCGACCTGGCCTGCGGGAAGGCAAGGCGGGCCGGCCCCTGGCGAACCGACCTGCACCCGCGCCCGCACGGGAGAGGCCCGGCGCGCGGAAAGCGGGGGTAGCCCGCGCGGAAGCAGCCGGGGCTGCCTGTTCAACCCTGCTTCAGTATGCGCAGGTCGCCCGAGTCGGGGTCGCCGAAGAGGACGAAGAGTTCCGGGTGGGTTTCGGTGCCGCCGATGGTCCAGTACGTGTCGTGGCCGCAGTCGCCGACGCGGACGACGACCCCGTCCCGCCGCTCGGACGTGGACCCGTCGGCGTCGGGGTCGTAACGGCCGGCGGTGTCGAGGAACCACGTGCCGGTGCCGTCGCAGCGCGTGAACTCCTTGGTGTCCACATCCTCGAACTCGGGCTGGGCGGGCAACGCCGTGAGCTCGGCCCGGCCGTCGGCGCGCAGCCGCAGCACGGCCCCGTGATCGCCGCGCCAGACGCCGGTCAGCCGGTCGGCACCGAGCTTCGGCGGCTCGTACTCCTGGATGAGTCCCGTGGCCAGCCCCACCGTCCCCGCCACCACGACGAGTACGCACACCCCCAGGGCCGCGAGCGTCGAGCGGAGCCAGACGCGCCGGCCGTCCGACGGGCGTCCGGTGACGCGCTCGCGCCACCGCGTCCGGGCGACACCCAGCGCGGGCGGGACACCGGACACGGCGATCAGCAGGGCCGTGGCACCGGTGGGCGCGAGACCGAGGAGTACGACCGCGAGCGCGGCCCAGAACGTGCCGATGACCAGCACGAGCGCCAGGTGCCAGGCGCCCTCGGGGCCGGGCGCGCGCCGGGTCACCAGCCGGGCGAGCGTGGCCGCCGGCATCGTGAACGTCACCGCGTGCAGCAGTCCCAGGACAGCGAGCAGGGGCGGACCGAAGACGAGCAGGCACAGCAGCCCGACGGCGGCGAATCCGCCGCCCGGCCCCGCGCCGTAGCCGTCGTCGTCGAACGTACCGACCCACCAGACGGTGACGGCGACCGCCGACTGCGCCGCGCAGATCGCCGCGGCGAGGTTCACCTCCACACCGGTCCATGTCGACCGGGGGCGCGTGGGCCTCCCGGAGTTTCCCGACCCCATGGGGCGAAAGATACGCGGGCGAAACACGATTCGCTGCGGGGGGGGTTCCCGCCCAGCCGCACCGGCGGCCCTCACCCCGTCCGCTTCGGCAGCCCTCGCGCGACCGCCGCCCCCGGCCTGTCGCACTGGCACGCTCCCGGTCTCGCGGACCCCTTCCTATCTGACATGCCGTCAGCTTCAATGGAAGGCGTGATGGGACACGCAGGGATGGCCGCCGCCGCCGTCCGCTACCTCAGGTCGGCCGGGGCCCCCACCGTCGCGGGGCCCGTCGAGGCGTTGCCGCGCCCGGATCTGCGCGCGGTCGGCGAGGACGAGCGGGCGCCGGTCGATCCGGCCCGGTTCCGGCAGGTGATGGGGCACTTCGCGACCGGCGTGACCGTGGTGACGGCACCGGCCACCGGCGCCGCGGACCCGGCGGGCCCGGCCGGCTTCGCCTGCCAGTCGTTCGCCTCGCTCTCCCTCGACCCTCCGCTGATCTGCTTCATGGTCGGCCGTACGTCGACCACTTGGCCGCGCATCGCCCGCGCCGGGGTCTTCTGCGTCAACGTCCTCGGCGCGCACCAGGGTGACCTGTGCCGTGGCTTCGCGGTGAGCGGCGCGGACAAGTTCGCGGGAGTGGTCCACGACGCCGCTCCGGTCTCCGGCTCCCCTCGTCTCGCGGGCACCGCGGCCTGGATCGACTGCACGATCCACGCGGTGCACACGGGAGGGGACCACCTGATCGTGGTAGGCCGGGTGGACGCGCTGGGCACGAGCGGCGACGGCGACGAGGACGTGCCGCCGCTGCTCTTCCACAAGGGCCGGTTCCTGGCCTGACGGGAGACACGGCCGGTTCCTCCCCTGATCAGGGGAGTCGGGCACCCGGTCAGGGGAGCCGGGCAGACCACCCCCGGCGGCCCCGTCAGGCGGCCCCGTCAGGCGGCCCCGTCAGGCGGCCCCGTCAGGCGACAGCGGGCGACAGCGACCCGGCCGCCGGGACCGTCGGACGGCGGCGGCGGATCACCAGGGCCATCAGCGCGGCCGCCGCGCACAGGGCCCCCGACGCGTACCAGACCACGTCGTACGAGCCGAAGCGGTCGCGGGCGAAGCCGCCGAGGAAGGCTACGAGGGCGGCGCCGACCTGGTGGGAGGCGAGGACCCAGCCGAAGACGATGGCGCTGTCCTCGCCGTACTGCTCACGGCACAGGGCCATGGTGGGCGGGACGGTGGCGACCCAGTCGAGGCCGTAGAAGACGATGAAGAAGATCATCGGCGGGTGCACGGTCGGGGCGAGGAGCATGGGGAGGAACAGCAGCGAGATACCGCGCAGGGCGTAGTACACCGCCAGCAGGCGGCGCGGCTCGAAGCGGTCGGTGAACCAGCCCGAGGCGACCGTGCCGACCACGTCGAAGACGCCGATCACCGCCAGGAGTGAGGCGGCCGCGGTGATGGGCATGCCGTGGTCGTGGGCCGCGGGAACGAAGTGCGTCTGGACCAGACCGTTCGTCGAGGCGCCGCAGATCGCGAAGGTCCCGGCCAGCAGCCAGAAGGGGCCCGTGCGGACGGCGGAGGACAGCACGCCCACCGCGCGCCGGGCGGCGCCCCGCACCGGCTCGGGCTTGGGCACGAACTCCGTTGCCCCGTACGGCATCTGGCCCACGTCGGCCGGGTGGTCGCGCAGCAGCAGCCAGACGAAGGGGACGACCGCGAGGGCGGCGAGGGACACGGTCACCGCGGCCGGACGCCAGCTGTGCTCCGTGACGATCCAGGACAGCAGCGGCAGGAAGATCAGCTGGCCCGAGGCCGAGGCCGCCGTCAGGATGCCCGTCACCAGGCCCTTGCGCGCGGTGAACCAGCGGTTGGTGACCGTCGCCGCGAAGGCGAGCGCCATCGAACCGGAACCCAGACCCACCAACAGGCCCCAGCAGAGCAGCAGTTGCCAGGCCGCCGTCATCCACACGGTCAGTCCGGAGCCGACCGCGATCACGGTCAGGGCGAACGCCACCACACGCCGGATGCCGAAGCGGTCCATGAGCGCCGCCGCGAACGGCGCCGTGAGTCCGTACAGCGCGAGGTTGAGCGAGACCGCCGCGCCGATCGTGCCGCGCGACCAGTGGAACTCCTGGTGCAGCGGGTCGATCAGCAGTCCGGGCAACGACCGGAAGGCCGCCGCGCCGATGATCGTCACGAAGGTGACGGCGGCGACGAACCACGCGCGGTGGATGCCGTGGGAGGCGACGGGGCGGGTGGGCCGGGAGTCCTCCGGGGCCGGAGCGGCTTCGGTTGTCTGGGTCACGCCATTGAGCTTCGGCGAACGGACCCCACCGAACCACTGGCCCGAAGGACAGCGTTCGTTAGGATCGGGCCATGGCCACTTCGGGTACGTTCCGTCCGCACCGCGTCGTCGTCCTCGCCCTCGACGGGCTGCTCCCCTTCGAACTGGGCATCCCGCAGCGCATCTTCGGCAAGTCGCGCGACACCGAAGGGCGGTCGCTGTACGAGGTCGTCACCTGCTCGGTCAGGCCGCCCGGCCCTGTGGAGACGGACGCCGACTTCGCCGTCCTCGTCGCCAACGGGCCCGAGGCGCTGGCCACCGCAGACACCGTCGTCGTCCCCGCCTCGTACGAACTGGGGCCCGTCCAGCAGGACGGCATCCTGACCCCCGAGCTGGTCGCCGCCCTCGCGCACATCCGCCCCGGCACCCGCCTGGTCTCCATCTGCACCGGCAGCTACGTCCTCGCCGCCGCCGGGTATCTCGACGGCCGCCCGGCCACCACGCACTGGATGCACGCCGAGCACTTCCAGCGGCTCTTCCCGCAGATCCAGGTCGACGCGGACGTGCTCTTCGTCGACGACGGCGACGTCCTCACCTCCGCCGGGGTCGCGGCCGGGATCGACCTGTGCCTGCATCTCGTACGACGCGATCACGGCGCCGCCGTCGCCAACGAGGTGGCCCGCCGCACCGTCGTACCGCCGCACCGCGACGGCGGCCAGGCGCAGTACATCCAGCGCCCGGTGCCGGAGGCCCAGTCGGCCGGCACGACCGCGGCCCGCGCCTGGGCGCTCGGCCGCCTCCACGAGCCGATCCAGCTGCGTGACATGGCCGAGCAGGAGTCCATGTCGGTGCGCACCTTCACCCGGCGCTTCCGCGAGGAGGTCGGGGTCAGTCCCGGCCAGTGGCTCACCCGGCAGCGCGTCGAACACGCCCGCCATCTCCTGGAGTCCAGCGACCTGTCCGTCGACCACGTGGCCCGCGACGCCGGCTTCGGCACGGCCCAGTCGATGCGCCAGCACCTGCAGGCGATCCTCGGCGTCACCCCCACCACCTACCGGCGCACCTTCAGGTCCGGCACCGGTGGCGAGGCAGCCGGCGGGACCGGCGGGACCGAAGAGGCCGACACCGGGTCGACGCCGGCGCGGTGAACACCTTCTGGGCCCGCGGGGCCCGAACCGCCCGCTCAGGACGCTCGCTGCCGGACCCAGATCTCGAAGTGGCCTCCGCCCGTCGAGGTCCGGTACGGCAGCGCGCCGAGCAGACGGTAGCGGCCGGTCAGCCGCATCTCCTGGCGGACCGCCTGCTCAGCGGGCGGCAGGCCGGCCGAGTAGTCCAGCACCACGCCGTCGAAGAAGCCCGCGTCGATCGCCGCCCGGTAGCCGGGAAGGCCGGTCAGATGACGGCCGTCGGGCCTGGCGTAGTCGATGTAGAAGAAGGACTGCCAGTCCCGGTAGGACGTCAGGTGCTGGCGGCCGAGGTAGTAGACCGGTCCCTCCTTCGGGTCGCCCAGCCAGTGCTGCCCCGGCCGCACGGTGTAGGCGAGCTGCGGAATCAGATAGCGGGTGTCCGGCCAACTGCCGTAGTACTCGGCGGACTGGCTCATTCCCAGGGTCAGTGCCACCACGCCGATGGCGATCGCCCACTGCGGGAACTTGAAGTGCGCGCCCATCAGCCGGGTCACCCCGACGCCTGCCATCGGCGCGGCGAAGAAGAGGCCGAAGCCGATGTGCTTCTGCAGCGATGTCTCGGTGTGCAGGTGGATCTGGTACGCGGGCGCGAGCAGCGCCGTCCCGGTCAGCAGCACCCCGACGCAGGTCCGCCAACGGCGCCCGGGCACGGCCTGGTGCCACCCCGGCACCTCGCTCAGCCGTGCCGTGCGCGCGTACAGCACGGAGCCGACCGTGGCGACCGCCACCAGCAGCCCGGCCCAGCGGCCGGTGTCCTGGAGGATCTGCCAGGCCGGTGTGGTCCCGTGCGCGCGGGCCGTGGTGGTGCTCTGGATGGCGCTGAGGTAGCCGGTCGCGAGAAGTCCTCCGGCCAGCGTGGCGGCGGTCGTGACCGCGAGGAGGACACCGCGCAGCACCGCCCGGCGCATCCCGTGGTGACGATAGGCGGCGAGCACCAGCAGCACCGTGAGCGTGGGCAGGAACAGCGCCGACGCGTACTTGACGGCGACCGCCAGCGCGACGACCAGGCCGACCGGCGCCACGAGCGTCCAGTGCCGAGGTGCTACCACCATCAGCAGCCAGGCGCCGACGGCGAGCAGACAGAGGGCCATCGCGTCGTAGGTGGCGAAGTGGCCGAGGAAGAGTGTCGGCATCGATATGGCGAAGAGCAGGGCCGCGCAGAGCCCGGCCCGCTCGTTGAACAAGCGCCGGGTCACGCCGTACAGACAGCAGGTCGCGGTGATCATGAAGACCAGGCTGAGGGCGCGCACCCCGGCCAGGCCGAAGACCGAGTCGACGGCGGCGGCCAGCACCGGGTACAGGGTCGGCGCCCCGGAGAAGTAGCCGCCGAAGCCGCCGTAGTCGAGTCGACCGTGGAAGAGGTGCCCGATCTCCACATGCCCGGCGTAGACGTAGAGCGCCTCGTCCTCGAAGGCCGTGTTGGTCAGCCGCAGCGAGAGCACGGACTGAAGTACCAGGACCACCAGCAGCAGCCCCAGGCTGATCAGCCGGCGCCGCCGGCCGGCCTCGGCGGCCCAGCCCATCTCGGCGACCGGCGGCAGGGTCCAGCCGGGCAGCGGCGGCTCGACGAAGGCGTAGCCGAGATCGGGCTCGGAAAGGACCGGCGGCAGCCTGCGCAACGGCATGGTGCGCGCGTTCAGCGGTTCGGGCTCGAAGACGCCGAACGGCGGCTCCGCGTAGCGCTGGGCCCAGACAGGCTCGCCTCGCTCGCCGAGCCAGTCGACAGGGCCGTGCCGCTCGGTATCGCTCATCGCAGGCCCGCCAGGGTGAGGTTGTACCGGTGGTTCCGGGCGCCCGCGCGGAACGCGGCGAGCGCGGCGGGGCTGCTGTCGACCCGCCAGTCGGTCTCCTTGTCGAGGTCGAACCAGATGAAGCCCACTACGTCGGGCCGCTGGGCCACGGTGCTCAGCAGCTCGGTGATCTGCGCGGGTTTGCGCGGACCGGGCTGGCTCCCCGTCTCCGCCAGCAGGAAGGGCCGCTTGGTGAAGGAACGAATCTGCTCGAAGGTGGGCCCGAACAGCTCGCGGAAGTCCTGCGCCCCGGTCAGCGCGTAGTAGCCGACGACGCCGACCCAGTCCACGTAGCCGTCGCCCGGGTAGTAGGGCTTCAGCCGCACCTGGGGCATGGGGTTGACGATGTTCGGGCTCCAGACCCAGATCACCGTGGAGACACCCTGGTCCTGGAAGACGTCATGGACGTGCCGCCAGGCCCGGACGAAGTCGCGGGCATTGGACCGCCGGGTGCCCCACGGGTACCAGTTGCCGTTCATCTCATGACCGAGGCTGATCGCGACCGGGATGTTCAGGGCGCGCAGGGTCTGCGCGGTCCGGGTGATGTACGCGTCCTGACTGCCGTCGGCGATCTGCGCGAACGTCGCCCGGTAGGGCTCCCAGGCGATATACGGGAGTTGGCTGTTGTGCCAGACCGCGAGCGTCTGGTCGGCCTGGAGCTCGCTGCCCCAGCCGAGGTAGTACTCCAGGAGCGTGGGTGTGCGCCCCACCTGGCCGGCGTACCGCCGGACCGGACCGAGGTCCTTGGGGACCCCGTCGAAGGTGGCGCCGAAGAACTTCGCGGCCGGGTGCAGCAGCCGCTCGATGTCGTAGGGCTGGACGGGCACGTAGGTGCTCGCGCCGCCGGCCAGGGACTGCGCCGACTGCGCGCCGTCGCCGCCCGCACCGATCGGGGCGGGCCCGGTCGAGACGCAGCCCGCCAGCAGCACCACGGCCAGCAGCGCCACGAGGGCGGATATCCGAGGGTGGTTCATGCCTCTGTCTCCCGGGGCTGGATCAGGACTCGGCCCACAGCGACGGCGTAGAAGAGACCCGAGGCGAGCATCAGCGCGTAGTTCGCCGGGTGCGCGCCGCTCATCCGCCACACCGCGAAGGCCGGCCAGAGCACCGCCGTGGGCGCGCTCCACAACCACATGCCGCACCAGAAGCGGCGGGTCTTGTTCTTCCGCGCCCCGCTCGACCCGGTCGGCTGCCAGCCCATCGGGCGGCGCCGCACCACGTCCCAGATCGCGAAGACGTGGGCCCAGCCGTACATCACCCGCGTCGCCCAGGCTTCGAGCCGGTACGGGTTGAGATGCCACAGCGGGTAGACCACCGTCAGGTAGAGCACGCTGGGCAGCACCATCCACATGTTGGTGGCCTGGAGCTGGTCCGGGTAGTGGATCAGCAGCGTCAGCGCGATGAGCGGCGCGGTGAAGTTGAGCAGCGCGGTCTCGATGTAGTAGATGAAGCCCGACATGTAGCAGAGCCGGCTCGCGAAGCGCATCCGCACCCGCCAGAAGTCGTCCAGGCTGCCCAGCATGCTCATCGAGGCCATGCACCAGCGGTACTGCTGGTTGTAGTAGGCGCCCACGGTGTCCGGGCAGACGCCGGTGGAGAGCGCGAGCGGCACGTAGCGCAGGTCCCAGCCCCGGGCCCTCAGGTCGAAGCCGGTGTGCATGTCCTCGGAGTGCTCGATCAGGCTGGTGCCGCCGATCTCCTCCAGCGCCGAGCGCCGGTAGACGGCGCAGGATCCCACGCAGATCGAGCCGTCGCTGCGCTGCCGCGAGACCTGGACCGAGCGGTAGAACAGCTCCTGCACCGCTCCCGCGCCGCGCTCGATCCAGTTCTGCTGGTCGAGGACCCGAAAGTACTGGGGCGACTGCACGATGGCGCAGCGCGGATCGGCGTTGAGGTACGGCAGGATCTCGTGCAGCAGGTCGGTGCGCGGGGCGAAGTCCGCGTCGAGAATCAGGATCGCCTCGCCGGAGGAGTTCTCGAAGCCGTGGCGCAGGTTCCCGGCCTTCTTGAACCAGCCCCGGTTCGGCCGCACCAGGTACCGGAAGCCGAAGTCGCCCGCCATCGCGCGGGCCTCGTCGCTGGCCCCGTCGTCGAGCACCAGAACCTCCACCCGGCCCGGGTAACCGTCGGCCAGGGCCCGGACGTGGATCCAGGTGTTGTGCAGCACTTCCAGGGGCTCACCGCAGACCGGCAGGAAGACGTCCACGCTCGGGTGGTGCTCCGGCTGCCAGCCGCGTACCAGGCGGCGGTGCCTCTTGAGATTGAAGCTGGGTGCGAAGGCCTCCAGCCGCAGCGAGATCAGGAAGCCGACGCAGGCGAGCAGCAGGGTGGGTCCGAAGATCCAGATCCAGGCGCTGTGCCGACCCGTGTCCAGCTGGCTCAGCAGCACGCAGACGAAGGCGACGAAGGAACTCGACGTCAGCACCCAGGTGTGGCGTTTGACGTAGCTGTACTTCTCCCGGTCGTCAGGGGGCGTGGGCAGCAGTCCCTTGGGTGCGGCGGGACGACCACCCTTGTGCGCACGACGCTGCCCGCCGCCTCTGACCGCGGTCGGGTAGCCGGTCACAGGCAACGCCCCTCTCAGAGTCTGTGGAGATTTGGTGAAGCGCATGCTAAAGGACGGACGTTCCGCTAGGGAACATGGGTCGCCTGTTGGACAGCGGCATCCCTGGGGCAGAGCCCGCCCGCCGCCGCACCCGCTCAGCGGGCCGGCCGCGCACTCCACCCGCGACCGGGCGACGTCAATGTGCCGACCGGCGCACGGGTGACGACACGCCCGGCCGGACCTTCGGATCGAGCACCACTGTCCGTGGACCGGCGTTCATCGCGGCGGGCTCACCGGAGCGCGGCCGGTGACTGGACCTGCCGTGATTCCGGGACGGCGCTGGAGCGCTAGAACGTCAGTACCGCCCTCGCGACCTTCCCCGCGTGCGCGTCGTCGGCCGCCCTCTCGAAGTCCTCGACCGGGTACGTGGCCGTCACCAACTCGTCCAGCAGCAACCGGCCTTCGCGGTACAGCTCGGCGTACAGGGCGATGTCCCGCTGGGGGCGGGACGAGCCGTAGCGGCAGCCGAGGATGGACTTGTCGAGGTACATCGAGGAGACGAGGAAGGACGCCTCGGCCGTGGCCGGGGGAACGCCGAGCAGGATCGCCTGGCCGTGCCGGTCGAGCGAGTCGATCGCCTGGCGGATCAGCTCGACGCGTCCGACGCATTCGAAGGCGTGCTGGGCGCCGGTGGGGAGGATGTCCTTCACCCCGTCGGCCGAGGTGAGGAAGTGCGTCGCGCCGAACTGGCGGGCCACGGCCTCCTTGGCCGGATTGGAGTCGACGGCGACGATCCGCAGGGCGCCCGCGAGCCGCGCGCCCTGGATGACGTTCAGGCCGATGCCGCCCGTACCGATGACGAGGACGGTGTCGCCACGGTCGACCCGGGCCCGGTTCAGGACCGCTCCGACGCCCGTGAGGACGCCGCAGCCGATCAGCGCGGCGGACGTCAGCGGGATGTCCTTCGGGATCCGGACCGCCTGCACCGCCTTCACGACCGTGTGTTCCGCGAAGGCCGAGTTGGAGGCGAACTGGTAGAGCGGCTCCCCGGACCGCGTGAACGGCCGCCGTGGCATGCCGATCGCCTTGCGGCACATCGTGGGCCGCCCCCGGTCGCACTCGGCGCAGGTCCCGCAGCTCGCGAGGGTGGACAGCGCCACGTGGTCGCCGGGCTCGACATGGGTGACACCCGCGCCCACGGCCTCCACCACGCCCGCACCCTCATGGCCGAGCACCACGGGGACGGGGAAGGGTATGGTCCCGTCCACCACGGAGAGATCGCTGTGACAGAGTCCCGCCGCGGAGATCGCCACCCGGACCTCTCCGGGTCCTGGGTCCCGTACCTCCAGATCGTCCACGACCTGGGTCCGCTTCCCGTCGAAGATCACGCCTCGCATCGCGCCAGCTCCCCTCTTCCCGGGCCACCCCGGGCAGTTCCTGGGCCGTACCGGACAGTTCCTTGGCCGTACCGGGCTGTGCCTGAGCACTGTCGGGCCGTTCTGGGACGTTCCTGGGCCGTACCGGGGAGGGCCGCGGTCAGCCCCGTGGTTCCTTCGGCAGGCCGAGCGCGCGCTCGGCGATGATCGTGCGCTGGATCTCGTCCGAGCCGCCGTAGATCGTGTCGGCCCGGCTGAAGAGGAACAGGTGCTGGGCGGCGTCGAGTTCGTACGGCAGCGCGGGCGACCAGTCCGCCGGGCCCACCGCCGCGCCGGCCCCCCGCACCCGCATCGCCAGCTCACCGAGCCGCCGATGCCAGCCGCCCCACAGCAACTTCGCCACACTCGGCGCCGCGACCTCCCCGGGGCTTCCCGAACTGCCCAGTGTGCGCAGGGCGTTCCAGCGCATCGTGCGCAACTCGGCCCACAGACGCACGAGCCGGTCGCGTACGACGGGATCCTCGGCCGCTCCCGTCTCGACGGCCGTCCGCAGTACGCGCCCCAACTCCTCGGCGAAGCCGATCTGCTGGGCGAGCGTGGAGACCCCGCGCTCGAATCCGAGCAGGCTCATGGCGACCCGCCAGCCGTTCCCCTCGCCGCCGACCACATGCTCGGCCCGCGCCACCGCCCCGTCGAAGAACACCTCGTTGAACTCGCTCGTGCCGGTCAGCTGGCGGATCGGGCGGACCTCGACGCGGCCCGGCTGGTCCATGGGGACGAGCAGGAAGGAGAGGCCGTGGTGGCGGGTGGACCCCGGTTCCGTACGGGCGAGCACGAAGCACCAGTCCGCCTCGTGGGCGAGCGAGGTCCAGATCTTCTGCCCGGTGACCCGGAACGCCCTGGACGGATCAACTCCGGCTTCCCGTACGGCGGTTGTCCGGATGCCCGCCAGGTCCGAGCCAGCTCCGGGTTCGCTGTACCCCTGGCACCACAGCTCACGGCCCTGGGCGATGGGCGGCAGGAAGCGGCGTTTCTGTTCCGGCGTCCCGTGCGCGATGAGCGTCGGCGCGAGCAGGTTCTCGCCGATGTGCCCGGACCTGGGCGGCGCCTTCGAGCGGGCGTACTCCTCGGCCCACACGACCTGCCGGGTCAGGTCCGCGCGCCGGTTGCCGTAGCCGTCCTCGTCCCAGCCGAGTCCGATCCAGCCGCCCCGCCCGAGCTCACGCTCCCAGTCGCGGCGCGCGGGCGTGCCGTCCAGGCGCTCCGCCAGCCAGGCCCGCGCCTCGCGCCGGAAGGCCTGGTCCTGCGGACCGAATGCGAAATCCACGCGCTCTCCTCCCACCGGACCCGACACCGAACTCACGCGTTGGGGCGCGTCCTCTCCGCCGCCGCCCGTGCCATCGCCTCCAGTTGTTCCAGCAGCGGCATCGGATCGACGCCCACCGTGCCGGGCAGGAAGTCGGCGATCCTCTCCGGGGTCCAGGCGCCCTCGGCGTATCCGGCGCGCAGTTCGCGGGGCTGGGCCCATACGGCGATCTTGGGTCCGGCGATCGTGTAGACCTGCCCGGTGATGCGTTCCTCGCGGGCCCGGTCCGACAGCAGGTAGACCACGAGGGCGGCCACGTCCTCCGGTTCGCCGATCTCCTTCAGCTCCATGGGGACGTTCGCCGACATGCGGGTACGGGCGACGGGCGCGACCGCGTTCGCGGTGACGCCGTACTTGTGCAGTCCGAGGGCCGCGCTGCGCACCAGCGAGATGATGCCGCCCTTCGCCGCGCTGTAGTTGGCCTGCGCGACCGATCCCTGGTGGTTGCCGCTGGTGAAGCCGATCAGCGTGCCCGAGCCCTGTTCGCGCATCACCGCCGAGGCGGCCCGGAAGAGCGTGAACGTGCCCTTGAGGTGGGTGGCGACCACCGGGTCCCACTCCTGCTCGGACATGTTGAAGAGCATCCGTTCGCGCAGGATGCCGGCCACACAGACCACGCCGTCGATCCGCCCGTACGACGCGAGGGCGGTGTCGACGACGTGCTGGCCGCCCGCCATCGTCGAGATGTCGTCGGCCACCGCGACCGCCTCCCCGCCGGCCGCCTCGATCTCCTTGACGACGGTGTCGGCGACCGAACTGGTGGGCTCGGCGCCCTCGACGGACACGCCGTAGTCGTTGACGACGACGCGTGCGCCCTCGGCCGCCGCGGCGAGGGCGACCGCCCGGCCTATCCCCCGTCCCGCGCCCGTGACGGCGATGACCTTGCCCGCCAAGAAGTTCCCCACGCCCGGCCCCTTCCCGCAGTTTCTGACGGTCCGTTAGATTCAACTCGGATTCTACGACCCGTCAGATACCTGGAGACAAGCCCCCGGGGAGGACTCATGTCGCAGCCGACGCTCCATCCGGAGTTCCACGAGATCGCCGAGCGGGTGAACAACTGGGGGCGCTGGGGGGCCGACGACGAGATCGGGACGCTGAACCTCGTCACCGACGAGGTGGTGCGGGAGGCCGCCGCGACCGTACGGACCGGGCGCCGCGTGCCGCTCGCCCTCCCGCTCCAACAGGACGGCGTGCAGACCGGGATGATCCCGGGGCGGGTCAATCCGCTGCACGCGATGGTGCAGATCAACCAGGAGATCTTCGGCCCCGGGACGGTGGCGTGCAGCGACGACGCCGTGACCATGGGCCTCCAGGCGGGCACCCACTGGGACGCGCTGACCCATGTCTCGCACTCCGGCAAGCTCTACAACGGACGCCCGGCCTCCACCGTCACCCCGCACGGCGGTGCCGAGTTCGGCGGGATCGACAAACCGCGGCACATCGTCTCGCGCGGCGTGCTGCTCGACGTGGCACGGGCTCGCGGCGAGCACCGGCTGACCGGCGGGCACGCGGTGACCCCCGAGGACCTGGAGGCGGCGGAGGAGCTGGCGGGCACGCGGGTACGGGCGGGCGACATCGTGCTCGTACGGACGGGGCAGATCCAGGTGTACCTGGCGGGCGACAAGCACGGGTACGGGTATCCGTCGCCGGGCCTGTCGGTGCGTACCCCGGAGTGGTTCCACGCGCGCGATGTCGCGGCGGTCGCCAACGACACCCTGACCTTCGAGATCTTCCCGCCCGAGATCGAGGACCTGTGGCTGCCCGTCCACGCGCTCGATCTGGTCGAAATGGGGATGTTGCAGGGCCAGAACTGGAATCTCGAAGAGTTGTCCACAGCCTGTGGACAAGAAAACCGGTACGCGTTCCTGCTGTCGGCGATGCCGGAACCCTTCGTCGGCGGCACCGGCACACCCGTGGCACCCGTGGCGATCCTCTAGGGGGTTCGTCCAGGGGCCCGCTCCTCCGAGGGCCGGACGGCGGCACGCTTCCCCCCACTCTCGACTGCGCCCGACCGGGAGGTCCCCCACCTCACCGCGGGCACGGCACCGCGCGCCGCCATCCGCCTCCGGCGTACCCGCCCCACCCCCTGGCCGCGGGGGAGCCGACGCCGAATCACGACCCACACTCGCCGAGGGCCCCCGTCACCGGAACCCTCGCCGTCCCCTCGCGGCGAATCGCTGAACACAAGCGTGATCAAACGGACACGCCACGTCAACACCCGTCCGGGGATTCATGGCACTTCGCCCTATTTGAGACAGCGCGTACGGAAGCACGACACGGCGCATTCGGCCACCACCGCGGCCGTGTACAGAGGTTTCGTGCATACATGCACAAAACCGCGCACCCGTCGTCCGCGGCCTGTCACGCGGACCGGGAGACCGGGGCGAACCGCGCGGCCGGAAACTCGAACGCGTCGCACGGGCGGAATCACGTCAGCGGCCGGATGGGACCGCCTCGCACCGCACGGTCACGGGAGAGGCGGCATCACCTCGGCGACCGGACCAGACCCGACGGTCTCGCGCGGCAGCACGACAGACGCGGCAGGCGCGGTGCGCGCGGAAGTGGCCGCCGGACGGCCACTAGACCGCCTCGTACGCGAAGCCTCCGTAGGCCGGGTACGGGGCATCCTGCGCGGCGCCCGAGGCGCAGCGGTCCACCTCGCACCAGATGCGTTTGCCGGCACCCTCGGGATTCCAGCCCCACCGGTCCGCGAGGCCGTCGACCAGTTCCAGGCCGCGGCCGTTGGTCTCGTCGCCCTCGGCGTGGCGGGGGATCGGCGGCCGGGCGCTGGAGTCGGCCACTTCGAGGCGCACGGTGGCGGCCCCGGCACCGCCCGGCAGACACAGGCGCAGCACGGCCGGACACCCGGTGTGCACCACGGCGTTGGTGACAAGCTCGGAGACGAGCAGGATCAGCGTCTCGGCGAGTGGTTCATCGGCTTCTATCCCGGACCCCGCGAGCCGTGAACGGGCCCACTGCCGGGCTCGCCCCACCTCTGCGGGGTCGGGCCGGATCTCCAGCTGCACTTGAAGCACCTGCACCGCTCACACCATCCGAACCGGCGGACACATCGCCTCGCGCCTCACAAGGGCCACGATCGTAGCCATTTTCTGCATGGCCAGAACAAGGATCACGGAACGTGATTCCCTTGCGAGACAGCATGGTTGACGTACAGTCACCCCAACAAGCGCTTCGGGCATATTCCAGCGCGAAGGAGTACGCGTGCGGCATACTGTGCGACGCTCGCCACGGGGAGTCGAACAGGCAGGTGCGGGGGTCCGCCCTGCCGTACGAGCGGCGCGCATCGCCGGGTTCGGCGCGGCCTCGAGGGCAACACCGGGATGGCTCAGCCTCAGAACCACTCGCATCCCACACAAGGTACCGGAGCCCGGCGCCGACTCCAGGCCGTGACAAGTCACGCCTAGGACACAACCCGGTCTCAACGCTCCGTGATTCCGTTCTGCCACGATCCGTGACATCCGCCCGCGTTCCTCCCGTGGCGTCCCGGGACAGCGGCCCTCTACGGCGTCCCGGCCGTCAAGTCGTCCGCCAGTTCCTCCTCGCTCCGTGCGGCGCCACCGGCACGACAGGTGCGTATCCACGCCCTCTTCAGGTGCAGGTGGACGTCGGACTCCCAGGTGAAGCCCATGCCGCCATACACCTGAAGGCAGTCGCGGGCGCCGCGCACGGCGGCCTCGTCGGCGAGCAGCCTGGCCGCCGCGATGTCCACCGGGTCGGCGGTGACCGAGGCGGCGTAGACGGCGGCGCGGGCCACCTCGACCCGTACGAGCATGTCAGCGCACAGATGCTGCACCGCCTGGAAGGCCCCGACCGGCTGCCCGAACTGCTCCCGCGTCCGGGCGTGTTGCACGGCCGTCCCGCAGGTCCGGGCGGCACTGCCGAGCTGCTCGGCGGCGGTGAGGAGTGACACGAGACGCGCGTCCCCGGCCTGCGAAGGCGCGGAACCGCCGAGCGCATCCGGCGCCGGGGAGCCACCGAGCCCGTACGGCACGAGCGGACCGCCGGGCCCGCCCGGTGTCCAGGGACCCCGGGGTGTGCCGCTCGCGGGCCGCGCGGCGCTGCCCGCGGGCAGCCGGTGCAGCGGGGTCAGCGGGTCAACGGAGGCCAGCGGTTCGGCGCCGGAGGCGTTCCCGTGGACGACGTCGGCCTCGTCCAGCCATTCCACGAGCCCGCCGTCGACGGACGTCACGACCACCTCCCCGGTGGCCGCCCCCGCGACGGCGCCCGCGGCGAGATGCGTGGCGATCAGCGGGCCGGGCAGCAACACCCTCCCCGCCTCCTCGAAGGCCAGCACGGCCTCCGGGAGGCCCTGTCCGACACCGCCCTCGGCCTCGGGCAGGCACAGCGCGAAGAACCCCGCCGCACCGAGCTCGCGCCACAGGTCCCGGTCGAGGACACGGGCGCCGTCCTCCGTGTGCTTCCCGTCCGCCGTCCCGCCCTTCCCGTCCGCCCGGTCGACGGCCGCGCGCAGCGCCTCCCGCCCGAACCGGCCCTCCAGCAGTTCCCTGATCCCGTGCCGCAAAGCCCGTTGATCGTCCGTGAGCCGGAAGTCCATTTTCCGGACTCACCTCCCCTTGGGAAGGCCGAGGATCCGCTCGGCCACGATGTTCCGCTGGATCTGCGAGGTGCCGGCCGCGATGGTGTACGACAGGGACGACAGCCGGTCCAGGGTCCATTCCCGTCCCAGGTCCAGGGCCTCGGGGCCGAGGACCTCGGCGGCGGCGTCGAACAGCTCCTGGCGGGCGTGCGAGTAGCTCAGTTTGAAAACCGAACCGCCTACTCCGGGCACTCCCCCGGTTCCCTGTGCCTCGCTGACGTTCCACTGGGTGAGCCGCCACAGCGCACGGAACTCGGCGTTCAGCCGGCCGAGGCGGCGGCGCAGCACGGCGTCGTCCCAGCGGCCGTTCTTCCGCGCCTCGCGGGCGACCTCGGCCAGGACGCGTCGGCAGGCGACCACTTCGCCCACGAAGGCGGTGCCGCGCTCGTAGGACAGCGTCACCATGGTCACGCGCCAGCCGTCGTTCTCGGCGCCGACGCGGTTGGCGGCCGGGACCCGCACCTCGTCGAGGAAGACCTCGGCGAACTCGGTGGAGCCCGCGAGCGTCCGCAGCGGCCGGACGGTGATCCCGGGCGCGTCCATGGGCATCGCGAGCCAGGTGATGCCCCGGTGCTTGCGGGCTCCGGGGTCCGTGCGCACCAGCAGTTCGCACCAGTCGGCGACCTCGGCGTGGGAGGTCCAGATCTTGGACCCGCTCACCACGTAGTCGTCGCCGTCCCGCCACGCGCGCGTGCGCAGCGCCGCGAGGTCCGAGCCGGCGTCCGGCTCGCTGAAGCCCTGGCACCAGACCTCCTCGCCGCGCAGCACGGGCGGCAGCCAGCGCGCCCGCTGCTCCGCGCTCCCCTCGGAGGCGATGGTCGGCCCGGCGTGCAGCAGCCCGACGAAGTTGGCCCCCACGTAGGGGGCGCCCGCCTTCTCCGTCTCCTCCAGGTAGATGAGGTGCTGGGTCGGGGTGGCACCCCGGCCGCCTGCGTCGACGGGCCAGTGCAGGCCCGCGTACCCGGCGTCGTACAGCCTCCGCTGCCAGCCGAGGTCGTACGCCCGTCGCGCGGGCCAGTCGTCAGGGGACGGCTTCGGCGGCAGCGTCGGGAGGACCCCGGCGAGCCACGTCCGCAGGCGCGCGCGGAACTCCTCCTCCTCGGGCGTGCAAGCGAGATCCACTACAGGTCCAGGTCCAGCATGCGGATGGCGTTGCCGCGCATCAGCTTGTGGATCGTCTCGTCGTCGAGGCCCTTCACATGGTCGAGGGCGACCTCCTTGGTGTGCGGGAAGGTCGAGTCGACGTGCGGGTAGTCGGTCTCGAAGGTGGCGTTGTCACGGCCCACGACGTCCAGGGACGCCACGCCGTGCTTGTCGCGGAAGAAGCAGCAGAAGATCTGCCGGTAGTAGTACGTCGACGGGGGCTCCGGGATCAGGTCCCTGACCCCGCCCCAGGCACGGTGCTCCGACCAGACGTCGTCGGCGCGCTCCAGGGCGTACGGGATCCAGCCCATCTGGCCTTCGGAGTAGGCGAGTTTGAGGCGCGGGAACTTCACCAGGACGCCGCTGAACAGGAAGTCCATCATGGAGGCCATCGCGTTGTTGAAGGACAGCGAGGCCTGGACGGCGGGGGGCGCGTCGGGAGAGGCGGCGGGCATCTGGGACGACGAGCCGATGTGCATGTTCACGACCGTCCCCGTCTCCTGGCAGACCGCGAAGAACGGGTCCCAGTGGCCGGAGTGGATGGAGGGCAGCCCGAGGTGGGTGGGGATCTCGGAGAAGGTGACGGCCTTGACGCCCCGGGCGGCGTTGCGGCGGATCTCGGCGACCGCGAGGCCGATGTCCCACAGGGGGATCAGGCACAGCGGGATCAGCCGGCCGCCGCTGTCCCCGCACCACTCCTCGACCATCCAGTCGTTGTACGCCCGCACGCAGGCCAGGGCCACTTCCTTGTCGTGCGCCTCGGCGAAGGTCTGGCCGCAGAAGCGCGGGAAGGTGGGGAAGCAGAGGCTGGCCTCGACATGGTTGAGGTCCATGTCCTTGAGGCGCTCGACGGGGTCCCAGCAGCCGGGCCGCATCTCCGCGCGGGTGATGCCCTCCAGCGTCATCTCGTCGCGGTCGAAGCCGACGGCGGCGATGTTGCGCTTGTACGGGAACTTGAGGTCCTCGTAGATCCACCAGTCGGTCGGCGGACCGTCCGGGTCCATGGTGATCTGGTACTTGCCCGCGACGTAGGCGAGTTCGCCGATCCCGGCGGTGAGCGGCCGCGGACCGCGCTCCCGGTGCTTTCGCGGCAGCCAGGTCTCGAAGAGGTGCGCGGGCTCGATCACATGGTCGTCGACGCTGATGATGCGGGGCAGTTCGGTCATGGTCCCCTCCGCCTGCGTGCGGGTCCGTCCGCGGGTGTCTCCCACGACGTATCTGATGGGTCGTCAGATAGCTGTTCAGAAGCAGGCTAGCTCCGCGCCTATGGACCGACAAGGCGGCGGGCCCTACGCTCTGCGCACGATCTGACTGCCCGTCAGCTTCGGGCGTCGAAGCGCACGACCACCGGGGGTCGAAGTGAACGACACCGCACACGCCCTGAGTTCCGCGCGCACGCTGTGGGAACTGGTCGCCCGCCGCGCCGACCTCACCCCCGACCGGCCCGTCCTGCTCCAGGGCGACCGCTCCCTGAGCTTCGGCGAGCTGCGCGACCGCGCCGAGCGGGTGGCGGCGGGCCTCCACGACAAGGGCGTACGCCCCGGCACGGTGGTCGCCTGGCAGCTGCCCACCCGGATCGAGACCGCCCTGCTGTCCTTCGCGCTGGCCCGGATCGGAGCAGTGCAGTCGCCGGTCATCCCCTTCTACCGCGACCGTGAAGTCGGCTTCGCGCTGCGGGAGTCGAAGGCGGAGTACTTCGCCGTGCCGGGCGAGTGGCGCGGCTTCGACCACACCGCGATGGCGCTCCGACTCGGCGCGAAGAACGTCTTCGAGGCGTACGACACGCTGCCGGACGGCGATCCGGCCGTGCTGCCCGCCCCGCCCGCCGACGGCACCTCCGTCCGCTGGATCTACTGGACCTCGGGCACCACCTCCGACCCCAAGGGCGTTCTCCACACGGACCGTTCACTGATCGCGGGCGGCTCCTGCCTCGCCCACGCGCTGCGGCTGTCCGCCGACGACGTGGGCTCGATGGCCTTCCCGTACGCGCACATCGCCGGGCCCGACTACACGGTGATGCTGCTCCTGTACGGCTTCCCTGCCGTGCTGTTCGAGCACTTCGCGCTGCCCGCCGCCCTGGAGGACTACCGCGGGCACGGCGTGACGGTGGCGGGCGGGTCGACCGCGTTCTACTCGATGTTCCTCGCCGAACAGCGCAAGCGGCCCGGGGAGCCGGTCATCCCCACGCTGCGGCTGCTCGCCGGCGGCGGAGCCCCGAAGCCGCCCGAGGTCTATCACTCCGTCGTCCGGGAGATGGGCGTGCAGCTCACCCACGGGTACGGGATGACCGAGGTCCCGATGATCACGATGGGCTCGCCGGACGACTCGGCGGAGAACCTCGCGACCACGGAGGGCAGGCCCCCGCGAGGCATGGAGATACGGATCGTGGACGCGGCGGGGGCCTCACGGCCGTGCGGTGCCGACGGAGACGTACGGCTCCGGGGTGAGGCCGTGTGCCAGGGGTATCTGAACCCGGCGCAGACGGCGGAGGCGTTCGACGGGGACGGGTTCCTGATCACCGGGGACGTCGGGCATCTGACCGGATCCGGGCACCTCGTTCTCACCGGCCGGGTGAAGGACATCATCATCCGCAAGGGCGAGAACATCTCCGCGAAGGAGATCGAGGACCTGCTGCACCGGCACCCGGCGGTCGGGGACGTCGCCGTGATCGGCCTGCCCGACGCCGAGCGCGGGGAACGCGTCTGCGCGGTGGTCGAACAGCCTCCGGGAGCGGCGGAGTTGACGCTGGCCGCGGTGACGTCGTATCTGCGCGGGGAAGGGCTGTCCGTGCACAAGCTGCCGGAGCGGCTGGAGGTCGTGGACGCCCTTCCGCGCAACGAGGCACTACGGAAGGTGCTCAAGTACCGGCTCAGGGAGCGCTTTTCGGGGTGAGAGCCCGGCGGTCTCGAACCGTTCTACTCCGGGACCGTGAAGTAGCGGGCGAACGCGCTCACGACCTCCGTCTCGCCGATGCGTCCGTCGGCGTCCGCGTCCAGGACGGTGGCCGCGGTGGCGGCGATGTCGTCCCCCACTCCGAGGGCCCTGAGGACGCGTGCGGTCTCGTCGATCGTGGCCGCGCCGTCCCCGTCGGTGTCCGCCACCGCGAGGGCCGCGTGCAGGAAGGGGCGGGCGATCTCGGCGAACCGGTCGGGGTTGTCGCGCAGCCGCTTCACGGCGCCGCTCACGAACTCCTCGCGGGTGATCCGCTGATCACCGTCCCGGTCCGCTATTCCGGCCATGCCCTGCCAGAACGCCTCGGCTCCGATGTAGAGGGCCTGGCCCTTGTCCGACCGGGCCGTCGTACCGAACTCGGCGAGAAGCGCCTTGGTCGCGGCGTTGAAGTCCTCCCGGTCGATGTAGCCGTTGCCGTCCTGGTCGAATCCGGCGAACCGGGCGGCAATCCTGCGCTCGTACTCGGTACTGACCATGGTGTGTCGGACCGCCTCACTGCTCAGCCGGCCTCGGCCGGACTGCGGTTCATCTGGGACGGAGCGTACGACGCCCGGGCCGCCCGGGGAGCCGGAAACGACGGTTGTACCAAGACCGCAAAAATTCTGGAACAACAGCGTGGCGGTGCGTCGCGCAGTGAACAGGGGGCGTCACTCCGGGCGAGGGCGGGGCGAGAGCGGGGCGGGGGCGAGCGCGCCGCCGACCGCGGTCAGGCCGACAGCGGGCGGGACTCCTCGTCGACGGCCGCGTCGACGTCGGGGTACACGTCGAAGAGACGGCGCACGCCGAGGGCCCCGAGCACGCGGTTGACGTGGGAGCCGTCGGCCGCGCCCTGGGCGGGCAGGATCAGTCGCAGACGCCCCCGGCAGGACCGCATGAGGCGGCGGGCGGCGATCAGGACGCCGACACCACTGGAGTCGCAGAACACGACCTCGGAGAGGTCCAGGACGATGCTGTGCCGGCCCGCGGCCACCACGTCGTGCACGCTCTGGCGCAGCGCCGGCGACGTCACGAGGTCGAGCTCGCCCGACACCCGCAGCACGGCCCACTCGTCCTCCTGGCGGCCCACGACGCCCGGACCGCCCGTACTCGTACTCCCTCTCCCCGTGCCGTCCGCGCCGCTCTCGCCGTCGGCCACGTCGGTCACGTGAGTCACCTTGAGCGTCACCGCCACGCCTCTCGCTCGCCTCGCCCAGCAGAAACGGAAGCGCTCCGTACGCTTCCTTCCAGCGCGGCTGCCCCGCCGTAGTTCCATGAAACACGGATCCCGCCAGGAAGAAACGACTGTCTACGGTCGAAAATGCTTCACGAAGGTTCTCTTTCGGTCGTGTACGACCAGTTGCGGTCAGATCCATGGATGGAAGTGACATGCCTCTACCATCCATGGCCTGTCCAGGGGCGCACATTGACGCAAAGGGGCGTGCGTTGTCGGACGTGCCGACTACATTCAGGACAACAGTCGCGCAGAGGCTGGACAGCGGCACCGCATGACCGGACAACGGCAGGGGACACGGACGGGACACCGGCCGGACACAGAGACACACGGATTCACGGATTCACGGACGGGCGCCGGGCACGACCAGGGGTGAGGGGGCCGTATGGCGACGCAGGACGCACCGCCCCGCTGGGACCGCAAGATGCAGCAGCGGCTCTCACGCGGGGAGGCGGCAGCGCTCGGTGAGCTCTACGACCGATTCGCGTCGCTCGTGCACGGTCTCGCCCATCGCGTGCTCGGAGACGAGCGCGCCGCCGACGGGATCACCCGTGAGGTCTTCGCCCACGTCTGGGAGAACCCGGACGCGTACGACCCCAAGCAGGGTCCCCTGCGCTCCTGGGTCGCCGCACTGACCCACCGGCTGGCCGTGCAGCGCCTGCGCGCCACGGAGACCGCCGCGCTCGCCCAGGGCGGCGACGGCACCACCGAGGAGCTGGAGCGCAAGGTGCGCAGCGCGTCCGTCGCCGCCCGCGCGGACTACATCGTCACGTCCATGCCCACCCCGCTGCGGACCGCCCTGGAACTGGCGTATTTCCAGCGGCGTGACTACCGCCAGGCCGCCGCCGATCTCGGCGTCACCGAGGACGAGGCCCGCCGCCGGCTCCGCCTCGGCCTGCAGCTCCTGTCCACCGCCCACGACAGCGGCCCCGCCGGCGCGCCGCCGGAATACGGGGGTGCGCGGTGACCGGGGGAACGGACCGGTTCGCGTCGTCCGACGACGAGGACGGGCGCGAGAACGGGCGCGAGGGCTTGCACGGGGACATGGGCGTGGACGAGCACGGGCACGAGGACGGGCACAGGCACGTGCACGAGGACGTGCGCAAGGACATGGACGAGGACGGGCACAGCGGCATGCATGAGGACGGGCATGAGGACGTGGGCGGCGGTGCCGCCGGCCCCCGGCCGGGCGGGCCCCCGCGCATACCGCCGCCACGCGCCTCGGTCGAGGACACCGGACTGCCACTGCCCGAACCGGCCGCGGCCCCCGGCCCGGCACCGCTCGTCCTCGAACACCGGGTCCTGAAGTCACTGCTGGGCGCGTGGGCGCTGGCCGCCTGCCCGGCGGACGAGACGACGGCCGTCGAGGAGCACCTCGGGTACTGCGGCTCGTGCGCGGAAGAGGCGCTGCGACTGCGCGAGGCGGTCGGACTGCTGCACCCCGCGGAGAGCCTCGACCTGGACCCGACGCTGCGCACCCGCGTCCTGACGAGCTGCCTGGACCGGCGCCCGCCGCGCATCCCGGTACCCGAGTGGGCCGCTCCGTACGACGCGGAGACCGCCCGCCTCGACGCCCTGCTCCAGGACATCGGCGGCTCCGAATGGCACGCACCCGTGCGGCTGCGCTGGTTCGAGGGCGACGGGCCGGTGAGCCGCCGTACGACGGTCGCGGGGGTCATCGCCCATCTGCTGACCGTCGACGGACTGGTCGCCGTCGCACTGGGTCTGGGCGACCCGCTCGGCGGGGCCGACGCGGAGCGGCCGACACCGCAGGACCGCACCGAGGCGTACTGGCGTGCCTCGCGCGTCCCGCCCACCCGGTCCGTGCGCGGGCCCTGGCGGGAGCAGAGCCACGACATCGTCCGGACGGTGTCGTTCGTGGAGGGAGGCACCTCCCACGCGGGCGAGGCCGGTGGCGGAGAGGCCTCCGGGCGGCTCACCGTGGCGTACGGAGGGTTCGAACTGCCGCTCAGCGACTCGATGCTGGACCGGGCCTTCGAGTGCTGGGTGCACGCGGGAGACATCGCCGACGCCGTGGACTACCCGTACGAACCGCCCGCTCCCCGGCATCTCCACCGGATGATCGATCTGGCCGCGCGGATGCTGCCCGTATCGCTCGCCGAGCGGCGCCGTGCCGGGCTGTCGGCCCCGCCGGCCCGGCATCTCGTCGCGGCGGGCGCTCCGGGGCGCAGCCTGCGGCTGGAGATCGAGGGCTCCGGGGGCGGCGAGTGGCTCATCCCGCTCGACTCGCCGGGCGCCGTCGGTTCCGCCGAGCGCGAGGTGGCCCATGTCGCGCTGGACGGGGTGGAGTTCTGCCGCCTCGCCGCGGGCCATGTGTCTCCGGAGGAGGCGGCCGCCGGACAGGACGGCGACCGCGAGGCCATCAGGGACGTGCTGTTCGCGGCGGCGTCACTGAGCCGGATGTAACCCGGCCGGCCGCAGCGGCGAGGCCACGACCGCCCGACACCTCCGGGCCCGGAGGCCCGTACGCCCTTGCGGCCGTGCGCGGTCAGGCGGTCAGGCGGTCAGGCGGTCAGGCGGTCACCCGACTACGTGGTCACGCGGTCACGCGAAAATGACCGTGCGGCGCCCGTTCAGCAGGATGCGGCGTTCCGCGTGCCACTTCACCGCGCGGGCCAGCGCCTGGCACTCCACGTCACGGCCGATGGCGACCAGTTGGTCGGGGGTGACGTCGTGGCCGACCCTCTCGACCTCCTGCTCGATGATCGGGCCCTCGTCGAGGTCGGCGGTCACGTAGTGCGCGGTGGCGCCGATGAGCTTGACCCCTCGGTCGTGCGCCTGGTGGTACGGCTTGGCGCCCTTGAAGCTCGGCAGGAAGGAGTGGTGGATGTTGATGATGCGGCCGCTGAGCTGCTTGCACAGGTCGTCCGAGAGGACCTGCATATAGCGGGCGAGGACGACCAGCTCGACGCCCTTCTCGCGCACCAGCTCCAGCAGCTGCGCCTCGGCCTCGGCCTTGGTGTCCCTCGTCACCGCGATGTGGTGGAAGGGCACGTCGTACGACCCCACGAGCTCCGCGAAGTCCGTGTGGTTGGAGACCACTGCCGCGATGTCGACGGGCAGCGCGCCGATCCGCGCGCGGAAGAGCAGGTCGTTCAGGCAGTGGCCGAACTTGCTGACCATGAGGACGACCCGCATCCGGTCCTCGGCCCGGTGGATCTGCCATTCCATGTGGAAGGCGTCACCGATCGCCGTGAAGCTCGCGCGCAGCTTGTCCACCGTCACCGGCGACTCCGCCGAGAAGTGGACGCGCATGAAGAACAGACCCGTGTCGTGGTCGCCGAACTGCTGACTGTCCTCGATGTTGCAGCCGGTCATGAACAAGTAGCTCGACACGGCGTGCACGATGCCCTGTTTGTCGGGGCAGGAGAGAGTCAGGACGTACTGCTCGGAGGCGGGCGCGGTCCCGCGGACGGACGGCTCATTCATGCGGGACAGGGTCCCATACCAGGCGCCCGCGGCGGAGTGCCGTCCCGCCACGCGGACGCGCCAGGGGGCACCCCTTGCCGCCCGGCGGACGTCCTGCGAGCGCCTCGGCGCCGTCCCGGGAGCACTCCACGAGCACGCCGCGGACGACCCCCGGTCACCACCTGACCGAGAGTCGCGCCGAGGGGCGCGGCGAGGACTGTGCCGACCGTCGGGCCGGCCACCGGACCACCCGTCGGCCGAAGCGCCGGGGGGAACCGCCGGTCGAACCGCTAGGCCGACCGCGTCAGGATGCGCAGGACCTCAAGGGTGCGCGGGGGCGCGTCCGGGTCCTCGCCGTCGCTCGACGCCAGCCGTACGTGCGCGGCGCGCGCGGCCTGTAGGGCGTCCGGCCACGCCTGGTGGTCGAGATAGGCCGAGACGGGCGCGTCGGGTCCGACCTGGTGCATGATCCGCAGGACCCGCAGGACGGCGCTGTCCACGAGGGCCGCCTCCTGGGAGTCCCGGAAGATCGTGCCCACGTATTTCTCGGCCGACCAGTTGTCCAGCCAGGTGTCCTCGACCAGGCGGTACACGGCGTCGGTGACGTCGCCGTACCCGTCTACGCCGGCGAGCCAGACGTCTCGCTGGAAGGCGGGGTCGGAAAGCATGTGCAGCGCGGAACGCACATTGCTGCGCCAGCGCCACCAAGGCATGTCGTTCAGTGGCATGCCGCCCATGGTGGATGAGCGACGACCGCGACGGGAAGAGTTCTCCGAGTCTTGCACGGTCACCGATCGTACGTTCCCTGTGAAAAACAGTTCATCGACCCCCGCAATTCACCTCTGCGTCACCCGGTGTCGACCACGGGTCACACAAGGGTTTTTCGTGTGGGGGAATCGTGCATGTCCATGACCGGTAGGCGACGTACTCGCACCACCTCCCCCACGCCCCGGCCCCGCAAGGCCAAGCTGCTGTACGCGAGCGCGCTGGTCGCGTGCGCGTCGGTCGCCGTCGGATGCGGGGTCATCCCTGGTGCCACGGGGGGCTCCGGGGATGGCCCCGTCAAGGTGATGACCTGGGCACCGGAGAAGACCAGCGCAACGAACAAGCCCGGAATGCCGGCGCTGGCCAAGGCCTACGCGCGCTGGGTCAACGCCCACGGCGGCATCAACGGCCGTCAGCTGGAGGTCCTCACCTGCAACGACCACAACGACTCGGTCACCGCCGCGCACTGCGCCGAGCGGGCGGTCGACGAGAAGGTCGTCGCGGTCGTGGGTTCCTACAGCCAGCACAGCCGCGCGTTCCTCGCCCCGCTGGAAAGCGCGGGCATCCCCTACATCGGGGGCTTCGGCGTCACCGACGACGAGTTCACCAGCCCCATCTCCTATCCCGTCAACGGCGGTCAGCCCGCCCTGCTGGCGGGCCTCGGCGAGCAGCTCGGCAAGAACTGCGGTCCTGTCTCGCTCATCCGTCCCGACACCATCGCCGGTGACGAGCTGCCGGTACTGCTCAACTCCGGCCTGAAGGCGCTGGGCCACGCCCAGGCCGCCGACCAGCGGGCGGCCGAGGACGCCACCGAGTACTCCCGGCCGACGCAGCTGGCACTCCAGCACGCGACCTCCGACTCGGCCGAACAAGGCTGTGTGGTCCCCGCGCTCGGTGACCGCACGAACACCTTCATCGACTCCTTCCGGCGCGACAGCGCGGACTACCCGAAGGTGCACACCGGAACCGTCATCAGCAACATCGACCAGTCCCAGATCGACGCCACCGGCGGCAAGTCGGGCCCCTACGAGGGTTCGTACGTCACCGGCTGGTACCCGACCTCGAACGACGCGCGCTGGAACGCGATGCGCGCGGTGATCAAGGAGGAGGCCTTCGGCGACAACCGGATCGATCCGGCCGACGCCGGAGTGCAGACCACCTGGATCGCCTACACCGTGCTGAAGAAGGTCATCGAGTCCCTCGGCGCGGGCGAGATCTCGTCGCTCACCATCCGGCGCGAGCTCGACAACGGTCTCAAGGTGACCACGGGCGGGCTCACGCCGACCCTCAGCTGGCGCTTCGACGAACTGACCTCGCCCGGCGACTTCGCGCGCCTCGTCAACGCCGATGTCACCTTCCAGGTCATTCGCGACGGCCAACTGTCGGCGCAGCGAGGCGGGTTCATCAACATGACGAAGACGCTGGCGAACGCGGAATAGCCATACGGGCATCGCGGGCGGACCCGCCCGCGGTCGGGACGGGTTCCTCCCGTCCCGGCCACCCGGAGCCAGGACAGCGACCACGACAAAGCCCGGCTCCCTCGCCGTTCAGCGGGGGAGCCGGGCTTTCGTGCGGGTCACACCTGGGTGTGCGTCACACCTGAGCACGCGTCACAGCTGGGTGCGGGTCCGCTGTGTCAGTCCGTACTTGGACGCGATGGAGTTCCACAGCCTCGCGGCCTTCTCCTTCTGCGTGGAGGCCGTGCCGCTGGCCTGGTTGCCCGCCAGGGTCTGCCCGGTGGTGCGGGCGTGGCCCTTGTGGCAGCCCTTCTTGTCGTTGTCGGCCTGGTCGGCCCAGGCCGCGTAGTGGTTGTCGGCCGCCGCGGAGGCCTTCCAGGCGCTGGTGAGGGCGGCGGCCAGCTCGTCGTGGTTCGGCAGCTTGTCGACCGCGAGGGTGGAGAGCCGGGTGACCAGCTCGCCGCGCTGCTTGGCCGCGTCCCGCAGATCGCCGGCCGCCTGGTCGAGGTTGTTGCACACCTTCACGTCCGCCACGGCGCTGATCACCGAGTCACGGCTGCTGGTGCTGTTCGCGAGGAGCTTGTCCAGCTCGACGGCCTGCGCCTTCACCGGGTCACCGCCGGCCGCCGACGAACCCTGTGAGGCGGGCGCGGTCGCGGCCACCGTCTTGCCGGTGTCGTCGTTCCCGCCGCCTCCGCCGCCGCCGCTGAGCAGGGCGCCGGCGCCGACACCGAGCACGATGATGCCGATGCCGACGGCCGCGATCACCGGGACGCGTGAACGGCCACCGCCGCCCGCTCCGTCACCGTCGGACGGACCGCCACGCCGTGCGGCGGCCCGGCCGCCGGGCGCGCCCGGCGCGGGCTGCGCGCCGTACATGTCGCCCGCCCCGCGCGGGGCGGGCGGTGCGGCGGCGTCGATACGCGGCAGCATCTGCGTCGATCCGGCCACTTCCGGCTCGTTGCGGAAGAGACTGTCGAACTCCGCCGGGGGCTGCCGCTCCTCCGGGCCGCCGGCGGCCATCCCGTAGGACCCGGACGGCTGCGCGGGCACGGGCGGGATGTACTGCGTGGCGTCGGCGTCCGATCCGGTGGCGGGCGGCGGCGATCCGGCGCCGGAACCGCCCTGCGGCGTCCGCCCGAGGTACTGCGCCGCTTCGGGCCGGACCTCCGGCGGCAGCGCGCCCGGTCCCACCGGCGGTATGTACTGGGTGGCGCCGTCGTCCGGCGCGGCGGGGACCGGCGGGATGAACTGCGTCGCCCCGTCGTCGCCACCCGGGGCGGCCGGTATGTAGGGAATGTACTGAGTCGCCCCGTCCTCGCCGCCGGGCGGCAGCGGCGCGCCCTGCTGCTCCTGGGCCCCGTAGGTGCCGTAGCCGTCGTACCCGGCAGCCGCGTGCGAGCCGTGCGCCCCCGGCGCATAGCCGTTCTGGGCGCCGTACGACGAGGACTGCGCGCTCTCGGGCGGCAGCGCTCCGGAGCCGGAGCCCTGCTGGGCGAAGCCCTGCGCCTGCTGTGCGCCGTGCTGATCCGACGCCGGCCAGCCCTGGGACTCGGAGGACGCCGAGGCGCCCCACGACTGGGTGGCGTTCACCGGCGCACCCCAGCCGTCACCGGACTGCGGGGCCGGGGGGGCCGACTGGTCGGGTCCCCACTGTCCGCCCCACGCGGGAGCGCCCACCGGGGTCACACGGTCACCCGTCGTACCCGGCAGCAGCGGTTCGCTACCGTCGGAGGGCAGCACGATGCCTTCGCGCGCGGGCCGCGCCGAGGGCTCCTCGCCCTGTCCACTCTGCGTCACCGGGACTCCTACGAATGGGGGACCTTCGGAATCATCGGCTCACGCTACCGGGTCCCCACAACCCGGTGCTACGCAGCACCCGCGGTGACCTTCGCACTGTGTGACACGGGTAACGAAACCGCCCCCGAATGCGCTGTATTTCACTTCCTTCGCTCACAGCGCTCTCGTTTTCCCGGCGTTCACGCCGGTACAGGCCATATGTTCATACGCGCGGGTCCCGAAGGAGCGGAAGAGAAATGATCACCCCGCGCCGGAGCCCCCTCGATCGCGCCACCGCTCCCGGACGGCTCCCCAGTCCCTCACGCGAAGCTCTCACGCCAAGCCCTCACGCCGGAGCGCACGCGCCACGGAGCGCACGAGGCCCGGTCCGCACGGGGCGCACGCGGTGTGCGCCCCCAGCGGGACGCACACCGGTCCGACCGCGCCGGGCGGCACACAGTCAACCCACGTGTCCCACGCGTACGTTCACGCCGCCGCCTGCAACTCCATGCGCGCCCCGAACTCCCGTACCACGGCCTCGTCCTGGAACGGCTCCAGGCGCTGCTGCAGGTCCTCCAGGTACTCGGCGCCGCGGTTGGAGCGGAGGGTGCCGAGGAGTTCGACGGCGCGCAGACCGGTGTGGCAGGCCTGCTCCACCTCGCGCTGCTGGACCTGTGCCGTGGCCAGCAGGACATAGCCGATGGCCCGGCGGCGGGCACGCGACTCGGGATGGCCGGCCAGGGACTCCTCGGCGCACCGCGCGGCGGCCTCGGCCTGGCCGAGGTCCCGGTGACAGTGGGCCAACTCGTCGGCCAGATAGGCCTCGTCGAAGTGCGCGATCCACGTCGGGTCGTCCCCGGAGGCGTCGTCGGCGTTCTCCAGCGCCGTGACGGCCCGTCCGGACGACACCTGCGCGGCGCGCGCGTCGCCCATCAGCGCGTGCCCGCGTGCCTCGGCGGCGTGGAACATCGACTCCGCCCGCGGTGTCACCCGCCCGCGCGCCCCCTCCTGGGCCGCGCGTGCCAACTGCGCGATCTCGCGCGGGTTGCCGAGCTGGGCGGCCAGGTGGCTCATGGACGCGGCGAGGACGTAACCGCCGTACCCGCGGTCGCCGGCCGCCTGCGCGAGCCGCAGCGCCTGGATGTAGTAGCGCTGGGCGAGCCCGGGCTGACCGGTGTCGATGGCCATGTAGCCGGCGAGTTCCGTCAACCGGGAGACGGCGGCGAACAGTTCGCGTCCGACCGCCTCCCGGTAGGAGCCGGCGAGCAGCCCGGAGACCACGCTGTTCAGGTAGTGCACGACGACCGGGCGCACATGCCCGCTGCCGTACTGGTGGTCGAGGCCGACGAGGGCCTGGGTCATCGCGCGGACCGCCGCCACGTCCGAGAGCCCGACGCGCGGGCCCCCCGAGCGGGCGACCTGCGAGTCCGGCGACGAGATCAGCCAGTCGCGGCTCGGCTCGACGAGCGCGGAGGCGGCGACGGACGAACCGGAGAGGAAGTCCCGCCGCCCCACGTCGCTGCGCCACAGCTCGCAGACCTGCTCGATGGCGCCCAGTATGGTCGGCGAGAACTGGAGACCTACGCCGGACGCCAGGTTCTTGCCGTTGGCCATGCCGATCTCGTCGATCGTGACCGTCCGGCCGAGCTTGCGGCCGAGCGCCTCGGCGATGATCGCGGGAGCCCGTCCCCGCGGCTGCTGACCGCGCAGCCAGCGCGCGACGGACGTCTTGTCGTAGCGCAGATCGAGTCCGTGCTCGGCTCCGCACATGTTGACCCGGCGGGCCAGCCCGGCGTTCGAGCAGCCCGCTTCCGCGATGAGTGCCTGCAGTCGCTCGTTCGGCTGCCTGGCGATGAGAGGCCTTGCGGCCATGGCGTACCCCCTGTGGCTGCGGTGCCTGCCCACGCACCGAGTTGACGTGTCCTCACGGCCGGGCACCGAAAGAAGCCGGCCAGGAAGATCAATGCCCCGCAGACATGCCGAAGATGCGGGACATGTGAGGATTGCCGGGGTAAGGGCGGTTGCCCGACCCCACCCCTGATTACCCATTACCGGCTGCCGTTCCTCCCGCGCGCCCCCACACGTGCATCCATGCGCCCCAGGCGGGGAATCGATGCTCCTCCCCCGCGCGTGTCCCCCGTAACCCGAGGTGGACGCGGGAGTTGAGGTCGACGTGGAAGAGACCATCGCAGGCACCGAGTCCGCACACATCCCCGAGCAGCGTGGCGAATCGCTGCAGGAAGCCGCCGTGCGCTATGCCGAGGAACGCCACTGGGACGTGTTCCCCGGCACCTGGCTGGAAGCGGCCGGCGGGGTGCAGCTCTGCTCCTGCGGTGAACCCGCCTGTGCCGCCCCCGGCGCGCATCCGGCGCGCGAGGACTGGGCGACCCAGGCGACGGGCAGCGCGACCGTCGCGCGCCGGCTCTGGTCGATACGGCCCACGGCGTCGATCCTGCTGCCCACGGGACGTACGTTCGACGCGATCGACGTGCCCGAGACGGCCGGGTTCCTGGCTCTCGCCCGCATGGAGCGGATGGAGCTCACCCTCGGTCCTGTGACCTGCACACCGGACCGGCGCATGCACTTCTTCGTGCTTCCCGGCGCGGCGGCGAAAGTCCCCGATCTCCTACGGACGCTGGGCTGGCCGCCCGCCTCGCTCGACCTGGTCGCGCTCGGCGAGGGGGCCTATGTGGCCGCGCCGCCGACCCGGTTCGGCTCCCGGGGTGCCGTGCAGTGGGCCCGCCGGCCGACGCCCGCGAACCGCTGGCTGCCGGACGCGGAGGAGCTGGTCTCGCCACTGGCGTACGCCTGCGGACGGGATCGCTAGAGGTACGCGGGGGTTCGTGGGGGCCGCAGTGATCGGCAGTGATCCGCCGAGGGCCCCAGTGATCCGCGGGGCTCCGTGGAGATCGGCAGAGACGGGTAGGGACGGGTGGCAGGCGGCCGTAGGCCCTTAGGGTGCCTGTATGAGCGAGGGAGCGAAGGACGGCGGCGTGCCCGCCGTACGTGTGCGGGGGCTCTGGAAGCGGTTCGGGGAGCAGGTCGCCGTGGCCGGGATCGATCTGGAGCTGCCCGCGGGGCGGTTCATCGGGCTCGTCGGGCCGAACGGCGCCGGCAAGACCACCACCCTGTCGATGGTGACCGGCCTGCTCAGGCCCGATCAGGGCACCGTCGAGGTCGTCGGTCACGACGTGTGGCGCGACCCGGTGGAGGTGAAGGCGCGGATCGGCGTGCTGCCCGAGGGGCTCCGGCTCTTCGAGCGGCTCTCCGGGCGCGAACTGCTCGGGTACACCGGCCGGTTGCGGGGTCTGCCCGGCGCCGAGGTCGACAAGCGGGCCGCCCAGCTCCTCGACGTCCTCGACCTCGCGGGCGCGCAGCACAAACTCGTCGTCGACTACTCGACCGGCATGCGCAAGAAGATCGGCCTGGCCTGCGCCCTCCTCCACAACCCCGAAGTCCTCTTCCTCGACGAGCCGTTCGAGGGCGTCGACCCGGTCTCCGCGCAGACCATCCGCGGTGTCCTGGAGCGGTACACCGCGTCCGGCGCCACCGTCGTCTTCTCCTCCCATGTGATGGAGCTGGTCGAGTCGCTGTGCGACTGGGTCGCCGTCATGGCCGCCGGACGCATCCGCGCGCACGGTCCGCTGGCTGACGTACGCGGCGGCGCGCCCTCGCTCCAGCAGGCCTTCCTGGAACTGGTCGGCGCGCACGGCCGCGGCGCCACGGCCGACCTGGACTGGCTGGGCGGCGGGGCTCCCCGGTGAGCGCCACCGCCGGCGTCTCCGCCGCGTCGATCACCCCCGTCGTCGTACGCCTGAAGCTGTCGCTCCTGCGCAACGGCCTGCGGCAGTCGGCCGGGCGGCGGGCCGCGTTCATCGTGTCCACGGTGCTCGTGCTGCTCTTCGCCGCGCTCCAGCTGATCGGCCTGATCGCGCTGCGCGGCCACCCGCACGCCGCCGCCGTCGGCGTCCTGCTCGTGGCGATCCTGGCGCTCGGCTGGGCCGTGATGCCGCTGTTCTTCCCCAGCGGCGACGAGACGCTCGATCCGACGCGGCTGGTGATGCTGCCCCTGCGGCCGCGGCCGCTCGTCCGGGCGCTGCTGACCGCCTCGCTGGTCGGCGTCGGACCGCTCTTCACGTTCTGCCTGCTGCTCGGTGCGGTGGTCTCCGTCGCGCACGGGGCGGCGGCGTACGCGACGGCGGTGGTCGCCCTCGCGCTCGCCCTGCTGGTCTGTGTGGCCCTCGCGCGGGCCGTCGCGGCCGCCAACATCCGGCTGCTGTCCAGCCGCAAGGGCCGCGATCTGGCGGTGCTCAGCGGACTGGTCGTCGCGGTCGGCGCGCAGGTGGTCAACTTCGGCGCCCAGCGGCTCGGTTCGGCGGGCGGCCTGTCGAAGCTGGACCCGGCCGCGGACGTCCTGCGCTGGATCCCGCCCGCGTCGGCGATCGGCGCCGTGGACTCGGTGAGCGGCGGATCGTACGGGGCCGGAATCGTCCAGCTCGCGCTGTGCGCGGCCGCCCTGGCGGGGCTGCTGGCGCTCTGGTCCCGTCACCTCACGCGGCTGATGACCTCGCCCGACGGGTCCACGCTCCAGGCCGCGGAGCCCGCCGGCCGGGAGCGCGGCTCGTCGGGGATCGCGCGGCTGCTGCCGGCCGGGCGCACCGGAACGGTCATGGAGCGCAGCCTGCGGTACGTGTGGCGCGATCCGAAGACCAAGGCGGCGTGGGTGACCTCGCTGGCCATCGGGCTGATCGTGCCGGTGTTCAACGCGCTCCAGGGCACCGGCTCGGTCTACTTCGCGTGCTTCGCCGCGGGGATGCTCGGGATCCAGATGTACAACCAGTTCGGGCAGGACACGTCCGCGTTCTGGATGGTCGCGCTGACGATCTCCTCGACCCGCGACGCGTACGTCGAACTGCGCGGGCGGGCGCTGGCCCTGCTGGTGATCACCCTGCCGTACGCGACGCTCGTGACCGCGCTGACGACCGGGCTGCTCCACGAGTGGGGGAAGCTGCCCGAGGTGCTCGGTCTGTCCTTCGCGCTGCTCGGCGCGATGCTGGCGACCGGCGCCTGGTCCTCGGCCCGGTTCCCGTACTCCATCCCCCAGGAGGGCTACAAGAACGTGGCCCCCGGTCAGGCCGGCCTCGCCTGGATCGCCATCTTCGGCGGCATGGTCTCGGCCGCCCTGCTCGCCGCCCCCGTCATCGCCCTCACGATCTGGCTGAACGTCAGCGCGGAGGGGGACCGGTGGAGCTGGCTGCTGCTGCCCGTGGGGGCCGTCTACGGGGCACTGATCACGCTGCTCGGGCTCCGGCTGGCGGCACCGCGGACGGCCCAGCGGCTGCCGGAGATCCTGGCGGCGGTCAGCAAGGGGTGAACGCGCCCCGGCCGCGCCGGTTCCAGGACAGGTCCTAGCTGGTGAGCACGCCGTCCAGGAACGGCTCGATGGCGGCGCGCCACGCCTCGGGCTGGTCGTAGTGCACGAGATGGCCGGCGTCGGCGACCTCCGCGTACTGGCCGCGCGGCAGGACCCGGACCATCTCCTGGGACTCCGCCCGGCCGAGCTCGCCGTCGAGGCCCCGTACGACCAGAGCGGGGCACTGGACCTGGGCGAGCTCCTCCCAGTGGGCGTCGTACACCCAGGTCTGGCGGGACTTGAGCATCTGTTCCGGTTCGAAGACCGGGCGCCAGCCGTCGGAGGACTCGTGCATCACCTCGGCGTAGAACTCGCCGCGTGAGGGGTTGCGGCGCTCCACCCAGGGGTCGTCCTCGCCGAACCACTTCCGTACGTCGGCGAGCGTGGCGAAGGGGACGGGCCAGGCCTTGAACCAGTCCTCCCACTCGCGCTGCGAGGCGGCACCCAGTGCCGAGGCCCGCATGTCGCAGATGATCAGGGCGCGGACGAGATCGGGGCGCTTGGCGGCGAGCTGCCAGCCGGTCAGCGCGCCCATGGCGTGTCCGACCAGGACGGCCGGTCCGAGACCGAGCTGGTCGAGGGCGGCTTCGGCGTCCTCGACGTAGGCCTCACGGGTGTACTCGGCCTCCGGGGCCTTGTCGCTCTGGCCGTGTCCTCGCTGGTCGAGGGCGATGGCGCGGTGCCGCTCGGAGAGCCAGCGGGCGGTGGACGCCCAGTGCGAGGCGCGGCCCATGAGACCGTGCAGTAACAGCACGCCGGGCGCCTCGGAGGCCCTCGGCTGGTCGCTCTTGGGAGGATCGGCGAACTCCCAGGCGGCGAGGCGAACTCCGCCCGCTCCCGTCACGTCGATGCGCCGCACCATCGGTAATGGCACCCCCCTAGCTCGCTCGGACCGGCTCGCTCCCGCTCGTCCCGGCCGGTCCACTCGTACCGCTTCCTGGCACTGCTCCTGCTGTGCTGCCCGGTGTCCCTGTATGTACTCCCGCCGCGTCGCCACGTTATCGAATGGGATTTCGAAACTGGCCTTTCTGCCCGCAACACCCCTCGTTCGAGTGACCGCCCGCGAGGATTGACCGCCGCCGCCGGGGGGAGATCTTCTGCGGGAGGCGGACCGCTCGGGGAAAACGGTCCGAGGGGAATGACCCTGGGAGCTCGGGGCTCCGGGTCAGCACAGGGGAGGACAGGCCCCGGCGCCAGATGGCGCCGGGGCCCTCTCCACGTCTGCGGCACATCCTTACGCCCCCTCCCCGACCGCGCACCATCGCTCTCGGACACGGTCAAGAGCCCTCAGGTCATATGCCTCACGCGACAGCCTCGCACGCAAACGGTCCGGGCGCTGCGATTCCGCACACTGAATCTTCGTATCGGCCAGGTCGCGAAAGCATCACAACTGCCTCTGCCGTCACAGCAGTTGACACGCCTGAGGCAGGGCGGACCGGGTGCGCCCCACGGTGTCCGGCGAGCGCCCGGACGCCGACGTCGAGGTCAGCGGCTGCCGACCTCTCGGCCGGCGCCCGGGAGCTGCCCCTCGCGGGCACCGGAAACATGGGTGGGAGAAAACGGGGTTCCGGAAGCGCGCCTTCCGGAGGTTCGGAATCCGGAAGCACCGGCGCCGAAAACGCAGCTACCGGAAGCACGGCCACCGGATCTACGACCAACAGAAGCACGGCCACCGCAGGCGCGCATTCCGAACGCACCGGTACCGGGCGCGCGGATGCCGGCGGCGTGGCTGCCGGCACACCCGCCGGCGGTGTCAGCGCTTGGCGACGAACACATGGGAGGCAATGTCGGCCTCCAGCTCCGCGGCCTCGCCGCCGCTGCCCACGAGGACCCCGCCGGCCGACTCGGTCACGCTGACCACGGAGCCGGGCTGTACGCCCGCCCGCCGCAGCGTGTACATGAGCTGCGCGTCCGTCTGGATCGGCTCACCGATGCGCCGTACGACCACGGTCTTGCCGTCCAGACCCGGGTCCAGCTCGGCCAGCGACACCATGCCCTCGTCCAGGAACGGGTCCGCGCCGTCCTTCTCGCCCAGCTCCTCCAGGCCCGGGATCGGGTTTCCGTACGGCGACTCGGTCGGGTGGCGCAGCAGCTCCAGCACGCGCCGCTCCACCGCCTCGCTCATCACGTGCTCCCAGCGGCAGGCCTCCGCGTGCACCTGCTCCCACTCCAGGCCGATCACGTCGACGAGCAGACACTCGGCGAGGCGGTGCTTGCGCATGACGCGCGTGGCGAGCCTGCGACCCTCGTCGGTGAGCTCCAGATGCCGGTCGCTCGCCACCGCCACCAGACCGTCGCGCTCCATCCTCGCCACGGTCTGGCTCACCGTCGGACCACTCTGGTCGAGCCGCTCCGCGATCCGGGCGCGCATGGGGACAACGCCTTCCTCTTCCAGTTCGAGGATGGTGCGGAGATACATCTCCGTGGTGTCGATCAGTCCGGACATTCGTGCCCCTCGATTAGCTCTGCCGGAGACTCGATGGCCCACCGGCGTGTGCGCTGGCCCTGAACTCAATTCTGACGCATAGCACTGACAACCGTGCCTCGCCGTTGAAACCGCTTGGTGCCGATTGCCCTGGAATCCGCGCGGACCCGGGACCCGGCCGGTCCACGCGCGCCCCGGCCGCCGTGCTCGGCGGCACCCCCGGAGGCCGTATTGACAGGGCACTGGTCCAGACCGCAACGTGATCCGCGACACGACGGGAGTACGTCCGCACCGGGGCACCCGGTTCAGCCGTCCACCCGCCCCGCACCTTTCCGACGCCGACGAGACGTCCACGCCGACGTGACTTCTAAGGGGCTTCGCCGATGAGCGACAGCAAGCTGGCCGGGCAGTTCTTCGACGCCGCGATCGGCCTGCTGCGGCGGGTACGGGACGAGGACGCCGGGGAGATCGAGGCGGCCGGGACCCTGATCGCCGACACCGTCGTCGACGGCGGCCGGCTCTTCGCCTTCGGCGCCGGGCACTCCTCGCTCGCCGCGCAGGACATCGTCTACCGCGCGGGCGGCCTCGCCCTGATGAACCTGCTCGCCGTGCCGGGAGTGGTGGGCGTCGACGTCATGCCCGCGACGCTGGGCTCCGCCCTGGAGCGGGTCGACGGTCTGGCGAGCGCGGTCCTGGACTCCAGCCCGCTGCGTTCCGGCGATCTGCTGGTGATCATCTCCCTCTCCGGCCGCAACGCGCTCCCCGTGGAGATGGCCATGAACGCCCGCGCCCTGGGCGTGAAGGTCATCGGCGTCACCTCGGTCGCCTACGCCACCGAGACGACGTCCCGGCACGTGTCGGGCACCTACCTGAAGGACCACTGCGATCTCGTCCTCGACTCGCGGATCCCGGTCGGCGACGCGGAACTGACCGTGGACTCCATCGAGGCGCCCTTCGCCCCCGCCTCGACCGTCGTCACCTCGGCCCTGCTCCAGGCCGTGATGGCCACCGCGGCCGGCGCCCTGGCGGACCGCGGCATCGAGCCGCCCCTGCTCCGCTCGGGCAACGTCGACGGCGGCCACGACTGGAACGGCCGGGTCATGACGGAGTACGGGGACCGGATCTTCTACCGGCGCTGAGGGGCTCGATCTTCTACCGGCGCCCCGGGAACTTCGGAGGCGTCCTCAGGACTTCCCCGTCAGCTCGTCACTTCCCCGTCAGTTCCTCCAGGTCCAGGGCCGTGGCGATCCGTACGGCCACGTCCTCGGCGTACATCGCGTCCATGCGCTCGAACCGGTTGCGGCCCGCGGTGCGCAGGAACGTCACGACTCCCAGCGTCCGCCCGCGGCTGCGCAGCACCGCGCACAGGGCGTGCACGGAGTCCCGCGGCCACTGCCGGGCGAGCGCCCACTCGCGCGCCTGCTCGGCGTCGGCGGCGGCCGCGTCGGCCCGTACCGAACCGGCGCGTTCCACGCACTGGAGCGCGGGGTGCCCCTCCCCGTAGCGCAGGGGCAGCCCGGCCTTCCCGGTGATCAGGCTCGGTCCGGGCGACCCGGCGGGCGTGGCGACCGTCCGGACGAGCCGCACGGGCCTCTCCCCGTCGGCGAGCCGTCCCCCGGCCACCCGGTCGACCAGGGCGTGGTCGGCGAAGCCCGCGAGGGCGAAGTCGAGGTGGACGGTGGCCGCCTCGCCCGGGTCCTCGCACTCGGCGGCGGCCCGCGCGGCGCGATGCAGCTGGTTGGCGCGGAAGCGCAGCAGCGCCGCCTCCTGCTCGGTCTGCTTGGCCTCGGTCACGTCCTGGAAGAGCCAGCCGACACCGAGCGGTACGGGTTCCTCCGCGAGCGGCGAGGCGAGCCGCAGGAAGCCGCTGAGCCAGCAGCGCCGCTTCTCGCCCTCCGGCGTGCGCACGCTCACCCACATCTCCGCGGGGGCGGGCGGCGCGCCTTCGGACAGGACGTGGGTGAGGGCGCTCTCCAGTTCCTCGACGCCCTGGGACAGCAGCTCTCCCAGGGGGCGGCCGAGAACCGAGGTGCGGCCTGTCCCGAGGGCCTGTGCGGCGTGCGCGTTGACCACGGCGGGCCGCAGGTCGGCGTCGACGAGCACCACGCCCCAGCCGGCGTCCTGGAAGAGCGCCTCGCTCAGGGCGATGGACCGCTCCAGGTCGATCTGTGTGTGCACCTCGCTGAAGGCGCAGTACACCCCGGCGGGCTTGCCGTCCGGGCCGCGGACGGCGGCGGACTGGGTACGGACGAGCACCCGGCCACCGTCCTTGGTGAGGAGCGCGAACTCGTGCACCTGGCGGCCGGGGGCCTCCATGGCGGACATCAGCCGGGCCTCGACCTCCTCGGCGTCCGCGGTCCGCACGGCCCAGCCGGCGAATCCGCGCCGCCCCACGGCCTCGGCGGCCGTCCAACCGAGAATGCGCTCGGCCTCACGGTTCCAGTGGGTGAGGACCCCGTCGGCGTCGAAGGCGCACAGAGCCGCGTCCATGCCGTCCAGCAGGGCGGCAAGCAGATCCGAGCCGTCCCGCTCGGGCTCGTCCGGCCCGAGCTCGTCGGTGGTCCCACTACGCCGGGAAGCACTCACCTGGACCCCCTGCAGGCTGCGTCCGCGTGTACGGCGCGACAGTTCACTCACTCGTCACCATTCAACTCGAACGTGACCCAGCCCACACCTCGTTCCCCGAAGATGGGAAGAAATCGCTGTACGCCGGATTTCCGCCCCGCCCGCCCCAGGACCCCCGTAGCGCACATCGCGGCGCAGGGCTTCTCCGTAAATGGCGCTCCACGAATCGCTCTCCATAAATCGCTTGAGGCTCCCGGGATGTCTTCCTAGAGTTCTTCCCACGTAGGAGAGGAGGTGGTTCGGCTCATGACGGAAACCCGGACATACGAGGTGGCTGCGGGCTAGCGGCCCGTTGTCGGACTCGGTTCGGCGCCGGACCAGCATGCGCGATGTGCATGCAGCCGGCCCAATCCAACGCAGTCACCCGACCCGCGAGCTCGCCGGTGCGTCCGGCCGGCCCCGCCGCCGCCAGGCGGAGGGCCCCGAGCTCGCGGGTCGTCCGCGTTCCGCCAGGCGAGCGTCCGGCCCGGCGGGAATCCGGCCCGGCGGGAATCCGGCCAGGCCGCGGGAGTCGAGCCGAAGTGACGCGGGTCACAGGCGGATCGCGGGGACGGCAGTACGCTGTGGCCATGCTTCCGATGCTCGTCCGACGCCGCCACGTGGATTTCGTGCGCGTCACGAGCATGGGCTGTCGGCGCTCAGCCTGACCCAGCCCCCTCGCACCGTTTTTCTTCACCTGGCACCCGTGGCCCCCGCCCCACCCCTGGCGGCCCGCCCGGGCACCCGTACACCCCGCGGACGCATCTCATGACGACGAACACGTCTTCCACGCCTGCCCCGACCGGGCGGAGCACCCCCTCGTACGCCTCCTCGTACCAGCAGCTCCCGATCATCGATCTCTCCGCGGCCGACCGCGGTCCCCAGGCACGGGCGCTGCTGCACGCGCAGTTGCACAGCGCCGCCCACGACGTGGGGTTCTTCCAGCTCATCGGGCACGGGGTGAGCGAGGCCGAGACCGGCGCGCTGCTGCGGGCCACGCACCGGTTCTTCACGCTCCCCGAGGCCGACCGGCTGGCCCTCGACAACATCGGCTCGCCGCACTTCCGCGGGTACACACGGACGGGTGACGAGCGGACCGGCGGCAGCCGGGACTGGCGGGACCAGCTCGACATAGGCGCCGAGCGGCCGGCGCGGACACCCGGTCCCGGTGAGCCCGCGTACTGGTGGCTCCAGGGGCCGAACCAGTGGCCGGCGGCGCTGCCGGAGCTGCGGACGGCGGCGCTGGCCTGGATCGAGCGGCTGAGCGCGGTCGCCGAGCGGCTGCTGCGTGAGCTGCTGACCGCCGTCGGGGGCCCCGCCGACTTCTACGACCCGGTCTTCGGCGAGCGGGCGCATCCGCATCTGAAGCTGGTCCGGTATCCGGGGAACGCGGGCGACGGCGCCGACCAGGGCGTGGGCGCGCACAAGGACTACGGGTTCCTGACGCTGCTGCTCCAGGATCAGGTCGGCGGCCTTCAGGTGCAACGCGAGGACGGCCTCTTCCACGACGTGCCGCCGCTGCCGGGCGCCTTCGTGGTCAACCTGGGCGAGCTCCTGGAGGTCGCCACCAACGGGTATCTCGTGGCGACCAACCACCGGGTGGTGAGCCCGGCCGGGGCCACCGAGCGGTTCTCGGTGCCGTTCTTCTACAACCCGCGCCTCGACGCGCGGATCGAGCCGCTGCCCTTCCCGCACGCCTCGGCCGCGCCCGGGGCCACCGACGATCCGTCGAATCCGCTCTTCGCCGAGTACGGCTTCAACGAGCTGAAGGGCAAGCTGCGGGCGCACCCGCTCGTCGCCGCCCGCCACCACGCGGAGCTGCTCGCTCCCGCGTGATGACCGGCGGCGGACGCGGGGCCGGCGCGCGGAGTCAGCGCGCTGGGCCGGGGCGCGGGTCAGTGCGCGATGTCCCCGTATCCCTCGATCTCCTGCGGGCCCCGCGTGCCGGGGCCCACGTAGTGCGCGGACGGGCGCACCAGGCGGCCGGTGCGCTTCTGCTCCAGGATGTGCGCCGACCAGCCCGCGGTACGGGCGCACGTGAACATGGAGGTGAACATGTGCGCCGGGACCTCGGCGAAGTCGAGGACGATGGCCGCCCAGAACTCGACGTTCGTCGCGAGGACGCGGTCCGGGCGGCGGGCGTGGAGCTCGGCGAGGGCGGCCTTCTCCAGGGCCTCGGCGATCTCGTAGCGGGGGGCGCCGAGCTCGCGCGCGGTGCGGCGCAGCACCCGCGCGCGCGGGTCCTCGGCGCGGTACACGCGGTGACCGAAGCCCATCAGGCGCTCGCCCCTGTCGAGGGCGTGCCGGACGTAGGCGTCGGCGTCCCCGGTGCGCTCGATCTCCTCGATCATGCCGAGGACGCGGGAGGGGGCGCCGCCGTGCAGCGGACCCGACATGGCTCCCACGGCGCCGGAGAGCGCGGCGGCGACGTCAGCGCCCGTCGAGGCGATCACGCGCGCGGTGAAGGTGGAGGCGTTCATGCCGTGCTCGGCGGCCGAGGTCCAGTAGGCGTCGACGGCGGCGACATGCTTGGGGTCGGGCTCGCCGCGCCAGCGGATCATGAACCGTTCGACGACGGAGTGGGCCTTGTCGATCTCGTTCTGCGGGACCATCGGCATGCCCTGGCCGCGGGCGGACTGGGCGACGTACGACAGGGCCATGACGGCGGCGCGGGCGAGGTCCTCGCGGGCCTGCTTCTCGTCGATGTCGAGGAGGGGTTTGAGGCCCCAGACGGGGGCGAGCATGGCGAGCGCGGACTGCACGTCGACACGGATGTCGCCGGAGTGGACGGGGATCGGGAACGGCTCGGCGGGCGGCAGACCGGGGTTGAAGGCGCCGTCGACGAGGAGTCCCCAGACGTTGCCGAAGGAGACATGGCCGACGAGGTCCTCGATGTCGACGCCCCGGTACCGGAGAGCGCCGCCCTCCTTATCCGGTTCGGCGATCTCCGTCTCGAACGCGACGACTCCTTCGAGTCCGGGTACGAAGTCGGACATCAGGCGGCTCCTCGTGATGTGTGCGACGGATGGTGTTGTCGGGGTGGGGGTGACCCCGTGTTCCTGGAGGGGTGACCCCCTGCCCTTGCGGGGGTGACGGTCGACGGTCGGGCGCTTCGCCGGCCGGTCCCGCGGTCGTTCTACGAAGACTCCCGAATGCTCCTCGGACTGTCTCCGCCGACTCGCGGTCCGAAAGCGGTCACCCCGGTGATGCCCCGTACGGCTGGTCCTCCAACCGGAACGGCACCAGCACGATATCTCTGAGTGCCACCTTTGGGGAGAGTACGCGGCACTGAGTGCCACTGCGTGATGAAGCACACCCGCCCGGGAGCGGGCCCGGATACGGCAGGATGACCGCGTGAACGATCGTTTCCCGGACGAATCCACGAGCGAGCCCCTCATCCAGGCCGCGGCCGAGGCCGCCGAGGCCGCGGACGAGGAGATCGCCGCCGACCCGGCCGCCATGCGGGCGCACTACCGCGCCGAGGGCCTCGACGAGGGTGATCTCGCCGCGCACCCCATGGAGCAGTTCTCCCGCTGGTTCAAGCAGGCGGCGCAGGCCGCGGTGCGCGGTTTCGTGCACGAACCGAACGCGATGGTCGTCTCCACGGCGGACGCCGAGGGCCGGCCCAGCTCGCGCACGGTGCTGCTCAAGCAGTACGACGAGCAGGGCTTCGTCTTCTACACCAACTACGACTCGCGCAAGGCCGGCGAGCTGGCCCGCAACCCGTACATCTCGCTGCTCTTCCCGTGGCACCCGATGGCCCGGCAGGTCATCGTCACCGGGACGGCGCGGCGCACCGGCCGGGACGAGACCGCCGCGTACTTCCGCACCCGCCCGCACGGCTCCCAGCTCGGTGCCTGGGCGAGCACGCAGTCCACGGTCATCTCCTCGCGCACCGAACTGGACGTCTCGTACGCGGAGTTGAGCGCTCGCTACCCGGAGGGGGAGCGGGTTCCGGTGCCGCCGCACTGGGGCGGTTTCCGGATCGCCCCGCAGACGGTCGAGTTCTGGCAGGGCCGCGAGAACCGCCTCCACGACCGGCTCCGCTACACGGCCGAGCCCGACGGAAGCTGGCGGGTCGAACGTCTGAGCCCCTGACCGGCGGGCGAGGGCGGAGCCTGTGCTGCCGTTCAGCCCAGGGTCTCCTCCACGATCGCCCCCCACTGCGCCACGACCCGCTCGCGGCGTGCCGCGTCGTCGGTGAGCAGGTTCGCGAGGCCGAGGCCGCGGGCCATGTCGAGCAGGCCCTGCACCGTCTCGCGCACCCCGGGCCGGGATTCGTCCGCGCCCAGCAGGTCCACCGCGATGCGGTGGCTCTCGCGGCCGACGCGGGCTTCGAGCTCGGTCACCCGGGACCTGAGCTGGTCCTCGTTGGAGGCCGCGACCCACAGGTGGAGGGCGGCACGGAACAGCGGCCCGGTGTAGAGGCCGACGAGGGCGGCGACCACCACACGCCGGTCGGCGGGGCCGTCGGGGAAGAGGGCGCGCAGGGCGGTGGAGCGTTCCTCGGCGACGTACTCGACCGCCGCCGTGAACAGGTCCTCGCGGGTGGGGAAGTGGTGCTGGGCGGCGCCCCGGGACACCCCGGCGCGCTCGGCGACGACGGAGACGGTGGAGCCCGCCCAGCCGTGTTCGGCGAGGCAGGCCACGGCGGCGGCCAGGAGCCGCTGCCGGGTGGCCCGGCTGCGGTCCTGTTTGGGGACGTGCGGAGGACGTGCCGCGTGTTCCGTCGCGCTCACACCACCCATGCGGGATCCCGTCGTTCGAGGAAGGCCGTCATCCCCTCGCGGGCCTGCGCGGAGGAGAACAGCCGGGCCGAGAGCGCGGTCAGGTCCGCCGCGTCCCGGTCGAAGGCCTCCAGCACCTTAGCCGTGAGCAGCGCCTTCGTCTCGGCGAGACCTTCCGGGGCCGCCCGGCGCAGCCCGTCGAGAACGGGCGCGAGGACGGCGTCCACGTCGTCGCCGGCCGCCGTCAGGAGCCCGGTGCGGACCGCCTCGGCGGCGTCGAAGCGCTCGCCGGTGAGGTAGTAGCGGGCGAGGGCGCGCGGGTCGGCGCGGGGCAGCAGCGGGAGCGAGATCACGGCGGGGGCGACCCCGATGCGTACCTCGGTGAAGGCGAAGCTCGCCTCCGGGCCGGCCACCGCGATGTCACAGGCCCCGAGCAGGCCGAGGCCGCCCGCCCGGACGTGTCCGCTCACCCGGGCCACGACGGGTTTGCGCAGCCCGACGATCCCCCGCAGCAGGCCGACGAAGGCGTCCGGGGGCGGGGGGTCGCGCAGGTCGGCGCCCGCGCAGAAGGTGTTCCCGGTGTGGGTCAGGACGACCGCGCGGATGTCGCCGTCCTTGCCGCAGCCGGTGAGCGCGTCGGCCAGCTCGCCGACGAAAACGGCCGACAGGGCGTTGCGGGTGCCCGGCGAGTCCAGGGTGAGGGTGGTGACGCCGCGCTCGTGCGCCGCGTGGACGACGGTCATGACAGCCCTCGCAGTTCGCGGCGCAGGATCTTCCCGGAGACCGCCCTCGGGATCGCGTCGATGAAGGTGACGAGACGGACCCGCTTGTACGGGGCGACGCGCTCGGCGACGTACATCATCACCTCTCCCTCGGAGAGGCCGGCGGCGGAGGGCTGGCGCACCACGAAGGCGTGCGGGACCTCGTTGTTGTCCTCGTTGTAGGAGCCGATGACGGCGGCGTCGGCGACGCCGGGGTGGGTGAGCAGCAGCGCCTCCAGTTCGGCGGGGGCGACCTGGAAGCCCTTGTACTTGATGAGCTCCTTGACGCGGTCCACGACGAACAGCCAGCCTTCCGCGTCCACATGACCGACGTCCCCGGTGTGCAGCCAGCCGTCCGGGTCGATCATCGCGGCGGTCGCGTCGGGGCGGCCCAGGTAGCCCTTCATGACCTGGGGGCCCCGGACGACGATCTCGCCGGCCTCTCCGACTCCGAGGTCCTTGTCCGGGTCGTCGAGGGAGACGATGCGCATCTCGGTGCCCGCGACGAGCTTGCCGACCGTTCCCGGGGGCGGGTTCACGGCGTCCAGCGGGACGACGTGCGTGCCGGGCGACAGCTCCGTCATGCCGTACGCCTGGCCCACCGGCGGCAGCCCCAGCCGGGCCGAACAGGCCGCCGCCAGCGCGGCGTCCAGGGGCGCGGCCGAGCAGACGATGTACTCCAGGGACGACAGGTCGTACTCCGCGACCGCCGGGTGCTTGGCGAGCGCCAGGACGATCGGCGGCGCCACGTACAGGCCGGTGATGCGGTGCTCCTGGATGGCGCCCAGGAACGTGTCGAGGTCGAAGCGGGGCAGCACGACGACGGTGGCGCCCTGCCGCAGGGGCGCGTTCATCAGGGCGGTCAGCCCGTAGATGTGGAAGAACGGCAGCACGGCGAGGATGCGGTCGCCCGGGTTCATCGGCATGGCCGGCGAGAGCTGGGCGAGGTTGGTGGCTATGGAGCGGTGGGTGAGCATCACGCCCTTGGGGACGCCCGTGGTGCCCGAGGAGTACGGGAGCGCCGCCACATCGTGAACGGGGTCGATGTCGACCTGCGGTTCGGGCGCGGTGCTGCCGAGCAGCTCGGCCAGCGACCGGTGCCCCGGCGCCGGGTCGCACACGAAGATCTCCCGCACGCCGCCCGCGAGTTCGGCGGCCTGCCGGGCCGCCTCCAGCAGGGGCGAGACCGTCACGATCCAGCGGGCCGAACTGTCCTTCAGCTGTTTGGCGAACTCCTCCGGCGTGGCGAGCGGGTGCACGGTCGTGACCGACGCCCCCGCGCGCGTGGCCCCGTAGAACACCGTCGGGAACGCGATGGTGTTGGGGCTGTGCAGGGCGAGCACGTCGCCCTTGCGCAGCCCCGCGTCGGCGAACGCGGCGGCCAGCCGCCGGTGGTACTGGTCGAGTTGGCCGTAGGTGAGCGTGGTGCCGTCGACGCCGTCGACGAGCGCGGGTGTCTCGCCGCGCTCGGCGGCGCGGCCCAGGACGGCGTCGTGGATCGGTTCCTCGACGGCCGGTACATCTGCGTACTCGCTGCGGAACACGGTTTCTCCTAGAGCGCTCAGTACGACTTGGGCAGGCCCAGGGTCTGGTGGGAGACGTAGTTGAGAATCATCTCCCTGCTGACCGGTGCGATACGAGACACACGCGCCGCCGTAATCAGGGAGGCGAGGCCGAACTCCCGCGTGAGGCCGTTGCCCCCGAGGGTGTGGACCGCCTGGTCGACGGCCCGTACGCAGGCCTCTCCTGCCGCGTACTTGGCCATGTTGGCCGCCTCCCCCGCCGCGATGTCGTCCCCCGAGTCGTACAGGAACGCGGCCTTCTGCATCATCAGACGGGCGAGTTCGAGCTCGATGTGGGCCTGCGCGAGCGGGTGGGCGATGGCCTGGTGGGCGCCGATCGGGGCCTTCCAGACGGTGCGCTCACGCGCGTACTCGACGGCCCTGGCGAGCGCGAAACGACCCATGCCGATGGCGAACGCGGCCGTCATGACCCGCTCCGGGTTGAGCCCGGCGAACAGTTGCAGCAGTCCCGCGTCCTCTCCCCCACTGCCGAAAGCGTGGGAGGGGCCCCCACCGACCAGCGCGTCGGCCGGCAGCCGCACCTCGTCCAGGGTGAGCTCGAACTGCTTCTCGGCACTGGCCAGTTCCATGTCGATCTGACGCCGCCCGAAACCCTCGGTGTCGCGCGGGACGATGAACAGGCAGGGCTTGAGGCTGCCGGTGCGGGCGTCCTCCGTGCGGCCCACGATGAGCGTCGCGTCGGCGATGTCGACGCCGGAGATGAACACCTTGCGGCCGGTCAGGACCCAGTCGGTGCCGTCGCGGCGGGCCGTGGTGGTGATCCGGTGCGAGTTGGAGCCGGCGTCGGGCTCGGTGATGCCGAACGCCATGGTGCGGGTGCCGTCCGACAGACCCGGCAGCCACCGCCGCTTCTGCTCCTCGGTGCCGAAGCGGGCGATGACCGTGCCGCAGATGGCGGGCGAGACGACGAGCATCAGCAGCGGGCAGCCCGCCGCGCCCAACTCCTCCAGCACGATGGACAGTTCCGCGATGCCGCCGCCTCCGCCGCCGTACTCCTCCGGGAGGTTCACCCCGAGGTAGCCGAGCTTGCCCGCCTCGGACCACAGCTCGTCTGGGTGGCCGCCCTCGGCGACGGTCTTGGTCATGTACTCGCGGCCGTAACGCTTGCCGAGAGCGGCGACCGCGGAGCGGAGCGCCTTGTGTTCGTCGGTCTCTGTGACAGGGCTCATGACGGCTCCTCGGTACGGAGGTTCGGTACGGAAACTGCGGCTGTACGTAGCTGTTCGCGCCCGCGCGACGGACCTCCGCGCGGTGGTGCGGCCCGGCGCCCCCACGACGGGGCGCGCTCTCACCGGGCGTCGTCGCCCGGCACCTCCCCCGACGTATCGCCCGGCGTCTCCTCCCGCACGACGGCCAGCAGCGCGCCCACCTCCACCTGCTGTCCGACGACGGCGTGCAGGGCGGTGAGCGTCCCCGCCGTCGGCGCGGAGATCCTGTGCTCCATCTTCATCGCCTCCAGCCACAGCAGGGGGTCTCCGGCCCGTACGACGGCCCCCTCGGCCAGGCCCTCGGCGACCCGGACCACGGTGCCGGGCATCGGCGCGAGCAGCGAACCCGGAGCCCGGTCCGCGGCCGGATCGGGGAAGCGGGGGAGCTCGGTGAGCGCGGTGGCGTTCACGAAGACCTGGCCGTCGGCGTACCGCGTGACCTCGAACGTCCGCCGCACACCGGCCACTTCGAGGACGACACGGCCCGCGTCGGCGCGCACCACACGCACCCCGTCGGCGGTGAGCCCCTCGCGCGTGTGCCGGTAGGCGGCCTCGTGCTCGGCGCCGTGCATCCGGTAGCGCCTGGTCTGCGGCTGCGACGCCAGGTTCCGCCAGCCGCCGAACCGCGACCGGCCGTGCGCGTCGGCCAGGGCGGCGGCCAGTGGGGCGTACGGGTCCGGGGCGGGCGCGGTCAGCGCGGCGAGGTGACGGTCGTAGAAGCCCGTGTCCATGCGGGCCCCGGTGAACTCCTCGTGGCGCAGGGACCGTACGAGCAGATCCCGGTTGGTGACCGGGCCGTGGATCGTGGCCCGCTCCAGGGCGCCGGCCAGTTTCCGCAGGGCCTCCGCGCGGGTGCCGGCGTGCGCGACGACCTTCGCGAGCATCGGGTCGTAGTGGACGGAGACGGAGTCGCCGTCGGTGAACCCGGTGTCCAGCCGGACGCCGTCCGGGACGGCGAGCCGGTGCAGGGTGCCCGTCTGCGGCGCCCACGCGCCCGCCGGGTCCTCCGCGTACAGCCGGGCCTCCACCGCGTGGCCGCGTGCGGGCGGGGGCTCGCTCTCCAGCCGCCCGCCCTCCGCGACCCGCAGTTGCAGCGCTACCAGATCGATCCCGAACACCGCTTCCGTCACAGGGTGTTCGACCTGGAGGCGGGTGTTCATCTCCAGGAAGTGCGCGGTGCCGTCGGCGACCAGGAACTCGACCGTTCCGGCGCCGACATAGTCCACGGCGCGGGCGGCACGCACCGACAACTCGTAGAGCCTGTGCGTGAGTTCGTCCCCGAGCCCGGGAGCGGGCGCCTCCTCGATCACCTTCTGGTGGCGGCGCTGGAGGGAGCAGTCACGGGTGCCCAGCGGCCAGACCGTGCCGTGCGCGTCGGCCAGGATCTGCACCTCGACGTGCCGGCCGCCCTCCACGTACGGCTCGACGAACACCTCCCCGTCCCCGAAGGCACTCAGCGCCTCCGCGCGGGCCGCCTCCAACTCGGCCTCCAGATCGTCCAGTTCACGGACGATCCGCATCCCGCGCCCGCCGCCGCCCGCGGCGGCCTTGACCAGCACCGGCAGGTCCTGGGCGGTGACCCGCTCCAGGGGCGCGAGCCCCATCAGCTTCTTCGCCCGGGTCTTGGAGGCCATCGCCTCGATCGCCTCCGGCGACGGACCGACCCACACAAGACCCGCGTCGATCACCGCCCGCGCGAACCCGGCGTTCTCCGACAGGAACCCGTACCCCGGGTGCACGGCGTCCGCGCCCGCGTCGAGCGCGGCCCGCACGATCAGATCGCCCCGCAGATACGTCTCGGCGGGCGTCGCGCCCGGCAGCCGCACCGCCGCGTCCGCCACCCGCGCGTGCAGGGCGTTCTCGTCGGCGTCCGAATGGACGGCGACGGTGCGCACCCCCGCCTCGCGGCAGGTACGGAAGACCCGGCAGGCGATCTCGCCCCGGTTGGCGACCAGCAGACTCGAAATCACGGGAACCCTCACATCCGGAAGACGCCGAAGCCACCGCGCGCGCCCTCGAAGGGCGCCGTGTGGATCGCGGACAGGCACAGGCCGAGGACGGTGCGGGTGTCGCGCGGGTCGATGACCCCGTCGTCGTACAGCCGCCCGGACAGGAACATGGGCAGCGACTCGGACTCGATCTGCTGCTCCACCATGGCGCGCAGCGCCGCGTCGGCCTCGTCGTCGTACGGGTGGCCCTTCGCGGCGGCCGACTGCCGGGCGACGATCGACAGGACGCCCGCGAGCTGCTGCGGGCCCATCACGGCCGACTTGGCGCTGGGCCACGCGAACAGGAACCTCGGGTCGTAGGCGCGCCCGCACATCCCGTAGTGGCCGGCTCCGTAGGAGGCGCCCATCAGCACCGACAGATGCGGGACCCGCGAGTTGCTCACCGCGTTGATCATCATCGCGCCGTGCTTGATGATGCCGCCCTGCTCGTACTCCTTGCCGACCATGTAGCCGGTGGTGTTGTGCAGGAAGAGCAGCGGGATGTCGCGCTGGTTGGCGAGCTGGATGAACTGGGCGGCCTTCTGGGACTCGGCGCTGAACAGCACGCCCTGCGCGTTGGCGAGGATGCCGACCGGATAGCCGTGCAGACTCGCCCAGCCGGTGGTCAGGCTCGTCCCGTACAGCGGCTTGAACTCGTCGAAGTCCGAGCCGTCGACGATCCGGGCGATCACCTCGCGCGGGTCGAAGGGGTGCTTCAGATCGCCGGGGACGATTCCCAGCAGTTCGTCCTCGTCGTACTTGGGGGGCTCGGCCGGAGCCGGATCGCCGTACGCCTTGCGGTGGTTGAGCCGCGCGACGACCCGGCGGGCCTGGCGCAGCGCGTCCCGCTCGTCGACGGCGAAGTAGTCCGCGAGGCCCGACACGCGCGCGTGCATCTCCGCGCCGCCCAGCGACTCGTCGTCGCTCTCCTCACCCGTGGCCATCTTCACCAGCGGCGGCCCGCCGAGGAAGACCTTCGCCTTCTCCTTGACCATGATCACGTGGTCGGACATGCCGGGGACGTAGGCGCCGCCGGCCGTCGAGTTCCCGAAGACCACGGCCACCGTGGGGATGCCGGCCGCCGACAGCCGGGTGAGGTCGCGGAAGATCGCGCCCCCGGGGATGAAGATCTCCTTCTGGGACGGCAGGTCCGCGCCGCCCGACTCGACCAGGCTGATGCAGGGCAGCCGGTTCGCGAGCGCGATATCGTTCGCCCGCAGCGCCTTCTTCAGGCTCCAGGGGTTGCTCGCGCCGCCGCGCACGGTCGGGTCGTTCGCCGTGATCAGGCACTCGACCCCCTCGACCACGCCGATGCCGGTGACGAGCGAGGCGCCCACCGCGTAGTCGCTGCCCCAGGCGGCGAGCGGCGACAGCTCCAGGAAGGGCGTGTCCGGGTCGAGCAGCAGCTCGATCCGCTCACGCGCCAGGAGCTTGCCGCGCTTGCGGTGCCGGGCGACGTACTTCTCGCCGCCGCCCGCCAGTGCCTTGGCGTGCTCGGTCTCCAGGTCCGCGAGCTTGCCGAGCATCGTCTCGCGATGGGCCGCGTACTCGGGGGACTTGATGTCGAGCGCGGAGGAAAACACGGTCACAACAGGGCCTCCGGGATATCCAGGTGACGGGAGCGGAGCCATTCGCCGAGGGCCTTGGCCTGGGGGTCGAAACGGGCCTGGGAGGCGACGCCCTCGCCGAGGATGCCCTCGACCACGAAGTTGAGGGCGCGCAGGTTGGGCAGGACGTGCCGGACGACCGTCAGATCGCGGCTCTCCGGAATCAGACTCCGGAACGTGTCCGTCGTCAGGTGGTGGGCCAGCCACCGCCAGGCGTCGTCCGTACGCGCCCAGACACCGACGTTCGCGTTCCCGCCCTTGTCCCCGCTGCGCGCCCCGGCGACCAGCCCGAGCGGCGCCCGCCGGGTCGGCCCCGCGGGCAACGGTTCGGGCAGGGGCGGTTCTTCGAGGGTTTCCAGTACGAGCGTGTCCTGGGCCGGGGGTACTGCGATCCGGCGCCCGTCATGGAGGACCGCCATGTGGTCCACGGCGCCATGGGGGACGTACACATCCTCGAAGACCCCATAGGGCGCGCCCGGCCCAGGTGGCGCCATCACATGGAATCCGGGGTAGCTCGCCAGCGCCAGTTCCACCGCGGCTCCGCTCAGCGCCCGGCCGACCGCGCTCTGGTCCCGGTCGCGGACGACGAGGCGGAGCAGGGCGCTCGCGGTCTCCTCGGTGGGCGCGTCGGGGTGATCCGTGCGGGCAAGGTCCCAGCGGACGTCCGCCGGGCGGGACTTGGCGGTGTCGAAGGCGGCCTCCAGCTGGGCCCGTACGAGCTCCGCCTTGCGTTCGATGTCGAGGCCGGTCAGCACGAAGACGACCTCGTTGCGGAAGCCGCCGAGCTTGTTGAGGCCGACCTTGAGGGCGGGCGGCGGGGCCTCGCCGCGCACGCCGTCGATCCGTACCCGGTCGGGGCCCTCCTGGGTGAGCAGGGCCGTGTCGAGGCGGGCGGTGACGTCGGGTCCCGCGTACCGGGCGCCCTGCGTCTCGTAGAGGAGCTGCGCGGTGACCGTGCCGACGTCGACGAGGCCGCCGGTGCCGTCGTGCTTGGTGATGACGCTCGACCCGTCCTCGTGGAGTTCGGCGAGCGGGAAGCCGGGGTGGCGCAGCCGCGCGGGGTCGTGGTCGGCGAAGAAGGCGTAGTTGCCGCCGGTGGCCTGCGTGCCGCACTCCAGGACGTGTCCGGCGACGACGGCGCCCGCGAGCCGGTCGTGGTCACCGGGCCCCCAGCCGAAGTGGGCCACGGCGGGGCCGGTGACCAGCGCCGCGTCGGTGACACGCCCGGTGACGACGATGTCCGCGCCCTCGCGCAGACAGGCGGCGATGCCGGCTCCGCCCAGGTAGGCGTGGGCGGCGAGGCTGCCGGGGTACCGGTGCGTGAGGTCGTCGCCCTCGACGTGGGCCACGCGGACCGGGATGCCGAGACGCCCGGCCAGCTCGCGCACGGCGTCGGCGAGTCCGGCCGGGTTCAGGCCGCCCGCGTTGGTGACCAGGCGGACGCCGCGCTCGTGGGCGAGGCCGAGGCACTCCTCCAACTGGCGCAGAAAGGTCTTGGCGTAGCCGCGTCCGGGGTCCTTCAGCCGGTCGCGGCCGAGGATGAGCATCGTCAGTTCGGCGAGGTAGTCGCCGGTGAGGACGTCGAGCGGGCCGCCGGTGAGCATCTCGCGCATCGCGTCGAAGCGGTCGCCGTAGAAGCCGGAGGCGTTACCGATGCGCAGCGGGCGCTTCTCGGCTCCCGGGGTCACCGGCCGGTCTCCTTGGGGTCCCGCCCGGCGCCGGGCGGGCCGGCGAAGGACTGGGCGATGTCCAGCCAGCGGTCGGCGTCGGGGCCCTCCGCCCGTACGGCCAGGTCGGCGCGGTGGGCCCGCTGGGTCACCAGCAGGCAGAAGTCGAGGGCGGGGCCGGTGACGCGCTGCGGGGCGTCGGCCGGACCGTGGGCCCACACCTCGCCGGAGGGACTGTCCAGCTCCACGCGGAACTCCTCGGCGGGCGCGGTGAGGCCGTGCACGGCGAAGGCGAAGTCACGGGCCCGCACCCCGATGCGGACCACATGCCTCAGCCGGTCGGTGGGTTCGCGCACCACACCCAGCGCGTCGGCCACATCCTGTCCATGGGCCCAGGTCTCCATCAGACGGCCGGTGGCCATGGAGGCGACCGACATGGGCGGGCCGTACCAGGGGAACCTGGTTCCGGCGGGTGCCGCGCGCAGGGCCGTCTCCAGGGCGGTCCGCCCTTCGCGCCAGCCGGCGAGCAGCAGGGCGGGCGGCTGGGCGGCGCCCGTCTCCGCGCCCTCGTCCACGAAGCCGTCGGGTGAGGCGAGCGCCTTCTCGATCTCCTTCGCGAAGGCCCCGGCGTCGGTGACGGCCAGCAGGGCCGACCGGTCGGTCCAGGCGAGATGCGCGATCTGGTGGGCGACGGTCCAGCCCGCGGCGGGCGTACCGAGCGCCCACTGCTCCTCGCTCAACTCCCCCACCAGCCGGTCGAGTTCCTCACTCTCCCGGTGCAGGTCGTCGATCACGGCGATCACGGACGACGCGTCGGACACGATGCGCTCCCCTCGGGACACGACGGTGTGTGGCACGGAGCATGACAGCGCCCGAAGAAACAATCAAGCATGCTTGCATTAATTCAGACCGTCTCCGGGTCCGGGGTTCGGCGCAGGGCGTCCGGGCGCTCCGTCCGTTTCTCTGGGACAGTTGCATAACAAGTTCACACGCCTGACTGGGTCCATTACTCTGGACCGGCAGGTGCAGCATGATGAACGAACGCCTCGATCCCCTGGAAGGCCCCGTGAAGACCCCCAGCGCCGCCCCGTCCTCCCCGGCCTCGGCCGCCCCCGCCCTGGCACCCGTGCCCGCGGCCGGCGCGCCCGCGCCCACGGCGGGCGGTCCCGGCCGACGTGGTGCCCTCGGGCCGGTCGGCCTGGTGCTCGCCGGAGGCGTCTCGGTGCAGTTCGGCGGGGCTCTCGCGGTGAGCCTGATGCCCCGGGTGGGCGCCCTCGGCGTGGTGACGCTGCGACTGCTGGTCGCCGCGGTCGTGCTGCTGCTGGTCTGCCGTCCGAAGGTCCGCGGGCACTCGCGCGCCGACTGGAGCACGGTGGTCGTCTTCGGCTTCACGATGGCCGCGATGAACGGCCTCTTCTACCAGTCGGTCGCCCGCATCCCGCTCGGCACGGCCGTCACGCTCGAAGTGCTCGGCCCGCTCGCGCTCTCCGTCCTCACCTCCCGCCGCGCCGTGAACCTGCTGTGGGCGGGCCTCGCCCTCGTCGGCGTCTTCCTGCTCGGTGGCGGCGGGGGCTTCAGCAGCCTCGACCCCGCGGGTGTCGCCTTCGCCCTGGGCGCGGGCGCCATGTGGGCGGCGTACATCATCTTCAGCGCGCGGACGGGCCGGCGCTTCCCCCAGGCCGACGGTCTCGCCCTGGCCATGGTGGTCGCGGCGGTGGCGTTCCTCCCCCTCGGGATCGTCGAGTCGGGTTCGAGGCTCCTGGTCCCGACGACGGTCGCCCTGGGTGCCGCGGTGGCCATGCTCTCCTCGGTCCTCCCGTACACCCTGGAACTTCTCGCCCTGCGCCGCCTGCCCGCCGCCACCTTCGCCATCATGATGAGCCTGGAACCGGCCGTGGCCGCCGTCGCCGGCTTCCTCGTCCTGGACCAGGCCCTCTCCCTCACCGAGTCCCTCGCCATCGCCCTGGTCATCGCGGCGAGCATGGGGGCGGTGCGCACCCAGGTGGGCCGCGGGAAGGCCACGGGGCTCGACGCGAACCTGGACGGCTAACGGCCCTCGCGCCGACGCCCGTCCCCGGCCTCCCGGCCGCCTGCGAGCGGATCAGCGGCGGGCCATGTACAGGCCGAGTGCCTTGTGCAGCACCCGGTTGATCGGGAAGTCCCACTCTCCGAGGTACTCCGCGGCCTCGCCGCCCGCGCCCGCCTTGAAGCGCAGGAGGCCGACGAGGTGGTCGGTCTCGTCGAGGGTGTCGGTGATCCCGCGGAAGTCGTAGACGGCGGCGCCCAGGGCGTGGGCGTCGGTCATCATGCGCCACTGGACGGCGTTGTTGGGCTGGACCTCGCGCTTGCGGCCGGTGGAGGCGCCGTAGGAGTACCAGACGTGGCTGCCGACGGTGATCATGGTGGCCGCGGCGAGGACGTCGCCGTCGTGGCGGGCGAGATAGAGCCGCATGCGGTCGGGGTCCTCGGCGGTCAGCGCGGTCCACATCCGCTGGAAGTAGGGCAGCGGGCGCGGGATGAAACGGTCGCGCTGCGCCGTCTCCGCGTAGAGCTCGTAGAAGGCGGGCAGGTCGTCGTAGCCGCCCCGGACCACCTCGACGCCGGCCTTGTCGGCCTTCTTGATGTTGCGCCGCCACTGCTGGTTGAGACCCTTGTGAATCTCCTCCAGGGACCGTCCGGCGAACGGGACCTGGAAGACGTAGCGCGGCTGTCCGGCGGCGAAGCCGTCCTCGCCGCCCGGCTCGGTCCGCTGCCAGCCCATGCCCCGCAGCCGCTCGGCGATCTCGGCGGCACCCGGCTCGTACGAGGTCGCCGTCACCTCGCCCAGCCGCCGCGCCGCCGGATCGGCGATGGCCGTCTTGACCGTGTCCGCGCTCCAGCGGCGCGCGACCACGGGCGGGCCCATCTTCACGGTGAACGCGCCGTGTGACTTGAGATGCGCCAGCATCGGCCGGAGCCAGCGTTCGGCGAGGTCCGGGTCGTGCCAGTCGATGACGGGACCCTCGGGCAGATACGCGAGGTACCGCTTGACCTTCGGCAGCGGGCGCAGCAGCACGAGACCGGCACCCCGGAGGCGGCCGTCCTCGTCGAACCAGCCGAGGCTCTCCGCACGCCAGTCCGGCTTCACGTCCCCCCACGACGGCACCTGCATATGGCTGGCCGAGGGCCGCGAGCGGACGAACGCGAGGTGTTCGTCACGGGTGATCGCCTGCAGGCGGAGGGCCATGCGCGTTGCTCCTCGAAGTCCTCGGACCGGTGGAATCGCCAGCGTACTCACGCGGGTCCCGCCGACCCGCCGCCCTGCGGACCGTTCTCCAGCGCCTCGGCCAGTACCTCCGCCAGGTGGCGGCCCCGCCGGTCGCTCAGGTGGGCCAGCTGGGTGCGGCAGGAGAAGCCGTCGGCGAGGACCACCGCGGTGTCGTCGGCCTCCCGTACCGCCGGGAGCAGCTGTTCCTCCGCGCAGGCCCGCGACACCTCCTCGTGACCCTTCTCGAAGCCGAAGTTGCCCGCCAGGCCGCAGCAGCCGCCCGCGAGGGTGCCGGTCAGACCCGCCGCCTCGCGCAGCCGGCGTTCGGCCCCGTCGCCGAGGACCGCGTGCTGGTGGCAGTGCGTCTGGCCGATGGCCGGCCGGTCCAGCCGGGGCGGCGTCCAGCCCGGCGCGTACCGCTCCAGGGCCTCCGCGAAGGTCGTCACCGCCGCCGCCAGCCGTGCCGCGCGCGGGTCGCCCGGCAGCAGCTCGGGCAGGTCCGTGCGGAGCGCGGCGGCGCAGCTCGGCTCCAGGACGACGACCGGGAGGTCGTCCATGGCGAGGTAGGGCTCCATGAGGTCGAGGGTGCGGCGGAGCACCGTGCGGGCGCGGTCGAGCTGGCCGGTCGAGACGTACGTCAGTCCGCAGCAGACACGGTGGCGGCGGCGCGGCAGCAGCGTGCCGAGGAGGAGGGGGCCGCGGGTGACGCCGTCGCCGATGGGCCCGTGCCGCATCACCGTCCTCGGGGGCAGCAGGACGGCCAGTCCCGCGGTCTCCAGGACCCGTACGGCCGCGCGTCCGGCGGAGGGTTCCAGGTGTTCGGTGAAGGTGTCCGGCCACAGGAGGACCGTCGTCCCGCCGAAGCCCGGGAACAGTCCGCTCGCGAACCGCCTGCCCCCGCTCGCTCCCTCGTCCGTTCCCCCGCCCGGACCGCCCGGACCGCCCGGACCGCCCGGACCGCCCCGGCGCCGCTCGCGCACGTACGCCCGCACCCGGTCCCGGAACCGGGTCGACCACCACTGGCTGAACGTCTCCGGGGCCAGCCGCGGGATCTCCCGTTCCGGCGCGATACCCGCCAGGCGCTTGGCGAGGGCGGCCAACGGACGCACGGATGCGAGGGAGTTGACGAGGCGCGCCGAGCGGGTACGGGTCACCGCCGCGAGCCAGAAGGGCAGCCGCCCCAGGGCGTAGTGCGCGGCGGGGCGGCGGCGGCCCGCGTAGTGGTGGTGGAGGAACTCCGCCTTGTACGTGGCCATGTCGACGCCGACCGGGCAGTCGGACCGGCATCCCTTGCACGACAGGCACAGGTCCAGCGCGTCGCGGACCTCCGTGGAGCGCCATCCGCCGGTGACGATCTCGCCGGCGAGCATCTCGTGCAGCAGCCGGGCCCGCCCGCGCGTGGAGTGCTCCTCCTCGCCGGTCGCGCGGAAGGAGGGGCACATGACGTCGTCGCCGCCCGGCACCGAGGCCGTACGGCACTTGGCGACGCCCACGCAGCGGCGCACCGCCGCCGAGAAGTCGCCGCCGTCCGCCGGGTAGCCGAACTCCACGTCCACCGGGCGGTCCGGCAGGACCGCGAACCGCAGGTTCTCGTCCAGCCGGTGCGGGCGGACGAGCATGCCGGGGTTGAGCAGGCCGTCCGGGTCCCAGAGGTCCTTGGCCCTCTCGAAGAGGCGGACCATCTCGGTGCCGTACATCGCGGGCAGCAGTTCCGCGCGCGCCTGCCCGTCGCCGTGCTCGCCTGACAGGGAGCCGCCGTACGAGACGACGAGGTGAGCGGCCTCCTCGGAGAAGCGCCGGAAGCGGGCGACGCCCGCCGTGGAGATCAGGTCGAAGTCGATGCGGACGTGGATGCAGCCGTCGCCGAAGTGCCCGTACGGCGTTCCGCGCAGGCCGTGGGCCGCGAGCAGGGCCCGGAAGTCCCGCAGATACGCGCCCAGCCGGGCGGGCGGCACGGCGCAGTCCTCCCAGCCGGGCCAGGCCTCGCCGCCGAGCCCGCGGCCCGGGCCGGAGCCGCCCCCGGCGTACGGCATCCGGGTCGCCGTGCCGCTCGCGTCCTCCCGCAGCCGCCACAGCGCCCGCTGCCCCGCCGGATCGGTGACCACCAGGGCGTCCTGTACGTCCGCCGCCCGCACGATCGTGTCCGCGTGCGCGCGTGCCTCCGCCGGCGATCCGCCGCCCGTCTCCACGAACAGCCAGGCCCCGCCGCGCGGCAGCCCCGCGTTCGCCGGTACGAGATCGGCGGCCATCCCCTCCACGGTCAGCGGCCCCAGCGGCAGCAGACCGGCGGCGGCGTCCGCGGCGGCGCTCTCGTCGGGGTAGGCGAGGACGGCCAGCGCCCGCGCGCGGGGTGCCTCGACCAGGCGCAGGACCGCCTCGGTGAGGATGCCCCAGGTGCCCTCGGAGCCGCAGAAGGCGCGGGCCACGTCCGCGCCCCGCTCGGGCAGCAGCGCGTCGAGGGCGTACCCGGAGATCCGCCGCGGGAGGTCCGGGAAGCCGGTCCGCAGCAGCGCCAACTCGCTCTCGACCAGGGCCCGCAGGCCGTCCGGGGCGCCCTGCCAGTCCCGGCCGAGGCGGCGCGGGTCGCCGCCCGCGCCGACGGCCGACAGTCCCAGGACGTTGTCCGCCGTGGTGCCCCAGGCGACCGAGTGGGAGCCGCAGGAGTTGTTGCCGATCATTCCGCCGAGGGTGCAGCGGCTGTGGGTGGAGGGGTCGGGGCCGAAGCGCAGGCCGTGCGGGGCGGCGGCCTCCTGGAGGCGGTCGAGGACGGCACCTGGCTGGACGACGGCCGTACGGGCGTCGGGGTCGAGCGCGACGATCCGGTTCAGGTGGCGGGTGAAGTCCAGGACGACACCGGTGCCGGTGGCCTGTCCCGCGATCGAGGTGCCGCCGCCGCGCGCCACGACCGGCACCGCGTGGGCGCGGCACACGGCGAGGACCGCGGCCACGTCGTCGGCGTCACGCGGGGCCACCACACCGAGCGGTACGCGCCGGTAGTTGGAGGCGTCCATGGTGGTCAGCGCCCGTGCCGTCGCGTCGAAGGAGACCTCGCCGCGCACCGCTCTCGCCAGCTCGTACCGCAGTTCCGCGCCTTCCGGCTGTTCCTCCGGCCGTCCACCCAGATCCGTCATGCCTCCAGGATGCCGCCGGGCACCGGCACCGGCACCGGCACCGGCCACCCGGACGCGCACCCGAAAGGCCCCGATATGCCGAGGCGATCATGCAACCGCTTCCCGAAGCTGCCCAATCGGATCACGAACTCTCATATAGTGACCGCGAGTTGAGCATCAGGTGTCGCTTCTCGCCCAGGACCGACCGAGGACACGACCGAGGACACGTTCTCCCCCCAGGAACACGACCGAGGACCGATTGATGACCCCGCCCCTGCCCTCCGGCGAACGACCCACCCCGCGCGCCACAGCAAAAGCCGCGCTGACCGCCGCCGTACCGGCCGCGGTCGCGGTGGTGGCCGCCGTCCTGCTGGCCCCCGAGCCGGCCCGCGTACCCCTCGCCTGGGGAACCGGCGCCGCCGCGGTGCTGCTGTGCACGGCCGTCACGGTGGCCGCCCGCGCCGTACAGACCAAGCGACTGATACTCCGTCGCCTCGACAACGTGACCAAGGACGCCGGCCGGCTCCTTCAGGAACGCGCCCGGCTGACCGAGGAGTTCAGCCAGGAACGGGCCCGGCTGGCCGACGAGGCCGCCCGTGACCGCGCCCGCGCCGCCGAGGCCGCGGCCCAGGAGCGGATCCGCCTGACCGAGGCCGCCGCCCGCGAACGCGCCCGCCTCACCGAGGAGTTCGCCGAGGAGCGGGAACTGCTCATCGGTGAACGCGCCCGGCTCACCGAGCTCAACACCGAACTCGCCGAGCGCGCCCGGCACGCCGACAGCAACCGGACCGCCGCGGTCTCGGCGACCGCCAACGCGGCCGCCCGCATGCAGGCGCTGTCCACCGGCATGCTCGCCGACCTGCGGGCCATGGAGGAGAGACACTCCGACGAGGACGTCCTCGCCGACCTCCTGCACCTCGACCACCGCACCGCGCAGGCGGGCCGCCTCGCCGACTCCGTCGCCGTCCTGACGAGTGCGCGCTCGGGACGCCGCTGGGCCCGCCCGATCGTCATGGAGTCGATCCTGCGCGGCGCCATGGGCCGCATCGGCGGCTACCAGCGCGTGCGCGTCCACTCCGCCAGCGAGGCCGCCGTCGCCGGACACGCCGCCGAGGGCGTCATGCACGCGCTCGCCGAACTCCTCGACAACGCCGCCAAGTTCTCGCCGCCCACCGCCGAAGTGCATGTGTACGTCGAGGAGGTCCCGGCGGGTGTCATCGTCTCCGTCGAGGACAGCGGACTGGTGATGGGCGACGTCCAGCTGCGGCGCGCCGAACGCGCCGTCACCGGGGGCATCGTGAACGCGTCCGATCTCGGCGGACTCACCGGCACCCGCCTCGGCCTCGCGGTGGTCGGCCGGCTGGCCGGCAAGTACGGCCTGAAGGTGTCCTTCCGGCCCTCCGCCCGCGGCGGCACCGGCGTTCTCGTCCTCATCCCGCAGGACCTCCTCACGCCGGCGAACGCCCCGCACATCACGACCCCGCTGTCGGCCGGACCGGAGTTCGTCGCGTCGGCCCCGACAGCCGCCGACGGCCGCGCCTCCGCGCCACGGTCCCGAACCGGCCAGGACGCGCCGGAGCCCCAGCGGTCACACGGCTCGCAGGGCTCGCAGGAGTCCCGGTCGCCCCGGGAATCCTCCGCGTCCCCCGTGTCGTACGCCGCCGCCCGCGCGGCCGACGACCTCGACCCGGACCCCGTCCCGGCCCATGACTCACCCCGGCACGAGCAGGGTCCCGCGGCCACCGGCGGCCTTCCCAAGCGCCGTCGCGGACGCACCCTCGCGCACGCCGAGCGCAGCCGCTCGCACACCACGGCCCCGGCCGCCCCGGAACCCCGTAAGGGCGACGACCCCAAGGCCCGGTCGGCCGCCCGCTTCGGCACCTTCCGCCAGGCGGTACGCGGCACGGCGCCGGGCGCCCCCGACCCCGTAGCGGCCGGAGATCCCCCGCAGGCCGAGGACCGCGCACGGCCCGAGGACCACGTACCGGCCGAGGACCGTCCGCGAGCCGAGGAGCTCCTACGGGCCGAGGACCGTGTCCCGGACGGGCATCCCGTACGCGACACGGACGACGTCCGCGAAGAGGCCGCCGTCGTACAGGGCGCCCCCGCCGCTTCCCCCCGTTCCACCACCCCCACCGCACACTCGCTCCCGGAAGGCGACACCACCCCATGACCGGCACCATCACCGCCGACGAGAAGCTCACCTGGCTCATCGAGGGCCTCCTTGAGCGCACCCCGGGCGCCCGGCACGCGCTCGTGCTCTCCCGCGACGGCCTGAAGCTGTGCCGCACTCCGGAGCTGTCCGTCGACCAGGCCGACCAGCTCGCCGCCATCGCCGCCGGCATCCAGTCGCTGTCCCACGGGGCGTCCGTGGAGTTCGGCGACGGCAGCGGCGGTGTGCGCTCGGCGATGGCCGAGTTCTACGGCGGGGTGCTGTTCATCGTGGAGGCCGGTGACGGCGCGCATCTCGCCGTCGTCACCGCCGAGGACGCCGACGCCGGGCTGGTCGGGCACAACATGAGCGAACTCGTGGAACAACTCGGCGAATATCTGAGCACGCCGCCCCGGTCGTCATGAGCCGTCCTGGCAGGGACGACGCGCCCGACCGGCTGTACACCCTCACCCAGGGGCGCTCCCGGTCCGGGCCCGACACCCCCTTCGACCTGGTGACGCTGGTGGTCGCCGAGTGCGATCCGGTGGCGGGCATGCAGTCCGAGCACGCCGCGATCCTGCGGATGTGCGATCGGCCGACGGCGGTCGTGGAGATCGCGGCGGAGCTGAGGCTGCCGGTGTCGATCACCCGCGTCCTGCTCTCCGACCTGCTCTCCACGGGCCATGTCAGCGCCCGTCACCCGCACACCACTGTTCCTTCCGGTCTTCCCGATCCCGACATCCTGGAGCAGGTGCTCGTTGGACTCCGTAACCTCTGACGCTCGTGCGCCCCTGTCCGCGTCGGCCGACAACGGCCTCAAGATCGTGATCGTGGGTGGCTTCGGTGTCGGCAAGACGACCCTGGTCCGCTCGGTCAGCGAGATACGTCCCCTCAACACCGAGGAGACGATGACGCAGGCCGGCGAGGCCGTCGACGACATCAGCGAGGTGCGCGGCAAGTCCGCGACCACCGTCGCCTTCGACTTCGGACGCATCACGCTGGACACGCACAACATCCTCTACCTGTTCGGCGCGCCCGGACAGGAGCGGTTCTGGTTCCTGTGGGACCGGCTGTTCTCCGGAACGCTCGGGGCGATCGTCCTGGTCGACACCCGTCGTATCGACGACTCCTGGTACGCCATCGACCGGCTGGAGCACCACGGCACGCCCTTCATCGTGGCCTGCAACGACTTCGGCGGGCCCACGCACACCCCCGCGCAGATCCGCGAGGCCCTCGACCTCGACCCGCACGTGCCGCTGCTCGACTGCGACGCCCGGTCCCGGGAGTCCAGCAAGCGGGTGCTGATCACGCTGATCGAGCACCTCCAGTCCCTCCACGCCCGTCACGGCGCCGCAGCCGCGGAAGGCGCCCTTCAATCACCGGAGTTGGCGCTGTGACCCCCACCACCGCATCCGCGCCCGTCCCCCTCGGCGGGCCACGGTTCCAGACCGAACCCGCCGAGCTGTACCGGGAGATGCGGCGCGACCACGGTTCCGTCGTGCCGGTCGTCCTCGACGGCGACATCCCGGCCTGGCTGGTCCTCGGCTACCGCGAACTGCACCAAGTCACCGGCGATCCGCAGCTGTTCAGCCGGGACTCGGAACTGTGGAGCCAGTGGGACCGCATCCCGGACGACTGGCCGCTGCTGCCGATGATCGGCCGCAGGCAGCCCTCCATCCTGTACACCGTCGGCGAGCGCCACCGCGAGCGCGCCGCGATGATCAGCGACGCCCTCGAAGCCGTGGACGCCTTCGAACTGCGCTCCCAGGCCGAGAAGTTCGCCGACGAACTGATCGACACGGTCTGCCCCAAGGGCGAGACGGACCTCGTCGGCGACTACGCGGCCCTGCTGCCCGTACGGGTCCTCGCGACGCTCTACGGCTTCGCGGACGAGCAGGGTCCGGGCCTGGTGACCGCCCTGAACGACATGATCAACGGGCGTGAGGGCGCGCTGGCCGGACAGCAGCATCTCGCCTCCTCCATGGCCCGGTTGATCGCCGACCGCAAGGAGCGACCGGCCAACGACGTGGTCTCCCGGATGCTCGCGAACACCGCGGGCTTCACCGACGAGGAGATCGTCCAGGACCTGATGGTCATGATGGCCGCCGGCCACCAGCCGACCGCCGACTGGATCGGCAACTCGTTGCGCCTGATGCTCACCGACGAGCGGTTCGCCGCCTCGCTGTTCGGCGGCCGGCACAGTGTCGCCGAGGCCATGAACGAGGTGCTGTGGGAGGACACCCCCACCCAGAACGTGGCCGGGCGCTGGGCCTCCCGCGACACCCAGCTCGGCGGCCGCCGGGTCCGCTCCGGCGACCTGCTGCTGCTCGGCCTCCAGGGCGCCAACTCCGACCCCCAGGTCCGCACCGACAGTTCCGCGCTCACCGGGGGCAACAGCGCCCACTTCTCCTTCGGTCACGGGGAGCACCGCTGCCCGTTCCCGGCGCAGGAGGTCGCGGAGGTCATCGCGCGGACCGGGATCGAGGTCGTGCTCGACCGGCTGCCGGACATCGACCTGGCCGTACCCGCCGAGTCACTGACCCGGCGCCCCTCCCCGTGGCTGCGGGGCCTGAGCGAACTGCCCGTACGGTTCACGCCCGTACCCGTCCTCTGAGACGCCTTCGCACCCGGCCGACACGCTGTTCGGCCGGGTCCTGGGGCCCCTCCCCGCCCCGGGAAGCCGCCAGTACCCCCACCCCAGCCCTTGGAGGCACCCCCGCATGACCACCGGTACCGAAGAGACCCGCATAGTCCTGGACCCCTTCGTCACCGACCTGGACGGCGAGAGCGCCGCGCTGCGCGCCGCCGGGCCGCTCGCCGCCGTCGAACTGCCCGGCGGTGTGCCGGTCTGGGCGGTCACCCACCACGCCGAGGCGCGCGCCCTGCTCACCGACCCCCGTCTGGTGAAGGACATCAACGTCTGGGGTGCCTGGCAGCGCGGCGAGATCGCCCCCGACTGGCCGCTGATCGGACTCGCCAACCCGGGCCGCTCCATGCTCACCGTGGACGGAGCGGACCACCGGCGGATGCGCACCCTGGTGGCGCAGGCGCTGACACCGCGCCGGGTGGAGCAGATGCGGGAGCGCATCGCGAAGCTGACGGAGAGTCTGCTCGACAACCTCACCGGGGAAGTCGTCGACCTGAAGGCCGACTTCGCCTACCCGCTGCCCATGTACGTCATCGCCGACCTCATGGGCATCGAGGAGTCCCGCCTGCCGCGCCTGAAGGAGCTCTTCGAGAAGTTCTTCTCGACGCAGACCCCGCCCGCGGAGGTCATCGCGACGCTCACCGAACTGGCCGGGATCATGGCGGAGACGGTGGCGGCGAAGCGCGCCGAGCCGGGCGACGACCTGACCAGCGCGCTGATCGTGGCCTCCGAGGACGGCGACCACCTCACCGACGCGGAGATCGTCTCCACCCTCCAGCTCATGGTCGCGGCGGGCCACGAGACGACGATCTCCCTGATCGTCAACGCGGTCGTCAACCTCTCCGCGCACCCCGAGCAGCGCGCCCTCGTCCTCGCCGGCGAGGCCGACTGGTCCGCGGTCGTCGAGGAGACCCTGCGCCACTCCACCCCGACCTCCCACGTCCTCATCCGCTTCGCGACGGAGGACGTCCCGGTCGGCGACAAGGTGATCCCGGCGGGCGACGCGCTCATCGTGTCGTACGGCGCGATCGGCCGCGACGAGAACGCCCACGGTCCCACCGCGGGCGACTTCGACATCAGCCGCACCAGCCAGAACCGGCACATCTCCTTCGGCCACGGACCCCACGTCTGCCCCGGCGCGGCCCTGTCCCGCCTGGAAGCGGGCGTCGCCCTGCCCGCCCTGTACGCGCGCTTCCCCGCCCTGGACCTCACCGTCCCGGTGTCGGAGCTCCGCAACAAGCCGGTGGTGACACAGAACGACCTGTTCGAACTGCCGGTGCGGCTGATCGCCGAATGAGATGAGCCGCCCGTAAGCCACCCGTGAGTCATACGCGAGTCATACGCGAACCACCCGTGCGGCTGATCGCAGGACGAGGTGGACTGACGGAGCGGCAGCTCGCCGGAGGGGCCCGCCACGGCCCCTCCGGCGACGGTGGCCGCCGACCCGCGTCAACCCGCCCGTCTCAGCCGACGGACGACGTTTCGCCCAGGTTTCCCGGAACGGCTAGGCTCCCCGCGTGGCTGATATCCAGATCCCCGCTGACATCAAGCCCGCCGACGGACGATTCGGCGCTGGCCCCTCCAAGGTGCGGACGGAGGCACTGGACGCGCTCGCCGCGACCGGCAGCTCTCTGCTCGGCACATCCCACCGCCAGGCCCCGGTCAAGAACCTGGTCGGCAAGGTACGCGAGGGCGTGCGCGAGCTGTTCTCCCTGCCCGACGGGTACGAGGTCGTCCTCGGCAACGGCGGCTCCACCGCGTTCTGGGACGTCGCGACGCACGGCCTGATCGAGAACAAGTCGCAGCACCTCACGTTCGGCGAGTTCTCCTCCAAGTTCGCGAAGGCGGCGAAGCTCGCCCCGTGGCTGGCCGATCCCACCGTGGTCTCCTCCGACCCGGGCACGCACCCCGAACCGGTCGCCGAGGCGGGCGTCGACGTCTACGCCTTCACCCACAACGAGACCTCGACCGGTGTCGCCGCCCCGATCAAGCGGGTCGCGGGCGCCGACGAGGGCTCCCTCGTCCTGGTGGACGCCACCTCCGGCGCCGGCGGCCTGCCCGTCGACATCGCCGAGACCGACGTCTACTACTTCGCCCCGCAGAAGTCCTTCGCCTCCGACGGCGGCCTGTGGATCGCCGCGTTCTCGCCGGCCGCGATCGAGCGCGCCGAGCGGATCCACGCCTCCGGCCGGCACGTCCCGGAGTTCTTCTCGCTGCCGACGGCGATCGACAACTCCCGCAAGAACCAGACGTACAACACCCCGGCCCTCGCCACGCTCTTCCTGCTCAACGAGCAGCTGGAGTGGATCAACGGACAGGGCGGCCTCGCCTGGTCGGCGGCCCGGACGAAGGACTCCTCGACCCGCCTGTACCGCTGGGCCGAGGACAGCAAGTACGCCACGCCGTTCGTGACGGACGCGGCCAAGCGCTCGCAGGTCATCGGCACGATCGACTTCGCCGACGAGATCGACGCCGCCGCCGTCGCCAAGGTCCTGCGCGCCAACGGCATCGTCGACACCGAGCCCTACCGCAAGCTCGGCCGCAACCAGCTCCGCGTCGCCATGTTCCCGGCGATCGACCCGGCGGACGTCGAGGCGCTGACGCGCTGCGTCGACTACGTGATCGAGAAGCTGTAACCGTTCCCTTCCCACGAGTTGAGGGGCGTCCGGCGCGTAAGCGTGCCGGACGCCCCTCAGTCGTAGGCGCGCCCGTCAGCCGAAAGACGCGCCCCTCAGCCGGAGTTGGGCCCTCGGCCTTCGTGGTGGTGCGGGTCAGTCGCGGCGCAGCAGCCTCTTGAAGCCGAACACCACGGCGAAGAGGGCGGCGACCGCGATGGCGCCGACCTTCAGCCCGCCGCCGATTCCGCCACCGCTCCCGTCCCCGGCGGCCGAACCACCGCCCCTGGAGGGCGACTTGGAGTCGGAGCCGCCGGTACCGGGCGCGTCCTCCGGCTGTACGGGGCTGTCCGCGCCCTCGCTGCCGTACATGAGCTTCGATCCGTCGGGGGTGTACGTGATGGACTCTCCCTGGCCCTGGAGGGGCACGTTCAGGCGGCCCTGGCGTTTGATCCGGCCGTCGTTCCAGGCGTACGCGATGCCGCCGAAGTAGCCGCGTACGGCGAGCTGCCGGCCGTCGGGGGAGAAGGCGCCGTCGGTGACCCAGAGGTCGACGGTGGCGACGGGCTTGAAGATGTTGGTGGTGGTGGCGGAGAGACGGGCGGGGCCCTCGTAGAGGTGGCCGCCGTCCTCGTTCTTGTCGGCGATGTAGACGCGCCCGGTCTTGGGGTGCACCATCAGCGCCTCCGCGTTGCGGGGGCCGTCGGAGTACTTCACGACGTACTGGGTGGCGCGGATCGTCTGGTCCTTGAGCACCTTGGGCTCGGGGAGCTTGTAGATCCACACGTGGTCCCACTTGCCGCCGAGGTTGTCGCCGATGTCGCCGGCGTAGAGGTCGCCGTCGGGTCCGAGGGAGATCGCCTCGACGTCCCGTGGCTTGCCGACCCCGCTCATGGTGATCGTGGCGACGGTCCGGCCGGTCCTGCTGTCGACGGCGTACAGGTAGGGCCCGTCGTCGCTGTCGTTGTGGGTCCAGTAGATGCCCGGGTGGATGCGCGAGGCGGCGAGGCCGCTGGACTCCTTGATCCGGGGGTCCTTGATGGTGAACCCCCCGTCCCCGCCGTCGGCGAGGGCGGGCGCCGCGAGGGCGACGGCGAGGGCGGCTCCGGCAAGGGCTCCGGCGGCGGCTCCGGACACGAACGAGGGCGATCGGCGCATGGCCCCAAGCGTGCCACCCCACAGGCCCGTTCACGTCGCCGCCCGCCCGCCCGGACCCGCACCGCCCGGCCCAGGCACCCTCCCTGCCCCGTGCACCCCGTCCGACCGCGCACCGGCGTGTCCAGCTTCACACCGTCACGGCCCATGGCACCCGGACCGATCGTCCATGATGAGCGAATGCTCAGGTTCATGCCCGTCGGCGACTCCATGACGATCGGTAGCGCGGGCGAACACACATGGCGTTACCGGATGTGGCAGCACCTGCGCGCGACGTACGGGGGCCCGTTCAAGATCGTCGGCCCGCGCGAGACGCTGTACGACAAGGCGACGGAGTCCCCCGACTCACTCGAGTACGCCGACCCGGAGTTCCCCCGCGCCCACCTGGCCGGCTGGGGCGAGGGCTGGCTGCACATGGCCCCGCTGATCCGCGAGGCGGTCCGCGCGCAGCGCGCCGACGTGCTGCTGGTCTCCCTCGGCCTCATCGACCTCGGCTTCTACACGAACGCCGTCCAGACCGCCGACAACGCCCGCGCCTTCGTCGGGGAGGCCCGCGCCGCGAACCCGCGCGTCCGCATGGTCCTGCTCCCGGTGATACCGAACGTCCGCGCCGAGTCCGACGCCCCGTTCGCCGCCCAGGTCGCCGCGTTCAACGAGCTGCTCGCCAAGACGGTCGCCGACCTCGACGAGCCCCGCTCCCCGCTGCTGCTGGCGTCCCCGCCCCTCTCGTACGACACCACCTTCGACACGTACGACGGCACCCACCCGAACGCGAGCGGCGAGCACAAGATCGCGGAGGGTTTCGCGGAGGCGATGTACCAGGCCTGGGACCTGGGCGAGCAGTACACGGCCCAACCGGCCTGACGGTCGGGACCGACGCGTTTCCCCGCGGTCAGAGACTGCCGGCCTCCGCTGCCGTCACCCGGCCCGCCCTTGCCTAGAGCGCACTCCACGCCGTTGGCTGGTGAGTCATGAAGTACACACAGCTCGGACGCACGGGACTCAAGGTCAGCCGGCTCGTCCTCGGCACCATGAACTTCGGACCGCAGACCGACGAGGCCGACAGCCACGCCATCATGGACGCGGCGCTGGACGCGGGAATCAACTATTTCGACACGGCGAACGTGTACGGCTGGGGCGAGAACAAGGGCCGTACCGAATCGATCATCGGGAGCTGGTTCGCGCAGGGCGGCGACCGGCGTGAGCGGACGGTCCTCGCCACCAAGGTGTACGGGAACATGGGCGCCGAGGGCGCTCCGTGGCCCAACCAGGACAAGCTCTCCGCCCTCAACATCCGGCGGGCGGTCGACGCGAGCCTGAAGCGCCTGCAGACCGACTACATCGACATCTACCAGTTCCACCACGTCGACCGGTCCACTCCCTTCGAGGAGATCTGGCAGGCGATCGACGTCCTGGTGCGGCAGGGGAAGATCCTCTACGCGGGGTCCAGCAACTTCCCCGGCTACAAGATCGCCCAGGCCAACGAGATCGCCGCCCGCCGGGGCGGCACCATCGGCCTGGTCAGCGAGCAGTGCCTCTACAACCTCGCCGAGCGCCGCGCCGAGATGGAGGTCATCCCGGCCGCCCAGGAGTACGGGCTCGGTGTCATCCCCTGGTCGCCGCTGCACGGCGGGCTGCTGGGCGGTGTGATCAAGAAGGAGGTCGAGGGCGGCCGCCGGGCTGGCGGCCGGGCCGCCGACGCCCTCGCCAACACGGCCGTACGCGCCCAGATCCAGGCGTACGAGGATCTGCTGGAGAAGCACGGTCTGGAGCCCGGAGAGGCCGCCCTGGCCTGGCTGCTGACCCGTCCAGGGGTCACCGGTCCCATCGTGGGCCCGCGCACCGCGGAGCAGTTGGAGTCGGCGCTGCGCGCGGCGGAACTGGAACTGTCGGAGGAGGTCCTGGAGGGTCTCGACGAGATCTTCCCGGGACCGGGACCGTCCCCCGAGGCGTTCGCCTGGTAGCCAGGCGACGCACCCGGCGTCCGGCGGTGGAGGTCACTTTCCGACCACTGCCGGCGTCCGGCGGTGGCGGTCGTTATCTGAGCGCCGCCGCCATGGCCACGACGAAGAACATCAGCACGAGCACACCGGCCATGATCCGGTTACGGGTCTTCGGGTTCACGTCATCGAGGTTAACCGGCCGCCCGGCCCGTCCCGTCGCCCGCCCCCAGCGGCCGGCTGACCACCGTTTCGTATCGGGGCTGCTCACCGGGCACTCCCGACACCGGCAGGTTACTGCGGACGAGACACAGCTCACCCACCGTCCAGGGCTTCCCGACGAAGGTGTCCAGGGCGGCGACGTACGGCTTGAAGTCCGCGGAGTCGCGGCTGCGGGCCACCGTCAGATGCGGCCGGTAGCGGCGGTGCTCCTCCATCTCGACGCCCGCCTTGCGGCCCGCCGCCTCCGCCCGGTCGGCCAGCAGCCGCATGGTCTCCAGGTCCCCCGCCGCCCCCACCCACAGGGCACGCCCGCCGAAGTGCCCGCCGCCGTGCAGGGACAGCGGGAACGGGTCGGTGCGACGGGCGGCCCTCAGCAGCCGTTCCGCGAGGTCCGGGACGACGTCCTCGGCCACCTCGCCGTAGAACGCGAGGGTGAAGTGCCAGCCGGGGCGGCCCGTCCAGCGCAACGCGTCCGCACCCGGCATCCGCTGCAACGCGTCCACTTCCGGGGCGAGTTCACGTACCACATCGGCAGGGGGCAGTACCGCCGCGAAGAGTCTCATGGGGCCAGCCTTCCAGGGAACGACGATCAGCACACGGGAGCGGGCAGACCGGCCGGGTCCCCTCGGACCCCGGCGTGCGGAGGTACCCGGGAGGGGTCCGCTCCCCCGGACCTCGGCCTCCGGACGTACGCGTGAGGGGTGCCCGCTCTCTCGAACCCCTCGGTCTCCCTGCGTACGCGTGAGGCGGCCGGCCGCGCGAGCGGGCCGACCGCCTCCGGGGCGGCACCTGTCACACAGCGGTGACGAGCTGCTCCTCACCGCTCGGCACGCGCGGGACGAAGCGGATCCGGGGGCGTCCGTGGTGCCAGCCGAGGGAGACACGCAGGCCGCCGAGGCGGGCCAGGACCAGACCGATCGTCGTCGCCGCGATCATCGAGACCAGTCCGCCGAGCGCGAAGCCCACCCGGGGACCGTAGACGTCGGTGACCCAGCCGATCAGCGGCGCGCCCAGCGGCGTGCCGCCCACGAAGACCATCATGAACAGCGCCATGACACGGCCGCGCATGGCCGGGTCGGTGGCCATCTGGACCGAGGTGTTCGCGGTGACGTTCACCGTCAGTCCGAAGATGCCGATCGGGACCATCAGGAGCGCGAACAGCCAGAGCGTGGGGGCCGTCGCCGCCACCACCTCCAGCGCGCCGAAGGCCACCGCCGCCGCGATCAGCACCCGCAGCCGGGCCGTGCCGCGCCGGGCCGCGAGCAGCGCGCCGGCCAGTGAGCCGATCGCCATCAGGGTGTTGAAGAGGCTGTAGGCCCCCGCGCCCGAGTGGAAGATGTCGTCCGCGTACGCCGACAGCCAGACGGGGAAGTTGAACCCGAAGGTGCCGATGAAGCCGACGAGGACGATCGGCCAGATCAGTTCGGGACGGCCGGCGACGTAGTGGAGGCCTTCGCGGAGCTGGCCCTTGGCGCGCGGCGCCCGCTCGACGACGTGCAGTTCACGGGCACGCATCAGCAGCAGGCCCGCCATGGGGGCCGCGAACGACAGGCCGTTCAGGAGGAAGGCCCAGCCGGTGCCGACGCCGGTGATCAGCAGGCCCGCGACGGCGGGGCCGACCAGCCGCGCGGACTGGAAGTTGGCCGAGTTCAGGCTGACCGCGTTCTGCAGCTGGCCGGGGCCGACCATCTCGGAGACGAAGGACTGGCGTGCCGGGTTGTCGACGACGGTGGCCATACCGACGGCGAAGGCGGCGAGATAGACGTGCCAGACCTGGACATGGCCGGAGAGGGTGAGGAAGGCGAGCGCGAGGCCGGTGAGGGCCATCGCCGTCTGGGTCACCAGCAGCGTGGGGCGCTTGGGGAGCCGGTCGACGAGGACACCGCCGTACAGGCCGAAGAGCAGCATCGGCAGGAACTGGAGCGCGGTGGTGATGCCGACGGCGGCGGAGGAGCCGGTCAGGCTCAGCACCAGCCAGTCCTGGGCGATGCGCTGCATCCAGGTGCCGGTGTTGGAGACGACCTGGCCCAGGAAGAACAGCCGGTAGTTCCGGATCTTCAGCGAGCTGAACATCGAGGAGGAGCGGGGGGAGTCGCGGGCGGCTGTGGGGTCGTGGGTGGCTGGTGCGGGTGCGGAGTGTGCTCCGGGTCCCGTACTCAAAAGGGCTCGCCTCCAGTGCGATCGAGGACGTCGGCGTCATGGGGGGCGTCGGCGCTTGCGGGGAAGGGCGGACCCTCCGTCGCTCCGAGAGCAGTGATCCGAACCGAGATCAGCGATCCAGACCGAGACCGGTGATCCGAGTCGTGACCGCCGATCCGGACCGGGATCAGCGATCCGGGCCGAGATCAGTGATCCGGACCGGGATCGGGGAGCGAAAGAGGGCCGCCGTCGGTCAGATGTGCGCGAGCTTTTCCAGGACGGGGGCGGCTTCGCGGAGCTTGGCCCATTCGTCCTCGTCGAGGGCCTCGACCAGTCCGGCCAGGAACGCGTTCCGTTTGCTGCGGCTCTCTTCGAGCATCGCCTCAGCCTTGTCGGTCTGCGTCACGACCTTCTGGCGCCGGTCCTCGGCGTGCGGCTCCAGCCTGACGAGCCCCTTGGCTTCGAGCAGCGCGACGATACGGGTCATCGACGGCGGCTGCACGTGTTCCTTACGGGCGAGCTCGCCGGGCGTGGCACTGCCGCAGCGGGCGAGGGTGCCGAGCACCGACATCTCGGTGGGGCTCAGCGACTCGTCGACCCTCTGGTGCTTGAGTCGACGCGACAACCGCATCACTGCGGAGCGCAAGGCGTTCACGGCGGCCTCGTCGTCGCCATGGGTGAGGTCAGGCATGTTCTTTAGCGTAACTCATTACTCTCGCTAAAGAACAATGGGGTGCCCGTGAAACGCGCCATCCAATCGGCGGATCACTCATATGAGTGAGATCGCTCCGGAAAGCAACCCGAATCCGGTCGGGAAGCGGCGACCCTCGACTCCATGGGGACCAGCGTGCTCAGCCTGCGTATGGACGGGGAGCTGCTCGACCGGCTCCGACAACATGCCGCGAAACGCGGAATGAGCGTCCAGGACTATGTGGTCCGGACGCTCATTCGCGACGACTTCGACGAGCGGTTCCAGACCGCCGTCGAGGAGACGGAGAAGTTCTACGGGGTCACGTGAGCCCCCGTACGGCGGGTGCCGCTCAGGTCAGGCCGAGGGCCGGCATGAGGTAGTAGAAGGTGAACACCGCCGACACCACGTACATGGCGACCGGGATGTCACGACCGCGCCCCGCCGCCAGGCGCAGCACGACGAAGGTGATGAAGCCCATCCCGATGCCGTTCGTGATCGAGTAGGTGAACGGCATCAGCATCATCGTCACGAAGGCCGGGATGGCGATCGTGTAGTCCGCCCAGTCGATCTCCTTGACCGAGTGGGACATGATCAGGAAGCCGACCGCGATCAGCGCGGGGGTGGCGGCCTGGGACGGGACCATCGTGGCGACGGGGGTCAGGAAGAGGGCGACGGCGAAGAGCGCGCCGGTGACCACGTTCGCGAAGCCCGTGCGGGCACCCTCGCCGACGCCGGCCGTGGACTCCACGAAGCACGTGGTGGCCGAGGAGGAGGTGGCGCCACCCGCGGCGACGGCGATGCCGTCGACGAAGAGGACCTTGTTGATGCCGGGCATGTTGCCCTGCGCGTCCGTCAGCTTGGCCTCGTCGCTGATGCCCATGATCGTGCCCATCGCGTCGAAGAAGCACGACAGCAGCACGGTGAAGACGAAGAGGACGCCGGTCAGCACGCCGACCTTGCCGAAGCCGCCGAAGAGGCTGAACTGGCCGACGAGCCCGAAGTCCGGGCTGGCGACCGGGTTGCCGGGCCACTTCGGGGTGGTCAGACCCCAGGACGGGACGGTGGTGACGGCGTTGATGACCACCGAGACGACCGTCATGGTGACGATCGAGATGAGGATCGCGCCGGGCACCTTGCGCACGATCAGCGCGAGGGTGAGCAGGGTGCCGAGGACGAACACCAGGACGGGCCAGCCGTGCAGGTGACCGTCGGTGCCGAGCTGGAGCGGGACCGTCGTCTGGGCGATGTCCGGGATGCGCGTGACGAAGCCGGAGTCGACCAGGCCGATCAGCATGATGAACAGGCCGATGCCGATCGCGATGCCCTTGCGCAGGCCGAGCGGCACCGCGTTCATGACGCGCTCGCGCAGACCGGTGGCGACCAGGAGCATCACGATGAAGCCCGCGAGGACCACCATGCCCATGGCGTCCGGCCAGGACATCCGGGGCGCGAGCTGGAGGGCGACGACCGTGTTCACGCCGAGGCCCGCCGCCAGCGCGATCGGCACGTTGCCGATGACGCCCATGAGGAGCGTGGTGAAGGCCGCGGTCAGCGCGGTCGCGGTGACCAGCTGCCCGTTGTCGAGGTGGTGCCCGTACATGTCCTTCGCGCTGCCCAGGATGATCGGGTTCAGCACGATGATGTACGCCATCGCGAAGAAGGTGGCGAAACCGCCGCGGATCTCACGCGGGAGGCTGGAGCCCCGCTCGGAGATCTTGAAGTAGCGGTCGAGGGTGCTCTGCGTGGGCCGGGACTCCGGCTCCTGCGGGGCGGGGGCCTTGGTGGCGGCCGAGGTGGACATGCGGGTCCTCAAGCGTGCAGGGGGACGGGGAACGTGATCGAGCCTGGTCAGTGGTCGCTCACCAGCAGGTTCCCCCAGGTCGCTGTTGGTGTTTTCTACGAATACAACTGGCCAGACTCGGACGGTTTCAGTATGAACATATGAGTCGGAAATCGCTATCTCCGCGCGTAGACCCTTGCCGTACAAGGGAGAGCGGGTGCGAACACAACCGGTCGCCGACCCTCGTAAGCTGTGCACATGGCGAAGTGGACCCCCAAGCACGAGGCGCCGGAGCCCCTGGAGGGCCCCGTCGTCGCCACCATCACGGGCGGCACGATCCTCTGGTTCGTCCTCTTCCTGGTGCAGCTGCCGTTCTACGGCTGGTTCGACGACCACGGACACCTGTGGTGGCTCTGGACCTGTCTGGCCGGCGCGGGCCTCGGACTGATCGGCATCTGGTACGTCCGCAGGCGTGACGCCGCGATCAAGCGGGCCGCCGCCGCGGGGCCGGCCACTCCCGTGACGGAGTAGCCGCCGCCGTCCCCGTGACGGAGTGGCCCGGCCGTCCCCTGACGGAGTAACGGGCGTTCCTCTACACCCGCGGCAGCATTGCCGTCGTCCTCGGTCCTCCGCAGGTCGGAACTTTCACGCACTCGGCGAGTGAAGCCGCATATCCGCACGTACCGTCGAATGCATGACCCACATCGACGCGGGCGCCGAACTCGATCCCGTGCACCCCGTGCCCATACCCGCCTCCCGGCGGGCCGAGGGGTTGTCGGCCGCCGAGGTGGCCGAACGGGTCGCGCGCGGCGAGGTGAACGACGTCCCGGTGCGCAGCAGCCGCTCCGTGGGCGAGATCGTCCGGGCGAACGTGTTCACCCGGTTCAACGCGATCATCGGCGTGCTCTGGCTGATCATGCTGTTCGTGGCGCCGTTCCAGGACAGCCTGTTCGGCTACGTGATCATCGCCAACACCGGGATCGGGATCATCCAGGAGTGGCGCGCCAAGAAGACCCTGGACTCGCTCGCGGTGATCGGCGAGGTGAGACCGACCGTCCGCAGGGACGGGGTCGCCGCCGAGGTCCGCGCGTCGGAGATCGTCCTCGGGGACCTCATCGAGATCGGACCGGGCGACAAGGTCGCCGTCGACGGCGCCTGCGCGGAGGCCGACGGGCTGGAGATCGACGAGTCGCTGCTCACCGGTGAGGCCGACCCCGTGGTCAAGCACGTGGGCGACGCGGTGATGTCGGGCAGTTTCGTGGTCGCGGGCACCGGCGCCTTCACGGTGACCAAGGTGGGCCGGGAGGCGTACGCGGCCCAGCTCGCGGAGGAGGCCTCCCGGTTCACGCTGGTCCACTCCGAGCTGCGCAGCGGTATCTCCACGATCCTCAAGTACGTGACGTGGATGATGATCCCGACCGCCATCGGCCTCGTCATCAGCCAGCTCGTGGTCAAGCAGCACGGCTTCAAGGACTCCGTCGCGCGGACCGTCGGCGGGATCGTGCCGATGGTCCCCGAGGGTCTGGTCCTGCTCACCTCCGTCGCCTTCGCGATCGGGGTCATCCGCCTTGGCCGAAAACAGTGCCTCGTGCAGGAACTCCCCGCCATCGAGGGCCTCGCCCGCATCGACACCGTCTGCCTCGACAAGACCGGCACCCTCACCGAGGGCGGCATGGACGTCACCGAGCTGCGGCCGCTCCAGGGCGCCGACGAGTCGTATCTGCGCCGGGTCCTCGGCGCGCTCGGCGACTCGGACCCGCGGCCGAACGCCTCCCTCCAGGCGATCATCGCCGCCTACCCCGACAGCGAGGAGTGGCGCTGCACCCAGTCGCTGCCCTTTTCCTCCGCCCGGAAATACAGCGGGGCCGGCTTCAGCGAGGGCAACGGCGAGTCGAGCACCTGGCTGCTCGGCGCTCCCGACGTGCTGCTGCCCGAGGGGGACGCGGCGCTGGCCGAGACCGAGCGGCTGAACGAGGCGGGTCTGCGGGTGCTGCTGCTCGCGAAGACCACCAAGGACCTGGAGGACCCCGGCGTCGCGGAGGCCGCGCGGCCCGCCGCGCTGGTCGTGCTGGAGCAGCGGCTGCGCCCCGACGCGGCCGACACCCTGCGCTACTTCGCCGAGCAGGGCGTCAAGGCCAAGGTGATCTCCGGCGACAACGCGGTGTCGGTGGGCGCGGTCGCCGGCAAGCTCGGGCTCACCGGCGAGGTCGTGGACGCGCGCCGGCTGCCGGACGGGCCGGAGGAGATGGCGGAGTCCCTGGAGAAGGGCACGGTCTTCGGGCGGGTCACCCCGCAGCAGAAGCGGGACATGGTCGGCGCTCTGCAGTCGCGCGGGCACACGGTGGCGATGACCGGCGACGGCGTGAACGACGTCCTGGCTCTGAAGGACGCCGACATCGGGGTGAGCATGGGCTCGGGGTCCGAGGCGACCCGCGCGGTGGCCCAGATCGTGCTGCTCAACAACAGCTTCTCGACACTGCCGTCGGTGGTCGGGGAGGGCCGCCGGGTCATCGGGAACATCACCCGGGTCGCGACGCTCTTCCTGGTGAAGACGGTCTACTCGGTGCTGCTGGCCGTCCTGGTGGTGTGCTGGCAGGTCGAATACCCCTTCCTGCCACGCCACTTGACCCTGCTGTCCACTCTGACGATCGGTATCCCGGCGTTCTTCCTCGCCCTCGCCCCCAACACGGAGCGCGCCCAGCCCCACTTCGTACGGCGGGTGATGCGGTACTCGGTCCCGGGCGGGGTCGTCGCGGGCGTGGCCACCTTCGTGACGTATCTGATCGCGCGCCACCACTACACGGGAGACGGCTCGCTGGAGGCGGAGACGAGCGCCGCGACGCTGACGCTCTTCCTGGTCTCGATGTGGGTGCTGGCGATCATCGCCCGGCCCTACACCTGGTGGCGGATCTGCCTCGTCGCCTCGATGGGCGGGGCGTTCGTGCTGGTGCTCGTGGTGCCGAGGTTGCAGCACTTCTTCGCGCTGAAGCTGGTCGGCGAGGCGATGCCGTGGGTCGCGGTGCTGATCTCGGTGGTGGCGGCGGCCGTCCTGGAGCTCCTGTGGAGGTGGGTCGACCGGCGGTCCGACTGAGACGCCGGGGCCCTCGCCGCGCCCAGGACATGACGAAGCCCCGTGCCCCCGCCGGGGCACGGGGCTTCGGCCGGACTACTGCACGTCGACGTAGTCACCCGTGGCGTTGACGGCCGGGGTGGTCGTGGTGCCCGCGAAGCTGTAGCGGAAGTAACCGTCGGAGGCGGCCGTGACGGTGGTCTTCAGCGAGCCCGTCGAGCTGCTCGTGACGGTCTTCACCGTGGTGTAGGTGGTGGTGCCCGCCTTGCGGAACTGGAGCTTCACCGGCTGGACGGTGTAGCCGTGGTACGCGTTGTCCTCCCAGTTGGCGCGGGTGAGGGCACCGGTGACCGTGATGGTCTTGCCCTTCTTCACCGGCTCGGGCGCGGCATTGACCGTGAGCTTGGAGTAGCGCTGGACCGAGGTGGTGGCCAGGTCGCCCTTCAGGGCGGACCCATCATCGGCGCTCACCGCCAGCGCGCCGGCCGTCCACTTGCCGGCGTCGGAGTTGAGCAGCTCGTACGACGCGTCGTCCGTGCCCGCGCCGGGGTAGATGTCGATCTGCCCGGTGCAGTTGGCCGTGGTGGAGCTCGTCGCGGTGCAGGTCGCCGGGTTGTCGGCGATCAGCACGTTGTCCGGGGTGGCCAGCGAGCCCTTGTAGATGAGGGGGCCGTTGTCGTAGTTCTTCACCCCGAGCTGGTACGTCGAGTCGAAGGTCATCGAGTAGGTGACCGGGACGGCGACGTGGTTGCTCGTGCCGACCTTGATCGCGCTGGCGATCTTGAAGTTCGAGAAGCTGACGTTCAGCGTCGAGCCGGTCGAGCCGGCGTACGTGGTACGACCGGCGGCGGCGACGGCCTTCGCGGCCTCCGTGCGGAACGACGGGGCTGAGCCGGCGGCGTGGGCGGCCGGCAGGGCGAAGGCCGAGAGGGCCAGGGCGCCGGAAGCGGCAGCCACGATGGCGCGAGTACGCATGATTCCCCTGGTGGAGAAAGTGGGCGTGCGGCCCAAGTGATCATTGAGTCTGCTGACTCACGTGAGGAGACCGTCCGGCCGGGGAGACAGTTGTACGGACGTCGAAACGTTTTGCGCAAGGATTGCAAATCCGTGGTCCGGCCCTGGAAAACCCCAGGACCGGACACACGGAACGCGTTCGGATCACGCCGGAGCGCGACCGCGGAGGCTACTTCACGTCGACGTAGTCACCCGCGGCACTGACCGCCGGGGTGGTCGAGGTGCCCGCGAAGCTGTAGCGGAAGTAACCGTCGACGGTGGCCGTCGTGGTCGTCTTCAGGTTGCCGGTGCCGTCCGTCTTGATCGTCTTGATCGTGGTGTAGGTGCTGCTGGTCTTCTTGCGGAACTGCAGCTTCACCGACTGGCCGGTGTAGCCGTGGTACGCGAAGTCGTCCCAGTTGGCGCGGGACAGCTTGCCGGTCACCGTGACGGTCTTGCCCTTCTTCACGGGCTCCGGCGCGGCGTTGACGGTCAGCTTGGAGTAGCGCTGGAGCGTGGTGGTGGCGAGGTTGCCGGCCCCGGCGAAACCGACCTGGCTCCAGTCGATGTCGTCGGCCAGCGGGTCCTGGTCGTTGAAGTCGAGGACGTAACCGTCGGCCTTCCACGTGGTGGCGTCCTCGTTGCCCAGCAGGTCCCAGGTCGGGTCGGCCTCGATGGTGCTCTTGCAGTTCGCCTTCGTCGCGGAGACGTCGGTGCAGACCGGCCAGTCCGGGCCGACCAGCCAGTTGTCCGGGAGGCTGTAGTCGCCGCGGTAGAGCTCGACGTCCATGTAGGTGTCGGCGGCGTAGATGTCGACGTCCGCGGAGTGCGTCACGGTGAAGGTGACGGGGACCGTGACGGTGTTGCTGGTGCCCACCACGATCGGCTTGCCGTTGTTGACCTTCACGGCGGAGAAGGTGACGTCCAGCGGGTACGTCGTGGCGTCCTCGCCCGTGGAGCCGGTGTAGGCCGACTTGCCGTCGGCGGCCTCGCGCGCGGCCTGCACGGCCTTCTGGACGTCGTCGCGGCTGTACGAGTGACCGCCCGTCGCCTGGGCGGCGGGTATTGCGAGGGCGGAGAGAGCCAGGGCACCGGAGACGGCGGCCACAATGGCGCGTGTGCGCATGCGTTCCTCTGTTAGGAGCGAGGTCCCGGCGGCCGTCCGGCACACGGCCGGGGGCAGCCGCCACCCCAAGTGATCACTGAGCCTGTTGGCTCAGACGAATAGATACACGAGGGTGCGCAAGGGTTGTACGCCGGGTGACGAAATCGTGAACGCATGTGCCACTGGCCGCGCCACGGTTCCCGTACGGCCCCGCGCCGCGGCCGGTCCCGCACGGTCCGGTGCCCCGGCCGACGCGGTCCGCTGGTCCGCCCCGGCCGGTCGGACCAGCGGTCACACCCGATCAGTCGAACCAGCGGTCCCGCGCCAGCTCCTCCGTGCGGGACGGGTCCTCCAGCAGGGCCGCGACCTCGAAGCGGCGCGGCCACTGACCCGCCGACCAGGCGAGTCCGGCGGCGACGCCCTCCACGGTGGAGGCGTGCAGCACCCCGTCCCGGGTGCGGCGCCAGTCGAGTTCGGTGCCGTCGACCACGAGCTCCTCGTGCTCGACGTACGAGGAGGGGGTCCCGGGGCCGAGCAGGACCCGTACGGACTCCGGTACGTCGTGCTCGGTGCCCTCGGAGGTCACCTCGCCGGTGACGGACTCGCTGAGCCGCCGTACCTGGAACAGTTCGGCGAGCTCGGCGGCCCGCGACGGCGGCACCGGCAGCAGCGGTGTCCCGTCGGTGAACGCCAGCAGATCCGGTGAGTCCACGACCACCGCGTCGGCCGCGTCCACGACCCGCACCTCGCCGTCCACGACGGCCCGCAGCTCGTCCGGCAGTGTCACCCGCTCGGGGTCCAGGTCGGCCAACGCGCCGTAGAGGGCGTGCAGTTGGGCGCCGGAGACCTCGCGGTCCGGGTCGGCGAGCCGGTCGAGGAGTTCGGCGGCGCCGCCGGGCTCGTCGAGCAGGGCGGCCACGGACGTACGGACGCCGAGCGCCCGCAGCACCTGTTCGTCGTCGAAGCCGGTCGCGTCGGCCTCGTCGTACAGACCGCGGAGCAGCGGATCGCCGCCGGCGGCGAGCAGACCGGCCGGGCGGCGCCCGTCGAGCACCGGATGCCCGCGCAGCCACCAGGCCGTGTACGGCCGGACGATCTCGTGCGTGCCGTCCGGCAGCAGAACGCGCACCTGCTGGGTGATCGCGTCCCGCAGCGGCGGCTGGGCGAGCAGCGCGAGGGCCTGTGGCCACCGGTCGTCGTCCACCAGGTCCAGATCCCGTACGGCGACGATCTCGGTGGCGACGGGCGGCACCGGCGAATCGGGCAGCCGGTCCAGGACGTCCTCGCACCACACGTCCACCGCGTCCAGCAGACCCGCGTCGTCGGGCTCGGCGAAGTCCCCGTCGCGCGGCTCCAGTTCGTCCGGATCGAGGACGACATCGGTGGCGCGCACCAGGGCGAAGCCCGCGAGGACTCCGCAGGCGGCGAGCGGCTGCTCACCCCAGCGGTCGGCCAACTCGGAGTCGACGAAGGCGAGTTCGTCCTCGCGCATGACCTGGGCGAACGGGCTGCCGGGCAGCACGAGTTCACCGGCGGGCACCAGCTCCCCCTCGTCGTCCGGCAGCGCGAGAGCGCCGAGCCAGGGCTCGTCGCCGGGTTCGAGGGCGGCGTCGCGGACCAGCGCGAGAACGGTGTCCGCCAGCTCCTCCGCGTCCGGGGTGTCCTCGTCCCACGCACCGCCCTCGTCGTCGAGCGAGGCGGCCACGGCGGCCCGCACCTGCGGGGTGGTGAGCACCGCGCGGGGCGAGGCCGGGAGAGCGCCGAGCTTCTCCAGGAGCGGGTGGGCGGCGTCCGGGTGCGCGACCTTGAGGCCGAGCCGGGCGAGCGTGTCGGGGGCCACCAGGGACCCCTCGGCGGTGGGCAGCAGGATCTGGCGGGGCCCGATCGTCGTCCGGCCGTCGGCCAGCGGCACCGGCAGTCCGGACAGCCGGTCCGGGTCGACCCCGGCCAGGCTGTCGTACAGGCGGTACCACCACTCCGGGTCCTTCTCCAGACCGGCCAGCCGGTCCACGGCCTCGGTGAGCGGAACCCGGGCGACGCCCAGCGTGCGCAGTTCCACCCGCCGCTCCAGCCCGGCGGGCAGCAGGCTGGGCAGCACCTCGGCGAGCACCCGGACGGTGTCGGCGCCCGCGCCCTCCACCACCTCGGCGTCACGCGGCCGCAGGGCGACGGGGTTCTCCGCGGGGCTGCTCTCGGGCCAGTCCTCCGGGGTGTCGGCGGCCGGCATCCGGTCGGGCGGGGCGGCGGGCGGCAGGAACGCGGTGCGCGGCAGCCGGTCCAGGATCGCCTGGCGCAGCGCGCCGTCCAGCTCGCCCTTGCCGAGCGGGCCGGGCACCAGGTCGATGATCCCGGTGTCCACCGGCCGCCAGCCGGCGAGGAGTTCGGCGTAGGCGTCCGCCGCGCGCTCCACCAGGAAGTCGGTCAGCGGGCCGGGGGCGGCGTGCCGCCGGGTGGTGTCGAGCGGGAGGGAGGCGATGAGGAGCGCGGGCACGCCGAGGGCTTCGTCGCTCGGCGTCGGCGCGTGCACGACGGGGCTCGTCCGCGGGCGGGCCGGGGCTCCCTCGGCGTCGACCGGGACGGCCCAGGTCACGGACCAGTGCGGGCGCAGCCGCTCCTCGACCGGACGGTCGGCGAGCAGGGCGGGGTCGAGGGGGCCGTGCCGGTCGAGGGTGCGGTAGCGGGTCGCGCCGTCGCGGGAGTCGTCGATGACGGCCCCGTGCTCGGCGGCGGCGCGGCGCAGGGTGCGGATCTCCGCGTCGCCGATCTCGACGACCACTTCCTCCAGGCCGGGAAGGGCGAGGAGCAGGGCGTCGTCGATGTTCCGCAGCAGGCGCTCGGCCAGGTCCTCGGCGGCGGTGTCGCGCAGCGGCAGGATCACGGCGGTGTCGTACGGGTCCGGGGCGGTGCCCTCGGCCGCGAACGGCAGCCGCAGCAGCGGCACATGACCGTCCCGTCGGCGGATCTCGTCACCGAGGCCGGGGCTGTTCCCGGCGGTGTCTGCGGCGAGACCGCGGGCCTCCGCGAGCGCCCAGCGGACACCGCCGTGGCGCCCGACGACGGCGGGCTCGTCCGTGACGGCGAGGACCGCGGCGAAGCCGACACCGAAACGGCCCACGGCCGTGTCGTGCGCGTCCCGCTTCGCGGAGGCGCGGAGGGTGGCGAGCGACTCGACTCCGGCCGCGTCGAGGGGAGCGCCGGTGTTGGCCGCCACCAGGACGCCGTCGCGGAGGGTGAGGCGCAGCCGGCCCGGGGTGCCGGCGCGGGCCGACGCGTCGGCGGCGTTCTGGGCGAGCTCCACGACGAGCCGGTCGCGGTAGCCGCCGAGGACGAGGTCCTCCTCGGCGTTGGCGTCCTCCCGGAACCGGGCCGGGCTGGTCGCCCAGGCGTCCAGTACGCCGCGGCGCAGGCGCGCCGTGCCGAACGGGTCCGTACCCTCGGCAGCCGGCCGCACGAACTTACTCACGGGTTCACTCTCCCTCTCGCCTGGCGCGACCGCGAATGCTGCGCCGGGTCGCGGCACGAAGGTACCGCGCGCTCTCCCTGGTTCCCGCCGCCGCGTGCCGCCCCTCAGGGGCAAGACCCAGCCCCTGAGGCCCATCCCGCTGGCGCGGGCGCAGGATTCAGCCCCTCCGGCCCATCCCCGGGCGCAGGACTCAGCCCCTCCGGCGCTTGAGGAGCGGGGTCTGGGGCGCGGAGCCCCAGGTTCGGGACGGGCAGGGGCGGAGGGGGCGGAAGAAGGCTGTGCCTGTGCCGGGGTGAGGCGGGTGCGGCTCCCCGGGGGAGGTACGCCCCAGGGAGGGAAGGCCGCCGCCTCGGGGGCTACGAGTGGCCGAGTTCGGCCGTGGACTCGTCGGGGGTCGCGGGCACCGAGCCCGAGTCCGGGGACGGACGCAGCGGGAACGGGTCCACCTGGGTCTCGTCGATCACCGGAAGCGGCGGTCGCGGAGGCGTCGGCATGACCGCGGCTTCGGAGTGCCCACCGCACCCGTACGCCAGAGACACCACACGCCCGTCCGCCGGCGAGAACTCATTCGCACAGACACCGAACGCCTGTCCGAGTGAACCCCCGATGCGGTTCAGGAAGCCACAGCTGACGCACGACGCGGGCGCGGCCTGCGCCATCACCGTCTTGGGTCCGTACGACTCCTCCCAGCGGTCGGCCGCGACATGCAGCCCGTACCGGGAGAGCACCCGGGCCCTGCGCAGCCCCAATTCCTCGGCCACGGAGGCGATCGAGCCCCGGCGCGGAACCATCGGCAGGTTCGCGGGCGTGCCCGCGGTCACCTCCGCGTCCTCCGCCTCCACCAGCTCGGCCATGTCCTCGGAGACCGCGGAGTTCGGCGCGGGCTCGTCCTCGCCGGAGTAGCCCGGCTCCAGCCGCAGATCCTCGGCGTCCGTGGGCAGCAGGTCCCCGGGGCCCATGTCGCCGGGGCGGAGCCGCTCGCTCCACGGCACCCACTCCGGGGCCAGCAGCGCGTCCGTGCCGGGCAGCAGCACCGTCTCGTCGAGGGTGACGTTCTTCGCCCGGGAGGCGCGGGCCACGGTCGACGCCCAGCGCCAGCCGCGGTACCCGGGTTCCTTGCACTCGAAGTAGTGCGTGACAACGCGGTCTCCCTCGGAGACCATTCCGAGGTGCTCGCCGACGATGCCGGGATGGGCGGCTTCCTCCGCTGCCGCGCGGGCGAGGTCGACGGCCTCGGCGCACAGACGGTCCGGGGTGCGGCTTCGCGTTGTCGCTGCGCTCACAGGTATCGCTTCTCTCCTACGCCGTCTCACGGGTGCGCCCATCCTCAGCGGGGGTGCGGACGGAGCGGACCGTTGGGCCGCGTCGACGTCCGCGCCCGATCGCACTCGGGCGCACCTACGCCATCCATTCTGCGGGATGACCGAGAGGCGCGCGGCCGAGAACAATCGCCGCAGGCGCGTTACGCACGCTACCTTCTCCTGGCCCCTGGGCCCACACCGGCGGGCGTCTTCGGCGCTCCACGCCGGGATCTTTGCCGCTCCGCGGCGATATCTCCGGCGCTCCGCGCCAAGAGTTTCCCACCCGCACCACCTGTCTCACCCCGCCAAAAAGCGACCCGCCCGACCCAGGCCCGTCCAGCCCCGCCGAACGTGATCCGCCCCGTCGAAATGTGATCCGCCCGGCCCCACTCGGCCCCCATACGCGCGGTAACCGCACTACGCACCCCGAAGTCGGGGCACTATGACGGAGTGGCATCCGCAAGGTCGCCCCAGGGAGCAACCGGTATCGGTGGCGCCAAGGGGAGTAACCGGAATGGCGGATCGGGCCGGGTGACCGGGTCCGTCCGTGCGGTGGGGCATGCCCTGCAGTTCCCGGTCAAGCGGACGGCGCGCGGCATCCGGAAGGCGACCCACGCGCACGGAGCGGGCGAGTCCGGCCTCGGCAAACTGATCGAGCTGCACGCGGTGAACGGCGCGGGCGACGTCATGATCACGGTCGCGCTGGCCTCCACGGTGTTCTTCTCCGTGCCGACCGACGAGGCCCGCGGCAGAGTCGCCCTCTACCTCGGCATCACGATGGCGCCGTTCGCCCTCCTCGCCCCGGTGATCGGCCCGCTGCTCGACCGTCTGCCGCACGGCCGGCGGGCCGCCATGGCGGGCTCGATGCTCGCCCGGGCGATGCTCGCGCTGATGCTGGCGGGGGCCGTCGTCAGCGGAACGTTCGAGCTGTATCCCGCCGCGCTCGGCGTGCTCGTCGCCTCCAAGGCGTACGGCGTGGTGCGCAGTGCCGTCGTGCCCCGGCTGCTGCCACCGACGTTCTCCCTGGTCAAGGCCAACTCCCGGGTCACTCTGGGCGGGCTCCTGGCCACCGGTGTGGCCGGGCCGATCGCCGCCGTGCTCCAGACGCTGGGGGCGCGCTATCCGCTCTACGGCGCCTTCACGATCTTCATCGGGGGCACCTTCCTGTCGTTCTCGCTGCCGCCCAAGGTCGACTCCGCCAAGGGCGAGGACAAGGCGCTGCTCGCCGCCGACGAGGAGCATCTGCACGGCCCGCACCTGAAGAAACCCCCGCGCCCCGGGCTGCGGACCGTGGGGACGGCCGTCACCCACGCGCTCGGCGCCAACTCCTCGCTGCGCTGCCTGTCCGGCTTCCTGATCTTCTTCCTCGCCTTCCTGCTGCGTGAGCACCCGCTCAGCGGCAAGAGCGCGGCGGTCTCGCTCGGCCTGGTGGTCGTCTCGGCGGGCGTGGGCAACGCGCTCGGCACGGCTGTCGGAGCCTGGCTGAAACAGCGCGCCCCGGAGATCATCATCGTGACGGTGGTGGCGTTCGTGCTGGGTGCCGCGATCACGGCGGCGCTCTTCTTCGGGACTCTGATGGTGGCGTGCCTCGCCGCGGTCGCCGGGTTCGGGCAGGCCCTCGCCAAGCTGTCCCTGGACGCCCTGATCCAGCGCGACGTCCCCGAACTTGTCCGGAACTCGGCCTTCGCCCGCTCCGAGACACTGCTCCAGATGGCCTGGGTCCTCGGCGGGGCCATCGGTATCGCGATGCCGCTCAACGGCCCGCTCGGCCTCTGGGTGGCCGCCGGGATCGTCGCCGTCGGGTGGCTGACGACCGTGCGGGGGCTGCTCTCCGTGGCCCGGCGCGGCGGATCGGCCCGGCAGCGCGTCTCCTGAGCCGCGCGGGGGCCACACACGGCACGCCGCACCCCACGTGGGGGCACGGGTGGGCGCGCCCGATAGCCTTCGGCCATGACCTCCCTGCCCCGCGGCAGAGCCGCTAATGGACAACGCGCTGCGCGCCGTCGCCGCGCCGTCGCCACGGTCGGCGCCGTTTCCGCCGGACTCCTCGCCCTGTCCGCCTGTGACAAGCCGACACCGATGGCCACCGTCACCGTCGGAACGAAGTCGGTGAGCTCCGAGGCCGACTGCTACAACGACGGCAACGTCCTGAAGACCGCGGACCTGACCAGCTGCCTGCGGTCCAAGGACATCAAGTCCATCGGCGTCGACCCCGACGCGACCGTGCGGTTCGGCGTGGACCCGAAGATCGCCGACAACGGCTGGACGATCCTGCTGAACGGGCAGCAGCTCCTGCCCGAGAGCACCAAGAAGACGTACCTGACCATTCCGGGCAGCGTGTTCTTCAACCAGCAGTACGGCGCCAACGCCACGTCGAACGTCATCTCCGTCAAGGAGGGTGACAAGACGGTCAAGGGCCTGTGGTCGTTCAAGTTCAAGAAGGACTCGGACAACTGATCGCCGCCGCCGGGCCGAAGGTGCTCGTGGCCACCGCCGTCTCCGCGGAGAGGGAAGCGGTGGCCGCGGCGTCGTCCGGCACGGCGCGCGAGATACGGCTTCCGGGGGCGACGCTCCACCGGCTCGGTGGGCTCGATCTGCTCGCCGCCGGTGTCGGCCCCGGCCTCGCCGCCGCCTCCGTCTCCGCCGCGCTGACCGCTGCCGCCCTGGACGGCGCGCCCTACGGCCTCGTCGTCTGCGCGGGCATCGCCGGTGGATTCCAGCCCGGCGCGCCCGTGGGATCGCTCGTGATCGCCGACGACATCGTCGCGGCGGACCTGGGCGCGGAGGCACCGGAAGGCTTCCTCCCGGTCACCGAGCTCGGCTTCGGGACCGTCAGCCATCGGCCGCCGGAATCACTCGTACGAGGGGCCGTGGCCGTCACGGGTGGACGCGCCGGAACTGTGCTCACGGTGTCGACCGTGACCGGCAGCGCCGCTCGCGCCGCCGAACTGCGTGCCCGCCATCCGCGGGCCCTCGCCGAGGCGATGGAGGGGTTCGGGGTGGCCGAGGCGGCCGGCGCGCACGGCGTGCCGGTGCTGGAGATCCGCGCGGTGTCCAATCCCGTCGGCCCGCGCGACCGCGCCGCGTGGCGCGTCGGCGACGCCCTCGCGGCCCTCACCGAGGCCTTCGGGAAGCTGGGGCCCCTCCTGGAGAGTTGGAACCCGCATGAGCGCACACACTGAATCCGCCGAAGCCCTGCGGATCGCCTATTCGCCCTGCCCCAACGACACCTTCGTCTTCGACGCCTGGGCGCACGACCGGATCCCGGGCGCGCCCGCGCTGGACGTGACCTTCGCGGACATCGACATCACCAACGGCATGGCCGAGCGCGGCGAGTTCGACGTGCTGAAGGTGTCGTACGCCGTGCTGCCGTACGTCCTCGACACCTACGCGCTGCTGCCGTGCGGCGGCGCGCTCGGGCGGGGCTGCGGGCCGCTCGTGCTGACCGGGGAGGCGGGCGCTGGGGTCACCTCGCCGCTCGGGGGAAGCCTGGAGCCCGGGGGACTCACGGGTCGTACCGTCGCCGTGCCCAGCGAGCGGTCGACGGCGTATCTGCTGTTCCGGCTGTGGGCGGCGGAGACGGTTCCCGGCGGGGTCGGCGAGATCGTGGTCATGCCGTTCCACGAGATCATGCCGGCCGTGCGGGACGGGAAGGTCGACGCGGGGCTCGTCATCCACGAGGCGCGTTTCACGTACCAGGACTACGGGCTGCACAAGCTCGCCGACCTGGGCGAGCACTGGGAGCGGACCACCGGGCTGCCGATCCCGCTGGGCGCGATCATCGCCAGGCGGTCGCTGGGAGCGGAGCGGCTCCGGGAGCTCGCCGACGCCGCCCGCGCCTCGGTCCGCGCCGCCTGGGACGATCCCGAGGCGTCCCGCGGCTATGTCCTGGAACACTCCCAGGAGATGGACCCGAGCGTCGCGGACCAGCACATCGGCCTGTACGTCAACGAGTTCACGGCCGATCTGGGCGACGACGGATACGCGGCGGTCCGCGGACTGCTCACGCGCGCGGCGGCCGAGGGACTGGTGCCGCCCCTCGGCCCGAACGCGCTGGACTTCCCCTGATCTCTCCCCCGGACCTCTCCGGACGCTCCTCAGCCCCTGGCCGGGGGCCGCTGACGGGCGGTCATACGTCGAGCTGGTCGGCGACCGCGCGCAGCAGGCCCGCGATCTTCTTGCCGGAGGCCTTTTCGGGGTAGCGGCCCTGCTCCAGGGCGGGCGTGATGTTCTCGAGGAGGGTCGTCAGGTCCTGGACGATGGAGGCCAGTTCGTCCGGCTTGCGGCGCTGGGCCGCCGCGACCGAGGGGGCCGGCTCCAGAAGGGTCACCGAAAGCGCCTGATCGCCGCGCTGACCGGCGACGACACCGAACTCGACGCGCTGGCCGGGCTTGAGGGCGTCTACTCCGGCGGGCAGGACCGAGGAATGGACGAAGACGTCGCCGCCGTCGTCACGGGAGAGGAAGCCGAAGCCCTTCTCGGAATTGAACCACTTGACTTTGCCGGTGGGCACGTCTGTCCTCGTCCTCGTACTCGTCGGGAACTTCTCTGGAACGGCTCGGGTGGTTGCAGGGGCAACTGCCCGTAAAACGCCTCTGGATAGCACTGGAGCGGGTCCGCCGACCCGCCGGTACCAAGGCTAATGGTCCGTCGGTTCGTGACAAGACGTCGCTGGATTGTTCCTTCGCGCAGGGAACTACCCTGGTCGGGTGCGTGACAAAACCCAAGCGAATTCCCCAGAAGCCGGTGACCGGCTGATCCGTGCCGGTGCCATCGTGTTCTTCATCGGAGCGTTGGCCACACTGGTCACCGTGGCACCGCTGTTGCTCGGTACGAAACCTTTCCCGTTCTACATGTTCGGCTTGAGCATGCTCATGGGCGTCGGATTCCTGCTGGCGGCGGCCGGCGTGCTCCAGTCCGCCGCGCAGGGCCGCCGCCGGGCGCGCGCCGCGCGTTCCTGACGGCACTCGTCACCGACCCCTTCCGGCCCGTTCCCGGCGCGTCCCTGACGGCGGCCGTTCCGGCGGACCGGTGTCGGCGCCGTCATGCCCTCACCGGTGGTTCTCCAGCCAGGCCGGGAACTCCGTGAGATCGCCGAGGACGACGTCCGCGCCCGCCGCGCGCAGTTCCTCGGCGTCGCACGGCCCGGTCGCCACGGCCACGGCGTACGCCCGCGCCGAGTGCGCGCCGCGTACGTCGCCGGTGTGGTCGCCGACGTACACGCTCGCGCCGTGCTCGCGCAGCGCCACCGCCTTCTGCTCGGCCCACAGGCTGCCGACGAGTTCGTCCGCGTCGATGCCCAGGTGGTCCAGGTGCAGCCTGGCGTTGGGCTCCCACTTCGCGGTCACGACGACCGTGCGCCCGCCCGCCGCCCGCACCGCCGCGACGGCCTCGCGCGCGCCGGGCATCGCGAGGGTGCCGGTGATCGCGTACGTGGGGTACATCCCGCGGTAGAGGTCGGCCGTCGCCTGGACCTCCTCGGCGGGGAACCAGTTGGCGAGTTCGTCCTCCAGCGGCGGGCCGAGCCGCGTGACCACGAGATCCGAGTCGATGTACGTCCCGGTCCGCGCCGAGATCGCCTCGTAGCAGGCGTGGATCCCGGGCCGGGAGTCGATCAGGGTCATGTCGAGGTCGAAGCCGACGGTCAGCGCAGGGGAAGTCATATAAGCCATTGTGCCCAGGGCACCGGATGTACGGTCCAGGCATTTTCCGGAGGCCGGTCCAGGTCGTTGCGAGCGCCGCGAGCGCCGGGCGTCACCGGTCGCACCGGGCCTCAGCGGCCTCGCTGGGAGCGCCAGACCAGGTACAGGGCCGAGGTGACCGCCGCGCCGCGGACGACCCAGGGCCAGGTCTGGGCCATCGCGTCGTTCATGTGGCCCTCGGCGATCGGGGTGCCCCAGCGGCCGTTCGTACGGCCCCACAGCCAGACGATGCCTGCCGTGGCCGACAGTCCCGGCAGGACGAGGACGGCCCACTTCGATTCCGCGGGGCTCAGCCGGCGCGAGCCGTAGGCGATCAGCCAGCCGAGGCCGAGCGCGAACCAGTTGCCGAGGACGGCGCCCGCGACGAGGAGGGCGGCGGCGAGCAGGAGCAGGGGGTTGGTGTAGCCGCCCAGGCGCGGGAGGCGGCGGGGGAAGCGGCGCCTGACGGCGGCCTCGGCGGCCGGTTCGTCCTCGGGGCCCGGTGCCGCCACCGTGTCCTTGGCCGGGGTCGCGTCGTCCTCGGCTCCGCGGTCCTTGTCCCCCGGGGGCGGCTTGAGCAGCTCGGGGATCTCCACGCCGCCGACGAACCCCGGCACGCTGTCGCCGAGCCCGAAGGGGCTGTCGGTCGCGCGCCACCAGTCCGGCCGGGTCGCGCTGTCGCCCAGTTCGTGGGCGCTCGCCAGGTGGGGCGGGGACGGTGTGTCGGCCCCCGCGCTCCCGGCGGGCCGCTCCTGCGAGGGGCGCGGGCGGGGGACGACGCGGCGCAGTCCCTTGGGGCGCTCCTCCGGTTCGGCGGCGGCACGCTGGACGGGCACGGCGGCCCAGGTCCGCGTACCGGCTCCGCTGCCGCTGCCGTCGGTGCCCCGTCCGGCCGCCGCGACGATCTCGTCGGGGCTGCCGAGGCGGTCGAGGATGCGGCGGACGGCGGCGGGGCTGTCGACGGTGGTCTTCGCCCGGCGGCGGTCGATCTCGCCCCGCAGCTCCGACACCAGGCGCATCCGGGTCGCCGACGGCAACTGCCGCCGCTGGGCCAGGTCGCCGACCCGGCTCAGATAGTCGAAGACCAGCTGGTCGCTCTCGATCCCCACGAAGTCCCCTCCGGGGCCGGTGCGTTGGATACCCCGCGGTGACGAAGGTACCGGTTTTCCCGTGTGCGGGAGCGACCCGCCCGGGGCTCGGGCAGCCGTACGACCGTCGCCGGCCGCCCGGGCCGCACGACCGTCGGACGATCCACGGGCCGGGGGCCGGTCCCGGGGAGCGCGCCACCCGCTAACGTTGAGAGGATGAGCCCCGAGACGACCGCCCCGCGGTCCCTGGCGGAAGCCCTCCGCGCGCGGGACGACGCCTCACTGTCCGCCCTTCTGCGGTCCCGGCCGGACCTGATCACCCCCGTCCCCACGGATCTCACCCAGCTGGCCACCCGGGCGGGCACGCGAGCGTCGGTCGTCCGCGCCCTGGAGCGTCTGGACCGTTTCACGCTACAGACGGCGGAGGCGCTGGCGGTGGCGCGGGAACCGGCGACGTACGACGAACTGCTCGGGCTGCTGGCGGGCGACGACGCCGACCCCACGGTCACGGCGGCCTTCCCGCACGCGCTCGGGACCCTGCGCGAGCAGGCGCTCCTGTGGGGCGGCGACGACCGTCTCCGGCTCGTGCGGACGGCACGGGAGCTGCTCGCCCCGTCGCCGCAGCACCCGTCCCCGACGGGGCTCGGGCCGACGGTCGGCGAGGCCACGGCGGGCATGTCGCCGGGGCGCATCCAGGAGATCGTGGCCACGGCGGGGCTGGCGTCCACCCATGACTCCGTGTCGGCGGTGGCGTCGCTGAGCGCCCTGTTCGCCGACCGGAGCCGGATGTCGGCGCTGCTCGACGAGGCGCCCGCCGAGGCGATCGAGGTGTTGTCCCGGCTGGTGTGGGGGCCGCCGTACGGGCAGGTGACGGCCGAACCGGCGGCGCATCTGCGCTGGCTGATCGGGCGGGGGCTGCTGCTGCCGACGGGTCCCGGCACGGTCGTTCTGCCCCGGGAGGTCGCCCTGCATCTGCGGGCGGGCCGCGCGCACCGGGTGACCGAGCCGGTGGCGCCCGCGGTCGAGGCCGCGACGACGCACCGTCCACAGGTTGTGGACGCCGCCGCGGCCGGCCAGGCGTACACGACGCTGGCGACCGTCGAGGAGCTGCTGAAGGACTGGCACGAGGGCGGTCCCGCGGTGCTGCGCGCGGGCGGGCTGAGTGTGCGGGACCTGAAGCGGACGGCGGTGGCGCTCGACGTCTCCGAGCCGATCGCCGCGTTCTGGGTGGAACTCGCCTACGGGGCGGGCCTGCTGGCGTCGGACGGCGAGGCGGAGGAACGGTACGCGGCCACGCCGGCCTACGACGCGTGGCTGGAGCTGCCCGCCGCGGAGCGCTGGGCGCGGCTCGCCTCGGCGTGGCTCGCGGCGACCCGCACGACGGGACTGGTCGGCGGACGGGACGCGAAGGACCGTACGCTCTCGGCGCTCGGCCCCGGCCTCGACCGGTCCGCGGCGCCCGAGGTCCGCCACCGCGTCCTCGCCCTCCTCGCCGAACTGCCCGAGGGCGCGACGCCCGCCACGGACTCCCTCCTCGCCCGGCTGTACTGGGAACGGCCCTCGCGCAGCGCCCGGCCCGCGCCGGACGACCTGCGCGCCCGGCTGACCCGCTGGACGCTGTCCGAGTCGGAGCTGCTCGGGGTGACCGGCCGGGGCGCGCTGTCCGCGCAGGGGCGGGCGCTGCTTGGTCTGCCGGCGACGGCGGGCGCGAAGGGCGCGGAGCCGTCCGGCCCGGGTGACAAGCTCCCCGCCCACAAGCGGCACCACCCCGTGACCGCCCCCGTGCCGCACTCCCCCGCCGAGCGGGCCGCGGCGGCGACCCGAGCCGCCAGGCTCCTGGCTCCGCTGCTGCCCGAGCCGCTCGACCACGTCCTGCTCCAGGCGGACCTGACGGCGGTCGCGCCCGGCCCCCTGGAGCGTCCGCTGGCCGACACCCTCGGGGTGCTCGCGGACGTCGAGTCCAAGGGCGGGGCGACGGTCTACCGCTTCACTCCGGGCTCGGTGCGCCGGGCGCTCGACGCGGGCCGTTCGGCGTCCGACCTGCACGCGTTCCTCGCCGCCCACTCCCGTACGCCGGTCCCGCAGCCGCTGGCCTATCTGATCGACGACATGGCGCGCCGGCACGGCCATCTGCGGATCGGGGCGGCGTCGGCGTACGTCCGCTGCGACGACGAGGCGGTGCTCAACGAGATCCTCGCCGACAAGCGTTCGCAGGAGTTCGGGCTGCGGCGGATCGCGCCCACGGTGCTGGCCGCGCAGACCGATCCGGCGAGCCTGCTCACCGGCCTCAGGTCGATGGGTTTCGCGCCCGCCGCCGAGTCGGCGGAGGGTGACGTCCTGATCAGCCGGGCGCACGCCCACCGCACCCCGCCGCGCACCGCCCCGGAGCCCGTCCCGGACGGCCCGCCGGTGCCCGACGCCACCCTCCTCGGCGCCGCGGTCCGCGCGATCCGGGCCGGGGACCTCGCCTCCACCGCCCCGCGCAAGGAGGACCCGGCCGCCGGCGGTCCCGGCAACGGCGGGCTGCCCCGCACCAGCCCCGCCGAGACCCTCGCGACCATGCAGGCCGCCGTCATGACGGGCGAGGCGGTGTGGATCGGCTACGTGAACGCCGAGGGCTCCGCCAGCCAGCGCGTCATCGCCCCCATCCGGGTCGAGGGCGGCTTCGTCACGGCGTACGACCACACCGCGGACGAGGTCCGCACCTATCCGCTGCACCGGGTCACGGGCGTCGCGGAGCTGGCCGACGACCAGCCGTGATCACCCGCCGGTAGGGCACACTGGACGTTTGGCCGAGCATCCGCGCCGGGTGCCGCCACGCAGAAAGGGACGCGTGTGAACGGACCGCTCATCGTCCAGTCCGACAAAACGCTTCTGCTCGAAGTCGATCATGAGCTGGCCGACGCCTGCCGTCGGGTCATCGCCCCCTTCGCCGAGCTGGAGCGGGCGCCCGAGCACATCCACACCTACCGGGTGACGCCGCTCGGCCTGTGGAACGCGCGGGCCGCCGGGCACGACGCCGAGCAGGTCGTGGACGCGCTGGTGGAGTTCAGCCGCTATCCGGTCCCGCACGCGCTGCTCGTGGACATCGCCGAGACGATGGACCGCTACGGACGGCTCACGCTGAGCAAGCATCCGGCCCACGGACTCGTCCTCACCACCACCGACCGGCCCGTCCTCGAAGAGGTGCTGCGTTCCAAGCGGGTCGCCCCGCTCGTCGGCAACCGGATCGACGCCGACACGGTGGCCGTGCACCCCTCCGAGCGCGGCCAGATCAAGCAGACCCTGCTGAAGCTGGGCTGGCCGGCCGAGGACCTCGCCGGGTACGTCGACGGCGAGGCGCACGCCATCGAGCTCGCCGAGGACGGCTGGGCGCTGCGGCCCTACCAGCGGCAGGCCGTGGAGAACTTCTGGCACGGCGGGTCCGGTGTGGTCGTGCTGCCCTGCGGCGCGGGCAAGACGCTCGTCGGGGCCGGTGCCATGGCGCAGGCCAAGGCGACCACGCTCATCCTCGTCACCAACACCGTCTCCGCCCGGCAGTGGAAGCACGAGCTGGTGAAGCGGACCTCGCTGACCGAGGAGGAGATCGGCGAGTACAGCGGTACGCGCAAGGAGATCCGCCCGGTCACCATCGCCACCTACCAGGTGCTGACGACCCGGCGGAAGGGTGTCTACCCGCACCTCGAACTCTTCGACTCCCGCGACTGGGGCCTCATCCTCTACGACGAGGTCCATCTGCTGCCCGCTCCCGTCTTCAAGTTCACCGCCGACCTCCAGGCCCGGCGCCGGCTGGGGCTGACCGCCACGCTCGTACGGGAGGACGGGCGCGAGTCGGACGTCTTCTCGCTCATCGGGCCCAAGCGGTTCGACGCGCCCTGGAAGGAGATCGAGGCGCAGGGTTACATCGCGCCGGCCGACTGTGTCGAGGTGCGGGTGAACCTCACCGACTCCGAGCGGATCGCGTACGCCACCGCCGAGGCGGAGGAGAAGTACCGCTTCTGCGCCACGACGGCGACCAAGCGGAAGGTGACCGAGGCGCTGGTCCGCAGGTTCGCGGGTCAGCAGATCCTCGTGATCGGCCAGTACATCGACCAGCTCGACGAGCTGGGCGAGCATCTGAACGCGCCCGTCATCAAGGGCGAGACCAGCAACGCCCAGCGGGAGAAGCTGTTCGACGCCTTCCGGGAGGGCGAGATCAGCGTCCTCGTCGTGTCGAAGGTCGCCAACTTCTCCATCGACCTGCCGGAGGCCACGGTGGCCATCCAGGTCTCGGGCACGTTCGGCTCCCGCCAGGAGGAGGCCCAGCGCCTGGGCCGCGTCCTGCGCCCGAAGGCCGACGGCCACAAGGCCCACTTCTACTCCGTGGTCGCCCGCGACACGATCGACCAGGACTTCGCCGCCCACCGCCAGCGCTTCCTGGCGGAACAGGGTTACGCCTACCGGATCATGGACGCCGACGAACTCCTGACCGACAAAGAGACCGACAAGGAGTGAACTCCCCGGGCGGGCCCGGCCCCCGGGCGGGTAGCCGGGCGCCGACGCCCCAGCGGGCCGTCGGCGTTCGGCAGGATGCCACTCGGCCGCGCTGAACAGGGCTGCCGCCCGACGGACGCGGAGCACCCGGCCGGGGTTCGCCGGCGTGCGGCGGAACGCGGCTCAGCCGCGCAGGGGCGGCTCGCGGCCCAGAGACGGGGCTCTCCTGCTCCCGGACGGGTGGCCAGGCCATCAAGCGACGGACAGGCCGTCGGCGTGCGGCGGGATGCCGCTCAGCCGCGCCGGGTCGGCTTGCGGGGCCGCCGACCCGGGCCGGGGTTCCGGGTAGCGCGGCAGAAGGGGCGGGCGTACGCGTCAGTGGTGGCGGACGCCTGCTTCTTCGCCGTATTCGCCGAGGAGCACGACACCGAGCGCCGCTCGCGCGAACACCTTGACGGCGCGCACGGCGTCGCCGAGGCGGTGCCGATGGTGGACGGAGGTGACGGCCGTCGCGCCTCGCGCGACAGGCCCGGGATGGGCAGGACCTTGGGTGAAAGTGGCTGCACTCATATCTCCATGGTGCGCACTGATACGCCGAATGGCGTCGGTCTTCGGACCGAACCTCGCCACCCCCCAGGTACGGCTCCGGGCCCCCCGCCGTACGCCCTACGACGGACACCACCCCCTAGGGTCCCCGGGTGCCCGACCCTGACAAGGCAGTCGGGGAGCGGAAAACCCGTTGGCCCCGGCATCCGTCCGTCGCCTAGAATCTTCGCTCTTGCCCGCCTCCCTTCGCGGAGTGCCGCCGCCCGGCCGGAAACCGGACGGCACCTGGAATCACACCGGATTCCGCACGGATTCCGCACGGATTCCCAACGAAATCCGCAGAGATCCACGATCTGCGTCACCCCACAAGCACTCCAAGCACTCCCGAAGCACTCCCGAAGCAGGTTTCCCCGGAGGCAATTCCGCGTGTCCACTCTGTCCGACAGTCCGTCCGGCGCCCCGTCCGAGTCCGACGATCCCCTGTCCCGCGAGCGCGCCCACCTCTCCGAGTCCCGTTCGGCGCTCCGCGCGATGCGCGAGGACGCGGAGAACCTCGACATCCGCGACGTCACCGCGAACTGGGTGAACGCCGAGGTGCTGCACCGGCAGATCGGCGAGCGGATCAAGGCCCTCGCCGACCTCAGCCACACCCCGCTGTTCTTCGGACGGCTCGACTATCTGCACCCGCCGGGCTCCGACCGGGCGGAGGGCGCGGAGGGCGAGCGGTTCTACATCGGGCGCCGGCATGTCCACGACGCCGGCGGCGACCCGATGGTCATCGACTGGCGCGCGCCGGTGTCGCAGCCGTTCTACCGGGCCTCGAAGAAGGACCCGCTGGACGTCGGACTGCGCCGCCGCTTCGGCTACACCGGCGGCGACCTCACCGCCTACGAGGACGAGCACCTCTCCGACCCGGCCGAGGCCGCGGCCACCAGCAAGCTGCTCCAGCAGGAGATCGAGCGCCCGCGCGTCGGTCCGATGCGCGACATCGTGGCGACCATCCAGCCGGAACAGGACGAGATCGTACGGTCCGGGCTGTCCGGTTCGGTCTGTGTGCAGGGAGGTCCCGGCACCGGGAAGACCGCCGTCGGCCTGCACCGGGTCGCGTATCTGCTGTACGCGCACCGGGAGCGGCTCGCCCGCACCGGCACCCTGGTCATCGGGCCGAACAAGTCCTTCCTGCACTACATCGAGCAAGTCCTGCCCGCACTCGGCGAATTGGAGGTCAGGCAGGCGACCGTCGACGACCTCGTCGCGCATGTCGAGGTGCGTGGCGACGACGACTCGGCCGCGGCCGTGCTCAAGGGCGACGCCCGGATGGCCCAGGTGCTGCGCCGGGCCGTCCGCTCGCACGTGACCATCCCGGCGGAGCCCGTCGTGGTGGTCAGGGGATCACGGCGCTGGCGTGTCCCGGCGTACGAACTGGAGGAGATCGTCAGGGAGTTGCTCGGCCGGGACATCCGGTACGGCGCCGCCCACCAGGCCCTTCCGCAGCGGATCGCGCACGCCGTGCTGGTCCAGATGGAGCGCTCCGGGGAGGCCCCGGACGACCGGGTGCAGGACGCCGTCGCCCGCAACGCCGCCGTGAAGGCCGCCGTCAAGGCGATCTGGCCGCAGGTCGACCCCGCGAAGCTCGTGCTCCGGCTGCTGACCGACGCGGAGTTCCTCGCCGAGCACGCGGAGGGGCTGCTCGACGAGGGCGAGCAGAAGGAGATCCTCTGGGCGAAGCCGGTGCGCGGCGTGAAGGCGGCCAAGTGGTCCGCCGCCGACGCCGTGTTGATCGACGAGGCCACCGACCTGGTCCAGCGCACGCACTCCCTCGGGCACGTGGTGCTCGACGAGGCGCAGGACCTGTCGCCGATGCAGTACCGCGCGGTGGGACGGCGCTGCACGACGGGGTCGGCGACCGTGCTCGGGGACCTGGCGCAGGGGACGACCCCTTGGGCGACCCGGAGCTGGGAGGAGGCCCTCGGCCATCTGGGCAAGGGGGACGCCGTCGTCGAGGAGCTGACGGCGGGTTTCCGCGTCCCCACGGACGTCATCACCTACGCGTCCCGGCTGCTGCCGCACATCGCGCCCGGTCTCACACCGGTCGCGTCGGTGCGCGAGAACCCGGGCTTCTTCGAGGTGCGCGCGAGCGCGGCGGACGCCGAAGTCCTGGGCGCGGTGGAGGAGTTGCTGGGCCACGAGGGGTCGGTCGGGCTGATCGCCGCCGACGCCCGGATCCCGGTGCTCGCCGAGGCGCTGACGGCGGCCGGACGGACGTATCTCGGTCCCGGCGAGGAGACGACGGCCGAGACCCGGCTGACCCTGGTACCGGCCTCGCTCGCCAAGGGCCTGGAGTACGACTACGTGGTCCTGGACGAGCCGCGGGCCGTCGTCGACGGCGAGCCGGACGAACGCACCGGCCTGCGCCGCCTGTACGTGGCGCTCACCCGTGCGGTCTCGGGGCTGATCGTGACGCACGCGGCGCCGCTCCCGGCCGAGCTGACCTGACCGGCCGGACCGGCGCGACCGGTCTCACCGGCCGAGCCGATCCGGACCCGACCCGCCGCGCGGCCTGACCCGCCGACCGGTTGGCGACCTCCGGCGTAACGCCGGCCTGACCCGCCAACCGCTCGGCGCGAGGCCCTACTTGAACTTCCCGTCGGCGGCCGGACGCCGAACCGGCCAAGGAGGAAGGCGTTCCACGCGTCGAGGGGACGGCGCTCTCCACCTCGGCCGAGAGGACGGCGCCCTGTACGTCGGCCGAGAGGACGGCGACCTGTACGTCGGCCGAGGGGGCGGCGACCTGTACGTCGGCCGAGGGGGCGGCGCCTACGCGTCGAGGGCTGTCCGCCATTCCCGTACCGCCTCCGCCGAGACCGGTCCCGTCCAGCCTCCCGGACGGGCGGCACCGCCGATGTGGAAGGCGTCGAGGCCCGCGGCGCGCAGCCCCGGCACATGGTCGAGGCGCAGACCGCCGCCGACCATGATCCGCGGCTCGTATCCCGGTTCACCGCGGCGGGCGGACTCGGCCGCGAGGACGGAGAGCCCGTCGTCGACGCCCGTCGGGGACCCGGCGGTCAGATAGGCGTCGAGGCCGGGCAGGTCCGCGAGCTGCTTGCGCAGGGCGTCACGGTCGGCGGCGCGGTCGATCGCGCGGTGGAAGGTCCAGCGGCAGCCGTCCAGTCCGTCGACGATCCGCTCCACCGTGGTCAGGTCGGGTCCGCCGTCCTCGTCCAGGAATCCGAGCACGAACTCGTCCGCGCCCGCGTCCCGCAGCTCCCCCGCGACCCGTACGAGCGTGTCGACGCCCCGCGCGCCGCCCGCCGCGAAGCCGTCCGACAGGCGCAGCATCACACGCAGGGCGATGTCGACGGAGGCACGGATCCCGGCGAAGGTCTCCACCGACGGAGTCAGCCCGTCGGCCGCCATGTCGGTGACCAGCTCCAGCCGGTCCGCACCGCCGGCCTGAGCGGCGACCGCGTCCTCCACGTCGAGGGCGATCACCTCCAGGACTGCGCTCTTCCGCTCGCTCATCGGACCTCTTCCCTTGGGCCGCTACAGGTCTAGTCCAATCCAAGAGTACGCGGGCGGAAGCGGGGGCGCGAGAAGATCACGGCGAGTGGAGGGACCGTCGAGGGTTTTCCCCTCCGGCCCCTCCCTTCCCCACGGTTCGGCCCAACCGTGCGGCCCCACCCGTGCGGCTCTGCCGTTCAGCCGAACAGATTGAGCTCTTCCTCCCCGGCCCCCACCAGCTCGTACGCCGTCGTCTTCGCGACCGGCCGGCCCGCGCAGAGCCGTACGAGGGTCGCGGCGCCGCCGATGTAGCGGGCCGGGGGCCGGTCGCCGGGGACGCCACCCAGGCGCAGGGGGTCGTCGAGGTCCGCGGGCAGCGGCACATGACCGCGTTCCCGGCCGGCCCGGACCAGGAGCGTGAGGGCGTGCGGGGTGTGCGCCCGCTACCGGCGCAGTTCGAAGGAGATGTGCGGGGACAGCGCGCGGAGGAAGTCGGGGGCGTCGAAGATCTTCCCGGCGGAGGCGACACCGACCGTCCTGGTGCGGCCCGTGAGGATACGGTCGACCGCTTCCACCACGAGCGGCGCGGTGACGGCGTAGATGTCCCGGCCCCGCGCCACGGCCCGCCGTTCGGCGCCCGCGGAGCGTACGACGACGTCGACGACGAAGGTCTGCCCGGACCGCCCGCGCTCGTCGACCGCACGCGGCGCCGGGGTGTCCGGGGCCGCCAGTTCCCCGGCCGCCTCGACGGTCATGTAGGTGCGCACCTCGGGGACGGCGAGGTGGCTGGGCACGGTGACCACGTCGGCCATCGAGAACTCCCCGATGACGGTCCGCGGACCCGTCGGGTCGGGGAACGGCCACTCCAGGGTGGGCGGGGCGTCCTGGCGGTACTCCAACTGCCCGTTGGAGTACCGGACGCGCCGGCCGCCGCGCCGCTCCCGGGAGACCGCGCCCGCGGCACGCGTACCGGCGGTGGGGTGCCAGCCGCTCAGCCCGTACGCGATGTGCGCCTCGTCGGCCGCCGTCCACTCGCCCATCGCGGCGGTGGCCAGCAGGTCGCCGAAGCCGCCGTAGAAGGCCATGGCGGGGACGATCACCGTTCCCGCGGCGCGGGCGCGCTCCGAGAAGTGCGCGAACGTGTCGAGGTTGGCCTCGATCTCGGCCGCCACGTCCACGTACGGGATCCCGGCGCGCAGGGCCGCCTCGATCACGGGGGCGGCCGTCGTGGCGAAGGGCCCGGCACAGTTGACGACAGCCGCCGCACCGGCCAGCGCGTGGTCGAGCGAGGCCGGATCGTCGACCGAGGCCGGGCGGACGTCGAGTCCGGGGTGCGAGGCCGCCAGTTCCTTCAGCTTCTCGGCGTCCCGGCCGGAGAGGACCGGGACGAACCCGCGCTCCAGCAGTTCCGCCACCACGAACCGTCCGGTGTGCCCGTACGCGCCGAACACCGTCACCGCCTGCCCCGACTCCATGGGTTCTCCCCCGTGCTCGAAGTGAACTGCCTTGATCCGTCACGGACATCCTGTCGAGGACGGACGTCCCGCACGAGTGTCCGGAACGCCACGCCCCATACAATTCCGGACATGACTTCTGTCGCGCTGGCCGTCACCGACGGGATGCTCCACTTCGAACTGGCCCTGGCCTGCGAGGTCTTCGGCTCCGCGCCGGCCGCCGTGACGGGCCCCTGGTACGACCTCGCGCTGTGCGGGCCGAAGGCCGTGCGGGCGGGCCGGTTCCGGCTGGAGCCCGACCACGGCTTCGACCAACTCCCGCGTGCCGACACGGTGATCGTCCCGGGCTGGGCCGACATCGACCGGGAGCCGCCCGCCGTCCTGGTCGACGCGGTGCGCGCGGCCCACGAGGCGGGCGCGCGCGTGGCCTCCCTGTGCACCGGCGCGTTCGTCCTGGCCGCCGCGGGCCTGCTGGACGGGAAGCGCGCGACCACGCACTGGGCGCACACCCGGGCCCTGGCCGCCCGCCATCCCCGGGTGACGGTGGATCCGGACGTCCTCTACGTGGACAACGGCAGGGTGCTCACCTCCGCGGGCAAGGCCGCCGCCATGGACCTGTGCCTGCACCTCGTACGCCTCGACCACGGTTCGTCGGTCGCCAACACCGTCGCCCGCCATCTGGTCGTGCCACCCCATCGGGACGGCGGCCAGGCCCAGTTCGTCACCACCCCGGTGCCCGCCCCCGACCACCACCCGCTCGCCGAGCTCTTCCCCTGGATCCTCGAACGGCTGGACCGTCCGCTGACCGTGGAGGACCTGGCCCGCCAGGCGCGGATGAGCTCGCGCAACCTGGGCCGCCACTTCAGGTCGGTGACCGGCACCACCCCGCTGCAATGGCTGCTGACCCAACGGATCCGCCACGCACAGGAGTTGCTGGAGACCACCGACGCCGGTGTCGACACCATCGCGGCGGCCACCGGCATGGGCACCGCCACGACGCTGCGCCGCCACTTCAACCGCACGGTCGGCGTGCCTCCGGACGCCTACCGCCGCACCTTCCGCGCCCGGACCCGCCCCGCCCGGGACGACAGCGAGCGGCCACTCCTCGGGCGCGCCTGAGCCGGCAGCCCCTCTACGGGCTACGGGCTACGGGCTACGGGCTACGGGCTACGGGCTACGGGCTACGGGCTACGGGCTACGGGCTACGGGCTACGGGCTACGGGGACAATGGCCTCATGGCAGCAGAGAGCAACCGCCACCCGGCCCACGCGGAACTGACGAAACGCTGGGCGGACACCGTGCTGGCCGCCCGCGACGGCCACGAGGGGTCCGGACCCGCGCCCGGGCCCTACGCGGCGAACCTCCTGGACCGCTGGGCCGAACCCCAGCGCCGGTACCACACCACCGGCCATCTCCTCGCGGTCCTCGACCGCGTCGACGTACTGGAGGCGCACGGGGAGCATGCCGCCGACCCGGCCGCCGTGCGGCTGGCGGCCTGGTTCCACGACGCCGTGTATCTGCCGGACCGCTCGGAGAACGAGGAGCGCTCGGCCCGGCTCGCCGAACGCGCCCTGGCCGAACTGGGCGTCGGCGCGGACCGCACGGCCGAGGTCGCCCGGCTCGTCCGGCTCACCGTCTCCCACGACCCGGCCGACGACGACACCAACGGCGCCGTCCTGTGCGACGCGGACCTGGCGGTCCTGGCGTCGCCCCCGGACGCGTACGCCGCCTACACCGCCGCCGTCCGCGAGGAGTACGCGTTCGTCCCCGACGACGCCTTCCGCGCGGGCCGGGCGGCCGTACTGCGTCAACTCCTGGACCTGCCCGGGCTGTTCAGGACCTCGTACGGGGAACGCGAGTGGTCGGGGCCGGCACGCCGGAACATGGGGGACGAACTGACGGCACTGACGGGGACCTGAGGACCGGTCCGGGCGAGAAAAGAAGTTCGACGGCAGGCTCCGGAACACGTACGAAGGAGGCATGCCCCCGAGCCCTGACCCCCGGAAGCCGGACATACCCGGCACCGCTTCCACCGTCGCTCCCACCATCACCCCGCCCGGCGACCGCCCCCGTATGCCCCTGTCCGTCTACATCCTCGCCCTGTCCGTCTTCGCCCTCGGTACCAGTGAGTTCATGCTGTCCGGGCTCCTGCCGCCCATCGCGGACGACATGGGCGTGACGATCCCGCAGGCGGGCCTGCTGATCTCGGCGTTCGCGATCGGCATGGTCGTGGGCGCGCCGCTGCTCGCCGTGGCCACGCTCCGCCTGCCCAGGCGGACCACCCTCGTCGCCCTGATCACGGTCTTCGGGCTCGGCCAGGTGGCGGGCGCCCTCGCGCCGGGCTACGCCGTGCTCTTCGCGTCCCGTGTCGTCAGCGCCCTGGCCTGCGCGGGTTTCTGGGCGGTCGGCGCGGCCGTGGCCATCGCGATGGTGCCGGTGACCTCACGGGCGCGGGCGCTGGCCGTGATGATCGGCGGCCTGTCGATCGCGAACGTGCTGGGCGTGCCCGCGGGCGCCTTCCTCGGCGAAGGGCTCGGCTGGCGGGCCGCGTTCTGGGCCGTCGGGGCGGCGTCCGCCGTCGCGCTCGTCGGCATCGTGACCCTCGTCCCGCCCATTCCGCCCCCTGCCGAGCGGCCGCGGCTCCGCAGGGAACTGCTCGTCTACCGTGACCGGCAGGTCTGGCTGTCCATCGGCACGATCGCGCTCACCGCGGCAGGTGTCTTCTGCGCGTTCAGCTATCTCGCCCCGCTGCTCACCGATGTCGCCCGCCTCGACAAGGGCTGGGTCCCGACCGTACTGGCGCTGTTCGGCGTGGGCGCGGTCATCGGGACGACGATCGGCGGCCGGTTCACCGACGCCCACCTGTTCGGGGTGCTGATCAGCGGCATGGTGGCGGACACCGTCGTCCTCGTCGCGTTCGCCCTCCTCGGGCGGTACGCCGTCGCCGCCGTCCTGCTCTCCTTCCTGCTCGGGGTCGCCTGCTTCAGCACCGCCCCCGCCCTGAACGCCCGGATGTTCGACGTCGCCGCGGCCGCCCCCACCCTGGCCGCCGCCACCACCACCGCGGCCTTCAACCTGGGCAACACCGCCGGTCCCTGGCTCGGCGGCACCGTCATCGACGCCGGGCTCGGCTACCCGGCCACCGCCTGGGCGGGCGCGGCGCTGAACGTGGCGGCCATCGGCCTGGCCGTCGTATCGCTGCGACCGCACCGCCGTACGCCGGGCTCAAGGGTCGTGGGCGAGGGGGGACCGGCGAAGAATCCCGTACGTTCCAAGGCGTGATCCGTCCTATTCTCGGCCGCATGGAAGACATGGGCGGGGACCGGGTGGAAGAAGCCGTCGCGAGCTGTGCCGCGCTGCTGCGGCCCGCGGCCGGGCGGGACTGGGACGGCGTACGGGCGGGACGGCTGGAGTGGAGCTGCCGGCTGACCGCCGAACACGTCGCCGGTGATCTCATCGCGTACGCCGGGCAGTTGGCCGGGCGGGCCACCACCGCGTACGTGCCGTTCGGCATCACGCTGGACGACGGCACCGGCAACGCGGGGGTCGTCGACGTGATCGAGGCGACCGGCGGGCTGCTCGCCGCCGCCGTCCGGACGACACCGCGCGAGGTGCGCGCCTTCCACCCGTACCCGTTCCGCAGCGCGAACCGCGAGGGCTTCGCCGCGATGGGGGTCACCGAGATCCTGCTGCACACGCACGACATCGCCGAGGGACTCGGCCTCCCGTACAGCCCGCCGGCCGAGCTGTGCGCCTGGGTCCTCACCCGGATCTTCCCGCACGTCCGGCCCGAACCCGACGCCCCGTGGAGCACGCTCCTGTGGGCCACCGGGCGCGGTGACCTGCCCGGCCGGGAACCGCTCGCCGAGTGGCGCTGGAGCAACAACCTGGTGATCGGGGCCGAGCGGCTCACCCTCCAGGGGGTCACCCCGGCAGCCGCCGCCGATCTGAACGCGGGCGGCACGGGCGGCTTCGACTGGATCGAGGGCGGCCCGTTCGAGGGCACACGGGACGCCGCGGGGATGATCGTCAGCGCGTACGAGGAGGGGGCGCACCGGCCGGAATGGGGGATGTTCGTCCTCGTACGGCGCGAGGACGGGCGGGCGGTCGGCGGGATCGGCTTCCACAGCGTGCCCGACGAGGAGGGACGCGCCGAGGTCGGCTACGACCTCGCGGAGAACGCCCGCGGCCGGGGCTACGCGACCGAGGCCCTGTGCGCCCTCTCCGAGCAGGCCCTCGCCCGCGACGACGTCAAGCTCCTGTTCGCCGCCATCGAGCAGGACAACGCCCCGTCCCAGCGGGTGATCGCCCGCGCCGGATTCACCCGCGTGAGCGAGGACTTGGAGAAGGCGGCCCGCGAACTGCACGGCCTGGACGGGTCATTGCGGCTGTACGCCCGCGAAAGCTGAGAGGGCGGGGGCCTGTTGACCGGGCGGCCGGGCCGGTTGGCCGGGGGCGGCCCGCCCTGCAACCCCCGGCGGGCGCAAGGTCGCGGGCGAGCGCGACAGCCCGGTGAGGGCCCCGCGAAGGCGCCCCCGAGAGCACCCGCGCCCCGCGCGGTCAGCCCGCGCGCTTGCGGCGGCGCAGTCCCGACCCGTGCAGCAGCCGTACGACCTCGCGGCTGCTGATTTCCACCGCTCCCGCGGCGACCGCGTCGGCGTAGCGGTGCGAGGGGATGTCGTAGTGGTCGCGCTCGAAGGCGCGCGGAGGCGCCCCCAACTCCTCGGCGAACGTGTGGAGTTCGTCGTACGAGACATCGCTGATCAGGTGGGACCACACCCGGCCGTGCCCCGGCCACGTGGGTGGATCGATGTAGACGGTCACGAGGGCGGGTTTCCGCCGGTCGCCGAGGCGAGGGAGCCCACCGGGGACACCTTCACGCCCGCCTGGTGGCACACCCAGTGCGGGTCGGGCCCCAACTCGGGCTCGACTTCGAGGGCGTGCGGGTCGCCTGCGGCGCACACCGGGCAGAGCGGCCACCGCCCGTACCGCTCCAGGAGCGCGTCCTGCACGTCCTGGGCGACGAGCCCGGCGACGAATCCGGCGCCCTCCGGCCACTGCTCGACCCACCAGCGGCGCTGCACCACGGAGTCCTCGACCAGGGAGACGACGTCCGCCTCGGCGACCCGGCCCGCGATCAGGTCGGCGAGCACACGGGCGCGCGCCGCGTGCAACGCCTGCTCCAGGGGGCTGAGGGGGCTGCCGGTGGGGTCCATGCCCCTATTGTGCGCACCCTTGACCGTCCACCCCAAAGGAAAATATCTTTCATGGTGTGACCCATGACGTGAAGGAAATTTTCGCGGGTGAGGCACCGCCCGCCCCCGCCGCCCTCGCGGCCAGGGTGCGCACCCTCGCGCCCTCGATGACACGCTCGATGCAGCGGGTCGCCGAGGCCGTCGCCGCCGACCCGGCCGGCTGCGCGGCCCTCACGGTCACCGGGCTCGCCGAGCTCACCGGCACCAGTGAGGCCACGGTCGTGCGCACGGCCCGCCTCCTCGGCTATCCCGGATACCGGGACCTGCGTCTCGCGCTCGCCGGGCTCGCCGCCCAGCAGCAGTCGGGCCGGGCCCCCGCCGTCACCGCCGACATCGCGGTCGACGACCCCATCGCCGACGTCGTGGCGAAGCTCGCGTACGACGAGCAGCAGACCCTCGCCGACACGGCCGCAGCGCTCGACACGGTCCAGCTCGGCCACGCCGTCGCCGCCATAGCCACCGCCCGCCGCGTCGACATCTACGGAGTCGGCGCGTCCGGTCTGGTCGCCCAGGATCTCCTGCAGAAGCTCATGCGGATCGGGCTCATAGCCCACGCGCACAGCGACCCGCACCTCGCGGTGACCAACGCGGTGCAGCTGCGCGCCAAGGACGTGGCGATAGCCATCACGCACTCCGGCTCGACCGGCGACGTCATCGAACCGCTCCGGGTCGCCTTCGAGCACGGGGCGACGACGGTGGCGATCACCGGCCGTCCGAGCGGACCGGTCGCGCAGTACGCCGACCACATCCTCACCACCTCGACCGCCCGCGAGAGCGAGCTGCGCCCGGCGGCCATGTCGTCGCGCACCAGCCAGCTCCTGGTGGTGGACTGTCTGTTCGTGGGGGTCGCCCAGCGCACCTACGAGACGGCGGCGCCCGCGCTGTCCGCCTCGTACGAGGCCCTGGCGCACCGCCACTCCCCGCGCGGCGGTCGCTAGCCGCACCGCGCCACAGACCGGGAACCTGATCCATCGGGGAGACCGCTGTCCCGTGGGTGGCTCGTCGCGCCCGCGCGGCGATGCCGCACGCCGTCCCCGGCCCGCGCCCCGCCCCCGGGGCGCGGTACGACACCTCACCGGAAAGAGCCGCTCCTCCCATGACCTCCATGCCCGACCACGGCGATCTTCGAGCAGAGTTGGAGACGCTGACCACCGAGGCGTTCCGCCCGGAACTGTCCGAGATCGACCGGTTGCCCACGCTGGAGATCGCGCGGCTCATGAACGGGGAGGACGCGACGGTGCCGACGGCCGTCGCCGCGCAGCTCCCGCTCATCGCCGCCGCGATCGACGACATCGCGGAGCGCATGTCCCGCGGCGGGCGCCTCATCTACGCGGGCGCCGGCACCGCGGGCCGCCTCGGTGTCCTGGACGCCTCCGAGTGCCCGCCCACCTTCAACACCGAGCCCTCCCAGGTCGTCGGCGTGATCGCGGGCGGCCCGACCGCCATGGTCACCTCGATCGAGGGCGCCGAGGACTCCCGGGAACTGGCGGCGGCCGACCTGGACGCGCTCGCCGTGACGGCCGACGACACGGTGGTCGGCGTCTCCGCGTCGGGCCGCACCCCGTACGCCGTGGGCGCGGTCGAGCACGCCCGCAAGCAGGGCGCGCTCACGGTCGGCCTGTCCTGCAACGCGCACAGCGCGCTCGCGGCCGCCGCCGCCCACGGCATCGAGGTCGTCGTCGGCCCCGAACTGCTCACCGGCTCCACCCGCCTGAAGTCGGGCACCGCGCAGAAGCTCGTCCTCAACATGCTCTCGACGATCACGATGATCCGGCTCGGCAAGACGTACGGGAACCTGATGGTCGACGTCCGCGCCTCGAACGAGAAGCTGCGGGCCCGCTCCCGCCGGATCGTCGCGCTCGCCACCGGAGCCTCCGACGAGGAGATCGAACACGCGCTCGCCGCCACGGACGGCGAGGTGAAGAACGCCATCCTGACCGTCCTCGGCGGCGTGGACGGGCCCACCGCCGCCCGCCTTCTGGAGGAGTCCGAGGGCCATCTGCGCGCCGCGCTGGCGAAGGCGTCCGGCTGACCAGCACGCTCGGGGAGTGCGCACACCGGGCTCCACCACAGCAGCGGCGCTCCTCCCCCTCGTGGGCGGCCCCGCGAACGTCCTCACCGTCGCCCACTGCATGACCCGGCTCCGGCTCGGCCTGCGGGACCGGAACCTGGTGGACGAGGAGGGCCTGCGGGCCCTGCCCGCCGTCCTCGGCCTGGTCGCGGACGGCGACACCTGCCAGATCGTGCTGGGCCCCGGCACGGTCGCCCGCGTCACGCCCGAGTTCGAGGCGCTGCTGACGACCACGGCCGACCGGCTCGCCCCGCACGACGCCGAAACCACCACGGCCGACCGGCTCGCCCTGCGCGGCGCCGAACTGAAGGCCGCCAGGACCCGCCGCAACGCCACCCCCCTCAAACTGCTCCTGCGGCGGATCGCCGACATCTTCGTGCCGCTGATCCCCGGCCTGATCGGCTGCGGGGTGATCGCGGGCCTCAACGGCCTGCTGGTCAACCTCGGCGTGCTGCCGGGTCTCACCCCCGCCCTGACCGCCATCGCCGCCGGATTCATGGCGCTCATCGCCGTCTTCGTCGGCTACAACACGGCCAAGGAGTTCGGCGGCACCCCGATCCTGGGCGGCGCGGTGGCCTCGGTGATCGTGTACGCGGGGGTCGCCAAGGTGACGGTCCTCGGCGTGACGCTCGCCCCCGGCCAGGGCGGCGTCCTGGGCGCCCTGGCCGCCGCCCTGCTCGGAACGTACGTGGAGAAGTGGTGCCGCCGCTGGGTCCCGCCCACCCTGGACGTCCTGGTCACCCCCACCCTCACGGTGCTCCTGACCGGCCTGGTCACGCTGTACGCGCTGATGTACGCGGCCGGTGCGCTCTCCTCCGCCATCGGCACGGCCGCCGCCTGGCTGCTCTCCACCACCGGCGCCTTCGCCGGGCTGGTACTCGGCGCCCTGTTCCTGCCTCTGGTGATGCTGGGCCTGCACCAGGCCCTCATCCCCATCCACACCACGCTCATCGAGCAGCAGGGCTACACCGTCCTGCTGCCCGTCCTGGCCATGGCGGGCGCCGGCCAGGTCGGCGCCGCCCTCGCCGTGTACGTCCGGCTGCGCCACGACACCTCGCTGCGTACGACGATCAGATCGGCGCTCCCGGCCGGACTCCTCGGCGTCGGCGAACCCCTGATCTACGGCGTCTCGCTCCCCCTCGGCCGCCCCTTCGTCACCGCCTGCGCGGGCGGCGCGGCGGGCGGCGCCTTCATCGGCTTCTTCTCGATGCTGGGCGACCGGGTCGGCTCGACGGCCATCGGCCCCTCGGGCCTGGCCCTGTTCCCGCTGCTGTCCGGCAACCGGAGCCTCGCCCTGACCGCGGCGATCTACGCGGGCGGCCTGCTCACCGGGTACGCCGTCGGGTTCGCGGCCACCTATTTCTTCGGCCTCGGCGGCGTGACACCGGCACCCCGGGCGGAACAGGCCGCGGAACAGGCCACCGTTTAGGACCTTGTCCCAGCCGCACTGTCGGTGGCGCGTGCGAGGCTGGGCCCATGAACCACGCACAGCTGACCGCCCTCGGCCGCGCCCTGCGGCTGCTCGGGGAGCACGGTGACGCACTGAACACCGACACCCCCGACGCCAAGCTGCACGAGGTCAAGGCGGACCTGAAGCGGGCCCTGGACCTGCTCGACGACACGGTGACGACGGCGGCGCCGACCACCCGCTGCTCCGAGCATCCGACCGGCCCGGTGGACGAGAGCGCCCCGGACCGCTGCCTGCTCTGCGAGACCCGCCGCCGCACCGCCCGCCGCACCGAGGTGAACGACGCGTACGGGCACGGCCGGGCGCCCGCCCCCGACGAGCTGCCCGACCGCACGATGACCCGCTACGGAGTCCGCGCCGACCGCCCGCAGCCCCAGCAGCGCTGGCTCCCGGAGGTCTGGAGCGGCCAGGAGTGGCACCTGTGCGGCACCCCCCGGCGCGACCGCCAGGAAGCCGAGCGCTACCTCGCCGCCGAGCGCCGGACCCCCCGCCCCGGCATGGCCTACCGCCTCGTCCACGAGTTCACCGACTACGAGGTACTCCGCATCTGGGGCACGCCGGTGAAGGTGGACATCGAGCCGATGGGGAATCTGTAGGCGAGCGGTCCCGCCCCTCTCCCGGGCGCGGGGTCACGGCAGGCGCGCCTCCGCGTTGAGCCGCCGGACCCGCGCCCGCAGCACCTCCCCCGGCGGCGCCTCCCCGAGGGCGTCCTCGGGACAGTCCCACTCGCAACCGCCGCCGGGCGGCCGCAGTTGTACGAGTCCGCCCTCGCGCCCCATCACCTGCCCGAGCCGCCCGTCCCGAACGTCGACGGCGTACTCCGCGCTCACGCCTCACCGCGGCCGTCACGAACGCCGCACTCGCGCAGCACGGCGGTCAGCTTCTGGGCGGTGCCCACGTTGCAGCGGCCGAGCGCGACCAGGGCGAACGGCTCGTCGCTCGCGCCGGTCACCGGATCGACCCGCAGCGACGGCAGCACCACGCCGACCCCGGTCAGTGCCGCCCGCAGCTCCTCGACGATCTCCTCCGTCGGCCGCACGCGCTTACTCGACGTCATCTCCATCGCACCGCACCTTCCACGCTGAGTGTCCGTATTCACCACCCAGCGTGGCCATCACCCCTCTAACCTGGGAAGAGTCGGCGCTCCAACAACCCCACCTGTGTGACAGGGAGTCGCCATGCCCGGACCCAAGGACCTCGACCCGTCCTCCTCACCCCGCGCCATGATCGGCGCGGAGTTGCGGCACGCCCGCGAGAACGCCGGCCTCAGCCAGGCCGAACTGGGCGAACCCCTCTTCGTCAGCGGTTCGTTCGTCGGCCAACTGGAGTCGGGGACACGGCGGTTGCAGCTTGAGTACGCCGTCCAGATAGACGAGATCCTGGGGACGAACGGGTTCTTCACCCGTAACTGCGCCGCCCTCGCCAAGTCGAGGTACCCGGACCACTTCGCCGAGGCGGCGGAGGCGGAGGCGATCGCGACGGCGATCAAGCACTATCTCCCGCTGCTCATCCCCGGCTTGTTGCAGACTCCGGCGTACGCCGCGGACCTGTTCCGCATCTATCGGCCGACCGTCCCCGACACCGAGATCGATGACCTGGTGGCGACCCGCATGGAACGCGCCCGCCTCCTTGACGATCCAACAACCCCGTTGTTGTGGGTGGTTCTGGACGAGGCCGCGCTCCGCCGACCGGTCGGCGGAGCCGCGACGATGGCAGAGGCTCTTCGCCATTTGGCCGACCTGGCGCACCGCCGCCGGATCATCATGCAGATGCTGACGTTCGACGCCGGTACACATGCCGCGATGGGCGGCTCGTTGAAGCTCATGGAGTTCATGGACGCGCCCCCGCTGTGCTTCGTCGAGGGGGTGGACATGGGGAAGCTGGTGGACGACCCGGCCACGGTCGCCCGGCACAGTCTCACCTTCAACCTCATTCAGGCGGCGGCACTCGCGCCAAAGGCCTCCCTGTCCCTGGTCGAGTCCGTGGCGCATGATTACGAACATGGAGAACAACACCCATGAGTACGAACTGAGTTCGGTCACCTGGTACCGGTCCAACTACAGCGACGCCAGCGGCGGCAACTGCCTGGAGGTCGCTCGCTGGCGCAAGTCGACGTACAGCGCCGGTGACGGCGGCGACTGCCTCGAAGTCGCCGACGGTCACCCCACCCTCGTCCCCGTGCGGGACTCCAAGAACCCCGCCGGGCCCCGGCTGACGTTCCGGGCCCAGGCGTGGGCGGCCTTCCTCGAAGGGGTCAAGGCCCAGTAGCCCCAGGTCCGAAGCTCAAGTACCGAACTCCGAGCGCTCTCAACAAGGAATGGGCGGTGGGCCCAACCCGCCCACCCACCCTGGAGAGTTGACTTCTCGCGACCGACTTGCCACGCACAGTCACCAGGCTCTAGCGTGCCCACAGAACGAACAACCCCCGCCAGGTGCGCCAACACCTGCGGGGGTTTGACCAACGAGATCCGACGAATGAGGTCGATCCCATGGCTGACGCCAACTTTAGTGCCGCGCCCCGCTCCGCGCACGCCTTCCCGCACCCGATGGCCAATCCCGGCTACGGCAAGCGCAGCGCACCGGGGCAACGCCCCCGCGCGAGCGACGACTTCGCGCACCTCCCGCCGCGGGAGGCGGCGATCGCCGCGTATGTCGACCGGCTCTCCGACGGGGCCGACATCTCCGTGAAAACGCTGGCCAAGGAGCTGCCGTACGGGCAGTGCGCGCTGCGTACCGCGCTCAACAACCTGACCCGGGCGGGCCACTTGCGCCGTGGACGCGAACATCTGGCCGGTTCGGGAAGCTCTCGCTGGGTCACTCGATCGTGGTTCACCCGAACGGCGCGCGACGACGGCTGGTGGGCGGGGTTCAGCCGCGGCGACATCCCGGAGGAACCCCCGGACCGGCGGTCCGCCCCCACCCGCTCCCGCGCCCACATCCTGCTGGCGGCACTGGGCCGTACGACCCCGGTCCTGTCCCTGTCGGCCAGGGACTGCGCGGACCTCGCGCCCCTGCTGACCGAGTGGTTCGTGCGGGGCGCCACCGACGAACAGGTGATCCGGGCCCTCACCGCGGGACTCCCCGTCCCCGTCCACAGTCCGGCCGCCCTCGTGCGGCAGCGCCTGACCAGCAAACTCCCGCCGGAACCCGTACCGGACACCCCGTCTCGCCCACCCCTGCGCGCCCTGGAATGCGCGAAGTGCGGGACCCCGGGGCCTCCGGAGGCGCTGCCCGGCGGTGTCTGCGGGCCGTGCCGGGGCGAGACCGCCCCACGGTTCACCGGCCCGCTCACCTCCACCGCGGTCCACGCCCACGCCGCCGCCGCGCGTGCGGCGATGGCCGACCGGCGGGAGCGGCCGCGCGTGTGACAGCTCCCGTCGGTCCGGCCCCCACGCCGGGTCAGCTCAGCGAACCGAGCGCCGCCGCGTCGTACGGGGCCAGGTCGTCGAAGCGGCCGGCCAGGACCTTCGCGGCCCACTCGGGGTCCTGGAGCAGCGCGCGGCCGACGGCGACGAGGTCGAACTCGTCGCGCTCCATGCGGTCGAGGAGGTCGTCGATGCCCTTGACCGGGGAGCCCTCGCCCGCGAAGGCCTTGATGAAGTCGCCGTCCAGGCCGACCGAGCCGACGGTGATGGTGGGCTTGCCCGTCAGCTTCTTCGTCCAGCCGGCGAGGTTGAGGTCGGAACCGTCGAACTCGGGCACCCAGTAGCGGCGCGTGGAGGCGTGGAAGGAGTCCACACCGGCCGCGGCGAGCGGGGCGAGGATCGCCTCCAGTTCCTCCGGGGTCTCGGCGAGCCGGGCGTCGTAGGCCTGCTGCTTCCACTGCGAGTAGCGGAAGAGGACGGGGAACTCGGGCGAGACCGCGGCGCGCACCGCGGCGACGATCTCCGCCGAGAACTTCGTACGGGCCACCGGGTCGCCGCCGTACGCGTCCTCGCGGCGGTTGGTGCCCGCCCAGTGGAACTGGTCGAGCAGGTAGCCGTGGGCGCCGTGCAGTTCGACACCGTCGAAGCCGATGCGCTCGGCGTCCGCGGCGGCCTTGGCGAACGCCTCGATGACGTCGTCGAGGTCCTGCTGGGTCATGCTCTCGCCGGTGACCTCGGCGCCCTCCTTGTAGAGGCCGGAGGGGCCGACGGGCGGAGCGTCCGCGAAGGGCGGCTCGCCCGCCTTGCGGACCATGCCGATGTGCCAGAGCTGCGGGACGATCGTGCCGCCCGCCGCGTGCACGGCGTCGGCGACCTTCGTCCACCCGGCGAGCTGGTCCTCCCCGTGGAAGCGCGGCACCGCGTCGCTCTGTCCGGCCGAGTCGTGGCCGACGTAGGTGCCCTCGGTGACGATCAGGCCCACGCCCGCGGCGGCGCGGCGGGAGTAGTAGCCGACCACGTCCTCACCCGGTACACCGCCCGGCGAGAACATCCGGGTCATCGGCGCCATGACGATCCGGTTCGGGACGGTCAGGCCGTTCAGGGAAACGGGGCGGGAAAGGATCTCGGCTGCGCGGGACGCGGCGTCAGCGGTCACGTGGGGGCTCCTCGAACAGGTGGTCGGTATGACGTCGAGTGGTCGGCGAGGCAGGAGATTCCGTGCGGTATGTGCACATGCATCGACTGCTCTTCAGCGTCAACCGCGACACCGGACACGGCATTCCACCGAGCCGAGATCCGTCGCTGTGATCCGGACCACGCCCGCGGGGACCGGGTAACGGGTGGCCGGTTCCGGAAGGCCGAAAAACCCCCTTGCCCAATGGTCAAGAAGTGTTGACCATTGGAGGCATGCCTACCGACGATCTCCCCGAGACGTTCCACGTCACCACTGACGACCAGCTACGCGCCGTCTCCAACCTCACGCGTCACCGGATCATGGCCGTGCTCCGCTTCGAACCCGCGACGATCACGCAGATCGCCGAGCGAGTGGGCGTCGCGAAGGGGAGTTCCAGCTACCACGTACGGCTGCTGGAGCGGGCCGGCCTGGTGAAGGTGGTGCGAACGCGGAAGGTCCGGGGGGTCACCGAGCGGTACTACGCCATGGCCGCGCGGTCGATCGTGCTGCCGGATCCGGGCGAGGGAGGCCCGGACGTGCTGATGCGGCACGCGGTGGCGGACCTGGAGGCGTCGCCGGTGGACGGCGAGCGGCACGTAGGGATGGCGCATCTGCGGCTCACCGACGAGCAGTTCGCGGAGCTGGGGGCGCGGCTACAGGCACTGGCGATCGAGTACCGGGAGCTGTCCGACCCGTCGCTGCCGGACACGTCACTCGTCTTCGCACTGTTCCACCCGACATCGCGCGAGCAGGCCGAAGGGGACGCCAAGTGACCTCAGACATAAGGAAGTTACCGACCGGGTTCGAACGGCTGTGGACCGCGCAGACGGTGTCCTCGCTCGGTGACGGGGTGTCGCATGCCGCGCTGCCGCTGCTCGCGTTGACGTTGACGCGGGATCCGATGGCGCTCGCCGTCGTCACGGCCGCCGGAACGCTGCCCTGGCTGCTCTTCGGGGTGCTCGGCGGCGCGCTGGTGGACCGCTGGGACCGTCGGCGCACGATGTGGGTCATGGACGCGGCGCGTGCGGTGCTGCTCGCGATACCGGCGGCGGCGGCCGCGCTCGACGTGCTGAGCATTCCCCTGCTCGCGGCCGTCGCCTTCCTGCTCGGCCTCGGCGGACTCTTCTTCGACACGGCCGCCACGGCCTATCTGCCGGATCTGCTCGGCCGCGACCCCGCGCTCCTGGAGCGCGCCAACGCCCGCCTGCGCGGCGCCCAGACCGCCGCGTCCGGCTTCGCGGGGCCGCCCGCGGGCAGTGCCCTGCTCGCGCTCGGGCGGGCGGTTCCGCTGCTCGCCGACGCGGTGTCGTTCACGCTCTCCGCACTGCTCGTACGGTCGCTGCCTGCCGCACCCCGGCCCGTACCGCAGGCCCGTGAGTCGCTGCTGCGGCAGGCGCGGGCCGGCGCCTCGTACGTATTCCGGGATCAGTTACTGCTCGGGCTCGCGCTGCGTCCGGCGGTCGGGAACATCGCCTTCCTCGCCGTGGAGACCGTACTCGCCCTCTTCGCGCACGATCGTCTCGGCATCGACACCTTCGGCTTCGGCCTGCTCCTCACGGCGGAGGCCACCGGCGGCCTGCTCGGCGCGGGCATCGCCTCCTTCCTCGGCCGACGACTCGGCACCGGCACCGCGCTCACCTGCACGGCCGCGGTCGAGGGACTCGCCATCCTGGGCCTTGCCGTGGCCCCGAACCCGTACGTCGCCGGCCTCGCGCTCGCCGTCTGCGGAGCGGGCATGGGCGCCACGATGGTGCTCGGCCCCTCCCTCCGGCAGGCGGTCGTCCCCGCCCACCTGATGGGCCGGGTCGCCTCCACCTCCCGCATGCTCGCCATGTGCGCCGCCCCGTTCGGCGCCTTCCTCGGCGGCTGGCTGGCCACCACCTACGACGTACGCACCCCGCTCTACACCGCCGCCGGCCTCCTCCTCACCATGACCGCCGTCACGTCGACCATGACCGGCAACCGCCAGGTCGAGGCGGCGCTGCGTGCCGCCGCCCCGACCGATGATCCAGATCACCCGGAATCCCGGGCCCCTGTTCAGGAGGGTGCCCTTTAGGGCTCCGCGAGGCCGTTGAGCCGGCGCTGAGCCCGGAAGGGGCGCAGGCCCTGACCGGGTCCGCCGGCCTCGATGGGGATCAGGAGGCTCGGGGAAACGCCCGAGGGCGGCACCCTCCCTCGCGGGAAGGTGCCGCCCTCGGAACGTCAGGACGATGATCGACCGGGGTCGATCAGAAGTCCATGTCACCGCCCGGCATGCCGCCGCCGGCCGGGGCCGAGGCCTTCTCCGGCTTGTCGGCGATGACGGCCTCGGTGGTGAGGAACAGCGCGGCGATGGAGGCGGCGTTCTGCAGAGCAGAGCGGGTCACCTTCGCCGGGTCGATGATGCCTTCGGCGATCATGTCGACGTACTCACCGGTCGCGGCGTTCAGGCCGTGACCGACGGGCAGGTTGCGCACCTTCTCGACGATGACGCCACCCTCGAGACCACCGTTGACGGCGATCTGCTTGAGCGGGGCCTCCAGGGCGAGACGCACGGCGTTGGCGCCGGTCGCCTCGTCACCCGTGAGCTCAAGCTTCTCGAAGACCGAGGAAGCCTGGAGCAGGGCCACGCCACCACCGGCGACGATGCCCTCCTCGACGGCCGCCTTCGCGTTGCGAACGGCGTCCTCGATGCGGTGCTTGCGCTCCTTGAGCTCGACCTCGGTGGCGGCACCGGCCTTGATGACGGCCACGCCGCCGGCCAGCTTCGCCAGGCGCTCCTGGAGCTTCTCGCGGTCGTAGTCCGAGTCCGAGTTCTCGATCTCGGCACGGATCTGGTTGACCCGGCCGGCGACCTGGTCGGCAGAGCCGGAGCCGTCGACGATCGTGGTCTCGTCCTTGGTGATGACGACCTTGCGGGCACGGCCCAGCAGGTCCAGACCCGCGTTCTCCAGCTTGAGGCCGACCTCCTCGGAGATGACCTCGCCGCCCGTGAGGATGGCGATGTCGCCGAGCATGGCCTTGCGACGGTCACCGAAGCCCGGGGCCTTGACGGCGACGGACTTGAAGGTGCCACGGATCTTGTTGACGACCAGGGTCGACAGGGCCTCGCCCTCGACGTCCTCGGCGATGATCAGCAGCGGCTTGCCGCCCTGCATGACCTTCTCGAGGAGCGGGAGCAGGTCCTTGACGTTCGCGATCTTGGAGTTCGCGATCAGGATGTACGGGTCGTCGAGAACGGCCTCCATACGCTCCATGTCGGTGGCGAAGTACGCCGAGATGTAGCCCTTGTCGAAGCGCATACCCTCGGTGAGCTCCAGCTCCAGACCGAAGGTCTGGGACTCCTCGACGGTGATGACGCCTTCCTTGCCGACCTTGTCCATCGCCTCGGCGATGAGCTCGCCGATCTGGGTGTCGGCGGCGGAGATGGAGGCCGTGGAGGCGATCTGCTCCTTGGTCTCGACATCCTTGGCCTGCTCGAGGAGGGCACCGGAGACGGCCTCGACGGCCTTCTCGATACCGCGCTTGAGAGCCATCGGGTTGGCGCCGGCGGCGACGTTGCGCAGACCCTCGCGCACGAGCGCCTGGGCCAGCACGGTCGCCGTGGTCGTACCGTCGCCGGCGACGTCGTCCGTCTTCTTGGCGACTTCCTTGACCAGCTCGGCGCCGATCTTCTCGTACGGGTCCTCGAGCTCGATCTCCTTGGCGATGGAAACACCATCGTTGGTGATCGTGGGCGCGCCCCACTTCTTCTCGAGGACGACGTTGCGGCCCTTGGGGCCGAGGGTGACCTTGACGGCGTCGGCGAGCTGGTTCATCCCGCGCTCGAGACCGCGCCGTGCCTCCTCGTCGAACGCGATGATCTTGGCCATGTGAAGTGGTCCTCCCGGACGGGGTGGATTTCTCCGGATCGTGCCCGCGCCCGCGACGGACGGCCTGCGAGCCTTGTGGTTCCTTGCCCCACAGGCCCGCGGGCCTCACTGGCCCGATCCAAGTTCTGTCACTCTCACTGGGAGAGTGCTAACGCCAATGATTAGCACTCGACCCCTGCGAGTGCAAGCGCCTCTCCCGAAAACGGGCCCGGGGGGGGGGGGGGGGGGGGGGGGGGGGGGGGGGGGGGGGGGGGGTGAGGAGGAGGGGGAGGGGGGGGGGGGGGGGGGGGTGGGGGGGAG
>NZ_JBVJCT010000011.1:241259-245271 GCF_055588305.1 Streptomyces sp. NPDC042002 | reverse complement strand
GTGCTGGTGCCCCCCTCTCCCCCCCCCTCCCCCCCCCCCCCCCCCCCCCCCCCCCCCCCCCCCCCCCCCGCGACCGGAAAACCCGGCCGCGCCGCGAGCCGGGGGCGCCGGGAAGGGCCCTCGGGTGCGGCGCGAAACCGTGGCGTACGTCACTTGGGGTCGTTGCCCGTATCCAGCGGCGAGCCCCGCTCATAGGCTTCGGGCCATGATGCTCCCCGCGGCACTGTTGCTGCTCGGCGCCCTGGCCTCCGTGGTCGCTCCACGACTGCTCGCACGGGCGGACTGGCCGGACCGGGAGCCGGTGGTCGCCCTGTGGGTGTGGCAATGCGTGGTGGCGGCGGTCCTGTTGTGCTGCGTCCTGTCGATGACACTGAGCGCGTCCGCCGCCTGGGTGGCCGTGCGCGGCCATGTCTTCGACGGAGCACCGGCGTCGGTCGTCGACGCCTACGCGCCGCTGAGTGCGGGAAGTCCCTGGGCCGCCGCCACGGCCGTGGTCCTCGCGTGCGGCGGTGCCTGGACGGCGGCGATGCTGGCGCGCGAGATCGTACGGGCGCGGCTCCGCCGGCGGCGGAGCCGGTCCGAACTCCTGCTGCGCGCACCGCTGTTGCCCGGCGAGGAGCCCGGAGCGGATCGTCTCGTCGTCCTGGAGGGGGAACGCCCCGACGCCTGGTGGCTGCCCGGCGCCGCTCCCCAACTGGTCATCACCACAGCCGCGTTGCGCCGCCTCGAAGGGCGCCAACTGGATGCCGTACTCGCCCATGAGCAGGGGCACGCGCGGGCCCGGCACGACTGGCTGTTGCACTGCTCGGCCGCGCTGGCCAACGGGTTCCCGCAGGTGCCCGTGTTCGCCGCGTTCCGCGACGAGATGCACCGGCTGGTCGAACTCGCCGCCGACGACGTGGCGTCGCGCCGCTTCGGCCGGCTCACGATCGCTCTCGCACTGGTCGAACTCAACGAGGACCGGGGCGTGTTCGGGCCCTGCCCGACCCCGGACGCGCACGTCCCGCAGCGCGTCGACCGCCTCCTGACCCCCCGGGACCGGCTCACGACCGCCCGTCGGCTGCAACTGACGGCGGCGGCCGCGCTGGTACCGGTGGTACCGGTCCTCGTGGCGTTCGTGCCGGGGTTGCGGGCACTGGGCTAGCCCCGACGGCATGGATCGGGGCCTCGGCGCTGAGCCCACCTCCGCGTCACGGCGGGTGAGGATTGCGGCGCGGGTCGGCCTCTCCGGGGACGGAGCGGGCGGGCGAGGCCGTCTTGACCGGCATGGGGCGCGCCACGAAGGATTTCCCTCATGACCGTCAAGGGTGTGCTCTTCGACTTTTCCGGGACCCTCTTCCGCATCGAGGCCGCGGAATCATGGCTGCGCGCGGTGCTCACGGAGACCGGTCACACGCTCCCGGAGCCGGAGTTGGCGGAGAAGGCCCGGGCCCTGGAGGCGGTGGGCGCGCTCGCGGGCGGTGCCCGGCCCGTGCTGCCGGTGCCGGCGCATCTCGCCGCCCCGTGGGAGGCCCGCGACCGGAGTGCCGAGCAGCACAGGGCCGCGTTCACCGGTCTTTCCCGGCAGGTGCCGCTGCCGGATCCCGGTCTGCACGACGCGCTCTACGACCGTCATATGGCGCCCGCCGCCTGGGAGCCCTATCCCGACGCCGCCGAGGTGCTCCACGGGCTGCGCGGGCGGGGTCTCGCGGTCGGCGTGGTCAGCAACATCGGCTGGGACCTGCGGCCCGTCTTCCGCGAGCACGGTCTCGACCCGTATGTCGGAACGTACGTCCTATCGTACGAGCACGGCGTCCAGAAACCGGATCCGCGGCTCTTCGCGACCGCCTGCGCCGAACTCGGCATCGCTCCGGAGGACACCCTGATGGTCGGCGACGACCGGAGGGCCGACGGTGGTGCGGCCGCCCTCGGCTGCGCGGTGTGTTTCGTGGACCATCTGCCGGTGGCGGACCGTCCCGACGGGCTGCGGCCGGTACTCGACCTGGCGGACTGACCGCCGGGACCGCGGACGTCAGCCCTGGTAGCCCTCGACCCGCGACGTCGGACGCACCTGCGCGTCGTCCGGGTTCTCGCCGAACTCGGACTTCGCGCGCCGCCGGCGCAGCAGGTCCCGGCACTGGTCGAGTTCGCGCTCCAGTCGCCCGAGCCGCGCGCGCTCCGTGGCGCCGTCGATCCGCCCGGCCGCCGGCGCGTCGCGCAGCCACCGCTCGTCGTCCGCCATCGACATGATTCCGGCCAGGATCTGCTCTTGCTCCATGTCCGTCCGCCTCCTCGGGGCTCCAGGCCACTCCAAGGACGGCTCGGGGCCTCGGCGAGTGATGGGAAGCGGGCTCGGGCGGCCGTCGGCGCCCGACGCGGGTGGACCGCGTACGAACATCCGGTCGGCTCAGGAGTGGCCGTTCGTCTCTCCGGGATCGCCACTCGCACGACATCTCGATACGGAAGGGATGGCTTCCGATCTCCGACGGTTCGGCTCGGTCAAGTCTTGGCCAACAGAGGCCAAATGCCTCGCAATGCGGGATCCGTGGCTACGTTGGCGCCCCCCGTCCCACACTCCCGAGGTCCGCGATGAAGACAGCGATCCGGCTCCTCCTCGCCAGCCTCCTCACGCACGTCACCGCCGCCGCTCTGCACAACACGGCTCGCGGTGGCGACCGGGAAACCCTCGTCGGCAACGTGCCGCTGAGCCTGTCGGTCGGCTGGTACATGGTCACCGGTTGGCGACGCGCCTACCTCGCGAAGCACCGACGCCCACCTCGGTGCGAGGTGGGCGTGATGCGGAACGCCGGTTCGTGAAGCCCGAGGACGGCCGCCGATCAGAACGACACTCCCCGGCGCCGACTGCCGCGCGTCCGACCTGAGGCGATCCCCCGCGTCGCCCCAGGTCGGCGGCAGCCCGGATCCGACCCCGCGAAGGGTCTGGGTCCGGACGCGTTGAGTATAGTTGGCTGGCAACCAGTCAACGCAGGAGTTACAGCATGTCCCCGCGAAGCGCCTCGGTCAATGAAGAGTTGCGGCGGCGTTCCCGGGAACGGCTGCTGCAGGCCGCGGTGGAGCTGGTGAGCGAGCGCGGTTACGACGCCACGACGCTCGGGGACATCGCGGATCGCGCGGGATCGGCGCGCGGACTGGTGTCGTACTACTTCCCCGGCAAACGGCAGCTCCTTCAGTCCGCCGTGCACCGGCTGATGCACCGCACGCTGGAGGAAGCGCTCGAACGCGAGCCGCGCAGCGAGGACGGCCGGGAGCGGATGGCGCGGGCCGTCGACGCGATCCTGGGCCTCACACAGGATCAGCCGGTGCTGATGCGGCAGCACATGGCCGGGCTGCTCCAGGCCGAGGGGTTCGTCCAGTGCCCCGAGCAGGTCCGTCTCTCGGAGCTGCTCGGGGACACCGTCGCACGGTACGGATCACAACAGGTCACGGCCGACTACCCGATGCTGCGCGCCCTGCTCATGGGCGCGGTGTACGCGGCGCTCGTGCCGGGAGTGCCGATGAAGGTCCCGGTGTTGCGGGCCGAACTGTTCAAGCGCTACCGGCTGGACTGGGAGATGGGGACACCCCCGGACACCGAGGCGTCGGACTGTCCCCGCGAGACGGATCTGTCCCGCTTCTTCGCGACCGACCCCGAGCCGGAGGACGGGCGGTCCAAGTAGTCAGGCCGCGTCGGGACGTTGGGCTCGCGCCACGGGGCACGACCGCTCCGCCCCGGTCAACGACGGGCGTGACGAGGGGTCAGGAATCCGGCGTCGCGCGCCCCCGCGATCAGCCTCAGCGACTTGCGCCGGCTGTGGCCGGTGGCGCTCATGACGGCGAGCACCGGGTCCACACCCTCCTCCTGCGCCGCCCGGTACTCCTGCGCGACCAGCAGACTGCCCTCGGCGCCGCGCGGCCAGGCCGGCCGGGCGCGGGGGGGGGGGGGGGGTGGGGGGTGGGGGGGGGGGGGGGGGGGGGGGGGGGGGAGGGAGGGGGAGGGGGGGGGGACCGGCGGGGAGGGGACGAAAGAAAGGAC
>NZ_JBVJCT010000011.1:218865-241249 GCF_055588305.1 Streptomyces sp. NPDC042002 | reverse complement strand
CAAGAAGGCCAAACCCCAACGCCCCCCCCCCCCCCCCCCCCCCTCCCCCCCCCCCCCCCCCCCCCCCCCCCCCCCCCCCCCCCCCCCGCCCCCCCCCCCCCGCGCCCGACCTTCCCGGTCCTGGTCGCGGCCGACGCCGAGGCGGCTCCCGCACGCCTCGAACAGCGGTTCCTCGATCCACTCGGCGACCACCGCGAGGTCGTCCAGCGAGAGGGGCGGCTCGGCCCGTACGTCCTCGATCGACACGGCCGTCTCCGACAGGACGGCGAGCAGGTCGACCCGGGCGCCGTCCGTGAAGGCCAGCCGGACGTTGAACCAGGACGTGATCGTCGTACCGAACTCCCGCACTTCCCAGGCGGGCCGCACGGACACGTCGCCGTCCGCGCGGCAGCGGTCGGAGAGATTGAGAAACGATGCGTCTAGCACATGCGGAACGTAACCGCATCATCACATTCCATACGAACGGACACGCGCGCCCACCACGCACCGCACCCTGTCAGCGGAGCACCAGTGGTGCGATCCTGGAAGCACCAGCGATGTCCTGTCAGCGATCTCCCAGATCCCTCGGGTAAGGAGTCCCGCCGTGCTGCGTGTCGCCGTCGTCGGTTCGGGGCCCAGTGGGGTCTACAGCGCACAGGGTCTTGTCCAGCGGAGCGGGCCGCCCGACGTCCGGGTCGACGTCCTGGACCGGTTGCCCTGCCCGTACGGCCTGGTGCGCTATGGCGTGGCACCCGACCACGAGAAGATCAAGTCGCTCCAGAACAACCTGCGGACCGTCCTGGAGGACGAGCGGGTGCGCTTCCTCGGCGGGGTCCAGGTGGGGCCGGGCGGAGTGCCGGTGGCGCGGCTGCGGGAGCTGTACCACGCGGTCGTGTACTGCGTCGGCGCCGCCACCGACCGGCATCTCGGCGTGCCAGGCGAGAACCTGCCGGGCAGCTGGTCGGCGACCGAGTTCGTGTCCTGGTACAGCGCGCACCCCGACTCCGCGGCCGACGGATTCGTGGCCGGCGTGCGCTCGGCCGTGGTCATCGGCATCGGGAACGTCGCCGTCGACGTGACCCGGATCCTGGCCCGCGGCGCGCCCGAGCTGAGTCCCACCGACATGCCGCAGGCGGCGCTCGGCGCGCTGGCCGCGAGCGAGGTCACCGAGATCAGCATGGTCGGGCGGCGCGGACCGTCGCAGGCCCGGTTCACCACCAAGGAGCTGCGCGAGCTTGGCGCCCTGCCGGAGGCCGAAATCAGCGTGGCCGAGGCGGAGTTGGCGCTCGATCCGGCCTACCTCGATCCTTCGGGGCTGCCCGCCGCGCAGCGCCGCAACGTGGAGGTCCTCCGGGGTTGGGCGGCGGCCGCGCCCCTGGGCCGCCCGCGTCTCATCCGCCCGCGCTTCTTCCTGCGCCCCGTCGAACTCCTCGCCGACGGCGGGCGGGTGGGCGCGGTGCGCTTCGAACGAACCGTGCCTGACGGGGCGGGAGGGGTCACGGGAACCGGCCGATTCGAGGAGATCGAGGCCCAGTTGGTGCTGCGTTCGGTGGGATATCGCGGAGTGCCGCTGGACGGACTGCCGTTCGACCCCGACCGCGGCACGGTGCCACAGCTCGCGGGACGGATCCTGCGGGACGGCGAGGTCGCGCCGGGCGAGTACGTGGCGGGCTGGATCAAGCGCGGCCCCACCGGGGTCATCGGAACCAACCGCCCGTGCGCCAAGGAGACGGTGACCTCTCTGCTGGAGGACGCCCCCGCACTCGTACGACGAGAGATCTCCGAGGATCCGCTCACGGCACTGCGGGCCGAGGGGGTACGGCCGGTCGAATGGGCCGGCTGGCAGGCGATCGAGCGGGCCGAGGCGGAGCTCGGAGCCGGCCTGGGCCGTCGCGTGGTCAAGCTGCCCGACTGGGACGCGCTGTGGACGGCGGCGCGGACGGCGCGGCCCTGACAACGTCCCGGCGAAGGCCTGGCGCAGCCCTGGCGCCCCTGGCGGGACGGTCGTCCGGCGCGGCACGCGGCGTCCGTAGCGGAGTCCGCGACAGTTCCGTGGGCATGACACACACCCGCAACAGGCCGGACATCAACAAACTGTTTAAGCCCCCTACGGTCTCGTGCTGTCCGGGCGTGTTCGTGTCGTGCGGACGTTCCCCTCTCCCCGCAGCTTCTGGAGTGCCCATGGCAACCACCGCTCCCGTGCATCCCGTCGACGAGGTTCCACCCGCACGCCAACTGGCCGCCTTCGGTCTCCAGCATGTACTCGCGATGTACGCGGGCGCGGTCGCGGTTCCGTTGATCGTGGGCGGCGCGATGAAACTGTCGCCCGCCGACCTGGCGTACCTGATCACCGCGGATCTACTGGTGTGCGGGATCGCGACGCTGATCCAGTGTGTGGGCTTCTGGCGCTTCGGAGTGCGGCTGCCGATCATGCAGGGGTGCACCTTCGCCGCCGTCTCCCCCATGGTGCTCATCGGCACGACGGGCGGTGGACTGCCCGCGATCTACGGGTCGGTGATCGTCGCGGGCCTCGCGATCGTCCTGCTCGCCCCGGTGTTCGGAAGGCTGTTGCGCTTCTTCCCGCCGCTGGTCACGGGCACGGTCATCCTGATCATCGGTCTCTCGCTGCTGCCGGTGGCGGGCAACTGGGCCGCGGGAGGCGTCGGTTCCAAGGACTTCGGGGAGCCGAAGAACCTGGCACTCGCCGGCTTCGTCCTGGCCGTGGTGCTGGGCGTACAGCGGTTCGCACCGGCCTTCCTCGGGCGCATCGCGGTCCTCGTCGGCATCGCGGTGGGTCTCGCGGTCGCGGTGCCGTTCGGGTTCACGGACTTCGGCGGGGTCGGGGACGCCGACTGGGTCGGGATCAGCACGCCGTTCCACTTCGGGGCACCGTCGTTCCACGCCTCCGCGATCGTCTCGATGCTGGTGGTGGCCCTGGTGACCATGACCGAGACGACTGGTGACTTCATCGCGGTCGGCGAGATGACCGGCCGGCCGATCGAGCCGCGGACCCTCGCGGACGGTCTGCGCGCCGACGGTCTGTCCACGGTCCTCGGCGGCGTCTTCAACACCTTCCCGTACACGGCGTTCGCGCAGAACGTGGGCCTCGTCGGCATGACCCGGGTGCGCAGCCGCTGGGTGGTCGCCGCCGCGGGCGGCATTCTCGTCGTGCTCGGCCTGCTGCCGAAGCTGGGTGCCGTGGTCGCGGCGATCCCCGCCCCCGTGCTCGGCGGCGCGGGTCTGGTGATGTTCGGAACCGTCGCCGCGAGCGGACTGCGCACCCTCACCGAGGTGGACTTCGAGGGCACCGACAACCTGACGGTGGTGGCTGTTTCGGTCGCGATCGGCATGCTGCCGGTCGGAGTGCCGACGGTCTACGAGAAGTTCCCCGACTGGTTCCAGACGGTGATGAACAGCGGTATCAGCGCGGGATGCCTCACGGCGATCGTACTGAACCTGCTCTTCAACCACCTTCCAGGCAGGGCGAGTTCAGCTGAGGTCACCACTGAACCCGAGGCCGCCTCGGCCGGTACGTAGGTCCGTACCCCGTCGACGGGCCGGGATCCGTGGACCTGCTGGTCCCCGCCCGCCGGTTTCCGGGATCAGGAACTCGTGAGCACGACGAGTTGTCGGGTCGCCCGGGTCATCGCGACATAGCGGTCGACCGCGCCCTCCACGCCCTCGCCGAACTCCTGCGGGTCGACGAGGACGACCAGGTCGAACTCCAGCCCCTTCGACAACTCCGGTGTCAGCGACCGGATCCGGGATGTCGCCCGGAACGCGGGATCGCCGATGACGCAGGCGATCCCCTCGGCATGCGCGAGGAGCCAGGTGTCGAGGATCCGGTACACCCCGGGCCTTGCCGCAAGCCCCCCGGTGCGCTATATGTTGAGAGTGGCGAGGGGTGGGTGTTCCTCTTTGCCGATTCCCCCGCACCTCTGCCGCCCGTCATCGACGGGCAGACCCCTCGACCGCCATGACCTGTCACGGCCGCCTGTCGTGACCCGTCACGGATCCAGGCGCCCGGCCTGCCGGGTGGCCGCCTCCAGGACGCTGCCGAGGAGGCCGGGGAACAGTGCGTCGAGGTCGTCCACGCGCAGTCCGTTGAGCTTCGCCGTGCCGCGGTAGACCTGGCGGACGACCCCGCTCTCACGGAGCACCCGGAAGTGGTGCGTCGTCGTGGACTTGGTGACGGGCAGAACGAAGTCCGAGCAGGAGAGTTCTCGGCCGTCGGCGGCGAGCTCGCGCACGATCTGGAGCCGCATCGGGTCGGACAGCGCGTGCAGCACCGACTCCAGCCGGATCTCCTCGCGCGCGGGATGCGGCAGGTCACGGCCGCTCACGGCGGTGGCGGCGGTCGTCACGGCGGCTCCACTTCGTCCGGGGACCTTGCTGTCCGGGGACCTCGGTCTTCGTCCGGGCACCTTCGGCATCGTCCGGGGGGCTTGACCCGGCGCCGCCATTGTACGAGACCCGTCGTAGTTTGACACACGCCGTACTACGATGTTTATCGTACGAGCCGTACACCGGTCCCGCGACGAATGGAGTCGGCCGTGAGCGCGCTCTTCGAGCCCTACGTCCTGCGCGAAGTCACCATCCCCAACCGGGTGTGGATGCCCCCGATGTGCCAGTACTCGGCCGCGCCCGACGGACCCTCGGCGGGCGCCCCGCACGACTGGCACTTCGCCCACTACGCGGCCCGCGCCACCGGCGGAACGGGACTGGTCATCGTCGAGGCGACCGCCGTCTCGCCCGAGGGCCGGATCTCCCCGTACGACCTGGGCATCTGGAACGACACCCAGGTCGAGGCGTTCCGCCGCATCACGCGCTTCCTCACCGCGCAGGGCACGGTGCCGGCCGTCCAACTCGGGCACGGTGGGCGCAAGTCCTCGACCGACCGCCCCTGGAAGGGCGGCGCGCCCGTCGGCCCGGACGCGTACGGCTGGCAGGCGCTCGCCCCGAGCGCGCTCCCGTTCGCCGAGGGGCACCCGGTTCCCGACGAGCTGACCGTCGCCGGAATCCAGGAGATCGTGGGCCAGTTCGCGGACGCGGCCCGCCGCGCGCTGGCCGCCGGTTTCGAGATCGTCGAGATCCACGGCGCCCACGGCTACCTCGTCAACGAGTTCCTCTCCCCGCACTCCAACCACCGCACCGACGCGTACGGCGGCTCGTACGAGAACCGCACCCGCTTCGCCCTCGAAGTCGTCGACGCCGTACGGGAGATCTGGCCGGACGACAAGCCGCTGTTCTTCCGCGTCTCCGCCACCGACTGGCTGGAGGACGCGGGCTGGAGCACGGACGACACCGTCCGCTTCGCCGCCGAACTGCACGAGCACGGCGTGGACCTGCTCGACGTGTCCACGGGCGGGAACGCCTCGGGCGTACGCATTCCCGTCGGACCGGGCTATCAAGTCCCGTTCGCCGCCCGGGTGAAGAGGGAGACGTCGCTGGCCGTCGCCGCCGTCGGCCTCATCACCGGGGCCGAGCAGGCCGAGAAGATCATCGCGAACGGGGAGGCCGACGCGGTGCTGCTGGGCCGCGAGTTGCTGCGCAACCCGTCCTTCGCCCGGCTCGCGGCGCGCGAACTCGGGGCCGAGGTGCACGTACCGGAGCAGTACCACCGGTCCGTCTAGGCATCGGACCGCGAAGGCGCCGAAGCAAGGCCCTGTGCCGGATGCTCGGCCCGGCGCAGGGTGGCTGAAGCGGATCTCCGGACCCGTTCCGGGAGTCCGGGCCGATTCCTCTTCCCACTCCCTCCGACCGCCTGCCGGCTCCCTTCGGGATCCCGCCTGCCGGGATGTCGTGCGGGTCGGGGTGGGCCGGAACCGCCGGACCCCGACCGCACGTTCACTCGGCGGCCGGCGCGGCAAGCCCGCGCGGCCGTCATCCCGCCTCCGCCTCGGCCTCCGCTTCGGTCTCCGCTTCGGTCTCCGCTTCGGCGAGCAGCGCGATCAGGGGCGCGGGCCCGTGCCACGCGCGAGCGGACCGTTCCGACGGGGCAGTCGCCGACCAGGGCGGCCTCCGGAGCAGTGCGCCGGCGAGCGCACGGGCTGCGCGCATGCCGAACGAGGACGGGGAACCCTCCTCGCGTCCCCCTGTGAACAGATGTGCCAGGGAGCCGGAACCGATGTGCCCCACCCCCGTGGCATCCATCGAGGCCATGCCCGCAGAGCCCACGTTCGCGGAGCACGTGTCCATGGAAGCCATGTGGCCAGAGCCCATGCGAGGGAGGCCCAGGGCTGCACACCTGTACCCCCGTGCCGCCCATCGACATACCGCCACACCACCCATGCCGCCGATATCGTGCTGCCCTGGTCCGGGAGCCGGGCCTACAACCGGCCGGGCGTCCGGTCGTGGTCGCACCCGTGATCCGGATCACGGCGAGCCCGGACGTCCCGGCCCCGCTTGGCGGGCGTCGCCGGGGGTACCCGGCGGAACACGGTCGGAGCACGGGTGATGCATGGCCGGGACAGGGCGACCCTACGTACTGTAGGGTCCCGGCGGTGAGCGTCTTATGTCAGGGGGAGCCTGTGAACGAACGTGACGCCGGGCGCACGGCACGCGGACCGGCGTCCGTGCTGGCACTGCTCGTACCGAGCCTCGGGATCGCCGCGCTGGGCGTTTACCACCTGTGCGGCTTCGACCTGCACGCCCTGCACGTGCGCCCGCACTTCGGCGACGCGGTGACCATGGCCGGGGTGATCACCGCCCTGGTTTCGGCGGGCGCGGCGCTCGGCGACCTCCTGTGGTGGGCGACCACTCGCGACCGTACGCTCGGTGACGGCGGGGAGCCGTGTCCGGGCAGACATTTCGGGAACTCGGGTCGCGACAGGGGAGCCTCGGGCCGCCGCTGAGAAATCCGGGCCGCCGCCGTTGAGAAATCCGGCTCACCCCTGACAGAATCCGCCTCGGCCGTCACGAGGGCCGAGCCACGGGCATTCGGCGCGGCGCGGTTCCGGGTACAACGCCGGGCTCCGCACCCCGGCGGCGCCGAGCCCGCCGCCCGCGGTCAGGCCGCGCGGGCAGGCGTGCCGCGGACCGGCGGCCGACAGACAGGTGTGACGCGGACCGGCGGGCCTTATTCTCAACACCTCCTTACCTCTTCACGCCGACTCCGCCTGGCCATAACCGCACTCTTCCCTACAAGATGTAGTGTTCCGGCCTCTGTCCCCACCGGTTTTCCCGGCCTCTCCCCAAGGTGATGCTCCACGGTGTCCGTACAACAGTCAGCGCTCATCCCGGAACAGCGGAACGCGAGCTCGCGCCGGGGGGACCGGGCCGGACGAACAGGCGTCGGGATCCGGCCACGGGCGGCCGCGCTCACCGTCTGGTACCTGCGACTGCTCGCCGTCCTCAACATCGTCGCGGTGATCTCGCTGCCGTTCCGAGAAGAGGTGCACGAGCACAACGGGGGCGAGTTCTTCACCCCGTATCTGGCCACCGCCGGACTGATCTCGGCCGCGCTGGCCCTGTTTCTCGCGCTGGTGATGCGGCGCCGCAAACGGGCCGCCTGGATCTTCAATCTGCTGCTGGCCGGACCGCTCCTCGCGCTCTACACCGCGGCGCTGACCCAGGACCGCTACCAACGGCACGTCTTCAACTGGATCTCGGCCCTGCTCACCGCCCTCTTCGTCGCCGCCCTGCTGCTGGGGCGCAAGGAGTTCCACGCCGTCGGGGACCGCTCGAATCCCCGCCTCGCGCTGGCCGTCGGCGCCGGCGGCCTGATCGTCAGCGCCACCCTCGGCACCCTGCTCGTCAGCGCCACCAACCGCGTGTCGGGAACGCCGCTCGGCGACCGGATCGCGTACACCCTGCTGCGCGGAATCAGCGTCGGTCCGCTCGCCGACCGCTTCGACACCGTCGTCGCGCCCCGCTGGGTCGACATCCTGATCAACATCCTGATGGCCGCCACCTTCCTGCTGGTGCTCTACGCGTGCTTCCGCTCCCCGCGAGGCCTCGAACTCCTCGGCGAGGAGGACGAGACACGGCTGCGCGCCCTGCTGGCCCGGCACGGGGAACGCGACTCCCTCGGCTACTTCGCACTGCGCCGCGACAAGGCGGTCATCTGGTCGCCGAGCGGCAAGGCGGCGATCGCGTACGGCGTCGGCGGCGGCGTGACCCTCGCCTCCGGCGACCCGATCGGCGACCCGGAGGCCTGGCCGGGCGCGATCGAGGCATGGCTGCGCGAGGCCCGGCGCCACGCCTGGACCCCCGCGGTCATGGGCGCCAGCGAGGAGGCCGGGACCGTCTACGCCCGGCATGGCCTGGACGCCCTGGAGCTCGGCGACGAGGCCATCGTGGACCGGTCCGACTTCACCCTGGAGGGACGCGCCATGCGGGGCGTCCGGCAGGCGCACAAGCGTGTCCGGCGCGCCGGTTACACGGTCCGCGTACGACGGCACGAGGACATCCCCGACGCCGAGATGGCCGCCCTGACCGACAAGGCGGACCAGTGGCGCGACGGGGAGACCGAACGTGGTTTCTCCATGGCGCTCGGCCGGCTGGGAGACCCGGCCGACGGACGGTGCGTGATGCTGGAGTGCCATGACAGCGAAGGCGAACCCCGGGCCGTACTGAGCTTCGTACCGTGGGGCGAGCGGGGGCTGTCCCTTGACTTGATGCGCCGCGACCGGGACTCCGAGAACGGGCTCATGGAGTTCATGGTGATCGAGCTGCTGCTGCGCGCCGAGGAGATCGGCGTCGAGCGGGTGTCCCTGAACTTCGCGATGTTCCGGTCGGTCTTCGAACGCGGCACCCGGCTGGGCGCGGGACCCGTGCTGCGCCTGTGGTGCTCGGTGCTGACGTTCCTGTCGCGCTGGTGGCAGCTCGAGTCCCTGTACCGGGCCAACGCCAAGTACCGGCCGGTCTGGGAGCCTCGCTACCTCCTCTTCGAGAAGAGCGCCGACCTTCCCCGTATCGGCATCGCCGCGGCCCGCGCGGAGGGCTTCCTCGCCCCGCCGGCCCTGCCCCGGTTCGCCTCCCGGCGCGCGGCCCACCCGGATCGGCGGCCCCCCGTACCGCCTCTCGCGGCGCCCACGGCACAGCCCGCTCCCCCCGTCTCGCCCACACCGCGCCCCTAGGTTCGCGACGGACCCGGCGGTCACATCGCCGTGGGCACGCACGCCGGGCACCCAGGAGGGTGTCCGGCGGCGCTGTCTCGGGGCTCTGCCTTCCCCTGTCCTGGCCGTTTCGCCGGTTTCGCTCCGGCCGACCGTCGTAAAGCGGCCGCTCGCTCCGTAGTTGGCTGGGTTGACGCCATCGACGGGGCCGCTCTCGAGCGTCACTGTCAGTGCCGTGGTGCACACTCACGATCAATGGCCGTACGCCTGGGGAGGACACCGTGTTCAGGGGGATCGACGAGGTCGACTGGGCCTCGATGGAGCATGCCCACGGAAGCGCCGCGGACGTGCCGGAGCTGCTGCGGGGACTCGCCTCTCCGCTCCCCCAGGAGCGGGAGACCGCGCTCGACGGGATGTACGGGGCCGTGCACCACCAGGGCGATGTGTACGACTCGACGCTGGCGTCCATCCCCTTCCTCCTCACGCTCGCCGGACGCGCGGGGCTTCCCGACCGGGGCGGAATCGTGGAGTTGCTCGCCAGCATCGGAGGATCGGACGACGAGGACGGCTTCGAGGACGGCGAGGACGGCGAGGACGATGTCGTAACCGGCCGGGACGCGGAGGACCCCGAGGACGACAACCACGCGATGGCACGCACGGCGATCCGGGCGGGTGCCGCGGTCTTCCTGGACCTCGTCGCGGACGCGGACCCGGAGGTACGCCGCGCCGTGCCGTCGGCGCTCGTACGCTTCCACGACGAACCGCCGCGCGTACTGGCCCTGTTGAGGGATCGGCTGCGGGACGAGCCGGAGGACGGTGTCCGGCCGGCGCTGGTCGAGGGCCTCGGGCTCCTCGCCCGGCTGTACGCCGATACCGCGGTCCCGGCGGTGGACTGCCTGGTGTCCCTGTGCGCCGCCCCGCACGACCCGGGGCTGCGGCTCGCGGCCCTCGGACAGCTCGCCTCGTGCGCCCCCGACCGGCTGCCCGCCGACCTCGTGCCCACGGTCGTCGCACTGCTCCACGCCAGGTCACAGCGCTTCCGGCCGTCCGAAGAGCCCATCAGGACGTCCTCCGACACCCTCATCGGCAGTCTGCGCCGCATGCGCCCCGCGGACGAGGAGGGCGCCCAGTTGCTCCGGACGCTCCACAAGGCGCTGGGTGCCCGCACCGCGGACCGGATCGCCCTGCTCAAAGGACAGTTGAGCAGCCAGGACACGGCCGACCGGTGCAATGCCGTGTGGATGTCGGCGGGGCTGTTCCGCGAATGGCGTGCCGACTACGAGGAGCCGATCGCGCTGATCGGTGAGCAACTCGGCTCGGACGAGGAACGGTTGCGCTGGGCCGCGGTGTCCGTCCTGGAGTTCCTCTTCACTCTGGCGGTTCCGGCCGCCGACCGGCTCGCCGCCCTCGTGGCATCGGGCGCCGACTCCCGGGCTAGCGGTACGGCGACGCTGAGCCGCCCCCTGAAAGCCCTGGCCAGATGCGGGGACGCGCGGGCGGTACCGGCCCTCACGGAGGTGCTGCGTCACCCGGTGGTGCCGAACGAAACCGGGTACACGATCGGGCATCTGGGCCAGGCCGCGGCGCCCCTGGCCCCGCTGCTGCGGGAGCGGCTGGCCGAGGTCCCCCTCGATGGCCCGGATACCTACGGCCGGGCCGCACCCCTGCTCTACGGGCTCGGGGCACTGGGGCACGCCGCCGCCGCGCCGGAGGTGCTGCGGCTGCTGCACGGCACACCGCGCGAACTGCGGCTCCGGGACGCTCTGGTGAAGGCGCTGGCCAGGACGCTCGGCGCGTTCGGGACACCGGCGCGTGAGGCGATACCGGCCCTGCGGGAGCTGCTGACCGGCGAGAACGCCGTGGCGGCGGCCGACGCGCTCTGGACCGTGGAGGGCGACGCGGAGGCGGTCCTTCCACCGCTGCTCCGGGCGCTGGCCTCGGAGCTTGACGCCGGCAGTCCCCGGACAGCGGCCGAGACCCTCGGCCGCATGGGGGCGGCGGCCGGACCCGCGCTCCCCGGACTCCGTCGCCTGACGGACTCCGCCGAGGTGTGGGAGCGGACGGCCGCCGCCTGTGCCCTGTGGGACATCTCCGGAGATCCGGAACCCGTCCTGCCGGTGTTCCGCGCCGCCTGGCGGCAGAACCCGTACACCCGGCGCACCATCACCGCGTGCCTCGTCCGAATGGGCGGCGCGGGCGCCCCCGTCCACGACCTGCTCCGCACGGAACTGGCCTCACCCCGGCGCCACCGGGCCCGTTCCGGCGGCCACGGCAGCCACGACGTCCTCGAAGACGAACTCCTCCTGCGGGACTGCGGTACGGCCCTGGAGACCGACTAGCGAAGCCGGGGCGTGGACCTCGGGCCCCGGCGCCGGGGCGCGGGTGCCGGGGCTCGGGGTGTTGCGTGGTCGGCTCGGAGGTCGTTTCTCCGGCGGCCTCGGGCGAGTGCCCCTGAAGTGCCCTCTCAGCTCGTCATCCGGCCCCACTGCGGTCCGATCCGCTCCCACTCCTCGTCCCATCGCTCCATGCGCCGCCGTTCCAGGCGTCCGCGAAGCAGGCGCCCGGCGATGAAGGGAACGCCCGCCACACCCGCGCCCGCGAAGGCGCCCATCAGGTAGGCCCGCAGCCGGGCCACCGCGACGGTGGTGGGTCGGGTGACAAGACGCCCGTGGGGGTCGGTCCACACCAGGACCGGGGTGTCCGCCGAGGTGCCCGCGTAGACCCGTACCCGGCCGGATCGAGGGGTACCGTCCGGCGCGGTCCAGCGAACCTTCGTCCACACGACGCGACCGGCTGATTCCGTCACGTTCGCCTCCGGCGCGTCCTCGGTCAGCCGAGCGGGGACGGCCTGCCACTCCGCGCGCTGCTGGGCGAGACCGTGCTCCACGGCGCGGATGGTCGCCAGGCCCGTGACCGCCCCGCCGAGCACCGTGAGCGCCCAGGCCGCGAGCATGATCCAGGCCTCCAGGACATCGCTTCGCCGCCGTAGCGGGTTCCGCCGCCACCGCCACAGCCAGACCTTCGGACCACGGAATGCCGCCATCAAAGGCATCCTCCTCACCACCGCGCGAACACGCCACATCTCCCTCCCTTACGCACCTGCTCCGCGCGATGCTCACGCCCCGCGCCTGTCGGCTCGTCCGCCGCATGAGCCGGGTTCCGCCCGGGCCGCACTGCGACCGGCCCCCGTCCGGAACCACGACCGGCGCCGCGAACCCCCGCCGTCCGCCGGCGCGACCCGTCCGAGCTGCGCAAACGCGAGGTCGAGAGGTGACTGTCGGTGCCGGGGTGCAGACTGGCCCGTATCGCAGACAACGACGTCGCGGAGGTGGCCGGCCATGGCCGACGTACTGCTCACCGTGGGCACCCGCAAGGGTCTCTTCATCGGGCGACGACGCGACGGCACCTGGGAGTTCGACGAGAATCCGTATTTCAACGCACAGGCCGTGTACTCGGTCGCGATCGACTCCCGGAGCGACCGGCCGCGGCTGCTGGTCGGCGGGGACAGCGCCCACTGGGGCCCGTCCGTGTTCCACTCCGACGACCTGGGCCTGACGTGGACCGAACCGGCGCGGCCCGCCGTCAAGTTCCCCAAGGAGACGGGCGCCTCGCTGGAGCGGGTCTGGCAGTTGCACCCGGCGGCCGCCGAACCGGACGTGGTGTACGCGGGCACGGAGCCGGCCGCGTTGTACCGCTCGGAGGACCGGGGCGAGTCCTTCGAGCTCGTCCGTCCCCTGTGGGAGCACCCCACCCGCTCGAAGTGGGTCCCGGGCGGAGGCGGTGAGGGGCTGCACACCATCCTCACCGACGAGCGCGACGCGCGGGCCGTGACGGTCGCCGTCTCCACGGCGGGAGTCTTCCGGACCGTCGACGGCGGCGCGAGCTGGGAACCCGCCAACTCCGGTGTCGCCGCGGTGTTCCTGCCGGATCCGAACCCGGAGTTCGGGCAGTGCGTGCACAAGGTCGCGCGCGACGCGGCGAACCCGGACCGGCTCTATCTCCAGAACCACTGGGGGGTGTACCGCAGCGACGACGCGGGTGGCCAGTGGACCGACATCGGCGCGGGCCTGCCGTCCACGTTCGGGTTCGCGGCGGCCACGCATCCGCACCGCGGCGACACGGCGTACGTCTTCCCCATCAACGCGGATTCGGACCGGGTCCCGGCCGACCGGCGGTGCCGCGTCTTCCGCACGGAGGACGCGGGCGTGAACTGGGAGCCGCTGACGGCGGGACTGCCCTCCGAGGACCACTACGGCACGGTGCTGCGCGACGCGCTGTGCACGGACGGCGCGGATCCGGCGGGCGTGTACTTCGGCAATCGCAACGGCGAGGTGTACGCGTCGGCGGACGACGGCGACAGCTGGCGGCAGCTCGCCTCGCATCTGCCGGACGTCCTGTGCGTCCGCGCGGCGGTCGTGGCCTGAGCACGGTCGCGGCACGACGGTTGTCCAGACCTGAGACCGCTCGCGGTACGACACCGGTCGAGGCCTGAGACCGGTCGCGATCCGAGAGCTGTGGTCGCGCGACCTGAGATCCCGGAGACTCCAACGACCCACGGCGGCACACGTCTTGTGCTCGAAGGCGTCCGATTCGACGACGAATCGGTCATCCTCGGTCGCGCGACGGCCACCGGTTTGATCTCCGCCAGGTGTGCCGCAGTAGGGTGACGCCCGTGGCACCACGACCGTTGCATGAGATCGTCGAACCGGGCTGGGCGAAAGCCCTCGACCCCGTGGCCGGACGGATCGCCGAGATGGGCGACTTCCTGCGCGCGGAGATCGCCGCAGGACGCACCTACCTACCGGCCGGGGCGAATGTCCTGCGAGCCTTCCAGCAGCCCTTCGACGAGGTTCGCGTCCTCATCGTCGGGCAGGACCCCTATCCGACACCGGGACACGCGGTGGGTTTGTCGTTCTCGGTGGCCCCGGAGGTACGTCCGCTGCCGCCCAGCCTGATCAACATCTTCACCGAGCTGAGGAACGACCTCGGGGCGCCCCAGCCGTCCACCGGTGACCTCACCCCCTGGACGAAACAGGGCGTGCTGTTGCTCAACAGGGCGCTCACCACGGCTCCGCGCAGCCCCGCCGCCCACCGCGGCAAGGGCTGGGAGGAAGTCACCGAACAGGCGATACGGGCCCTGGCCGCCCGAGGCCGCCCGCTGGTGTCGATCCTGTGGGGCCGCGACGCCCGCAACCTGCGCCCCCTGCTCGGCGATCTCCCTTCGGTGGAGTCCTCGCACCCCTCGCCCATGTCGGCCGACCGCGGCTTCTTCGGTTCCCGCCCCTTCAGCCGCGCCAACGACCTGCTGGCCAGGCAGGGAGCGGAGCCGGTGGACTGGCGCCTGCCGTGAGGCCCGACGGCGTACGTGGCGGGCGGCCGGGCGGTCCGGGGCCGTCCGTCGTGCTGGCCGTGGACTCCGGCGGTTCGGGACTGCGTGTGGCGCTCGCCGCGCGGGAGGCGACGGGCGATGCCGGCTCCCCCGTACGCCAAGGGGCGGCGCCGCCCCCTCCCCCGGCCCCGCTCTGTGAACCCCTGACCTCCGAGGAGCCGGTCCGTACCGGCCCGCGCGGGATCTCGGCCGGGCATCTGCTGGATCAACTGCTGCCGATGGCGCGGCGGTTGATGACCGAGGCAGGGACCCAACGACTCGGGGCGGTCGCCGTCGGCGCGGCCGGCCTGGCCACGCTCGGTGACGAACTGCGGGACGAGCTGCCGGCGGCACTGGAGCGTGAACTGGGAGTACGGCGGGTCGCTTTGGCGGCCGACGCGGTGACCGCGTACACGGGCGCGCTGGGCCCCCGGGCGGGTGCCGTGATCGCGGCCGGCACCGGCATGATCGCGATCGGCACCGACCTCACGTCGTGGCGCAGGGCCGACGGGTGGGGCCATCTGCTCGGCGACTGCGGCGGTGGCGCGTGGATCGGCCGCGCGGGCCTGGAGGCGGCGCTGCGGGCGTTCGACGGCCGCCCGGGCGGTTCGGCCGCACTCCTCGCGCGGGCGGAGGAGATGTTCGGGCCCATGCCGGAACTGCCGGGCCGGCTGTACCCGCGCACCGACCGGGCCGCCGTGCTCGCCTCCTTCGCCCCGGAGGTGGCCTTCCGCGCCGGGAGCGATCCCGTGGCGGCGGACATCCTGCGGGCCGCCGCACGGCACATGGCCGAGTCGGCCGCGGCGGCGTGCCAGGTCGACGGCGAGCCTCATCTCGCGCTCACCGGGGGCCTGTTCAAGATGGGCGACCCGCTCCTCGGCACCCTGCGCGAGGAGTTGGCGAAGCGGCTGCCGCACGCCCGGCAGGTACCGGCCGCGGGCGATCCGCTCGACGGCGCGCTCCGGATCGCCGCCGACCTGGCGAACGGCCTGCTCGCGCTGCCCCCGGACGAGCGGATGTTGTACGTGGTGGCCGAAAAGCCCTATCCGGAAATCGATGGTCGAAATTCACCGCAGGACCGACAAGTCCACGATTACTGATCACTTCTGATCCGTACGTAACTCATCAGACAAAAGCGGACGGATACCGCTCACCTGCACCCTCCCCGAACAGGGGAACCCAAGAAACCAGTAACATGCGGCGCCATGAGCTCCCCCACTGGGCCCGCGTCCGGCCTGCCAGTACGAATGCCGCGACCCCGCCAAGCCGGGCGGCACCGCCGTCCGGAACCCCTGGCGGCTCCCGAGGGCGCGCCCGCGCTCGTCCTCGCGGTGCCGGGCACCCCCAGCGCGGCCACGCGCAGCCTCGCCGAGGAGGTCGTGAGCATCGCGCGCTCCGAGCTCCCCGGCCTCGATGCCCGCATCGGTTACCTGGACGGGGACGACGAGTTCCCCACGCTGCAGTCCGTGCTGACCCACGCCGCCGAGGAGCGCACAGCGCGCTTCGAGCAGGCCCGCGCCGCCGGTTCCGACGTCACCGCGCCCGACGGCCCGGTCGGCATCGTCGTACCGCTGCTCGCCGGTCCGGACAACGCCCTGCTGCGCCGGATCCGCCAGGCGGTCATGGAGAGCCGCGTCGCGGCCGAACTGACCGATGTCCTCGGCCCGCACCCGCTGCTCGCCGAGGCGCTGCACGTGCGCCTGTCCGAGGCCGGTCTGTCCCGCGCCGACCGCGCCCGGCTGTTCACCGTGGCGACCGCCGCGGACGGCATCGTGCTCGCCACCGTGGGCGGCGAGGACGCCGTGCAGGCGGCCGGGATCACCGGCATGCTGCTCGCCGCGCGTCTCGCCGTGCCGGTCATGGCCGCGGCGCTCGACGAGGAGGGTTCCATCGCGGCCGTCGCCGAGCAGCTGCGCGGCTCCGGTTCGCAGCAGCTCGCGCTCGCCCCGTACCTGATCGGCCCGGAGCTCGACGCGGGTCTGCTCGACGCGGCCGCGAAGGAGGCCGGGTGCAGCGCCGCCGAGGCCCTTGGCCCGTACCCGGCGATCGGCAAGCTCGCGCTGGCCCAGTACACGTCGGCGCTGGGCATCGCGCCGCCGCAGACCCAGGGGGCGCCGGCCTTCTAGTCGGCCGGTACACCCGTACAACCCCGTACTGCCCGCACAACCCGTACATCGAAAGGGCCCGCTCCTGTGACAGGAGGGGCCCTTTCCCGTGGGCGCGAGGCGCACCCGGCCGTGCGCGGGGCTTACCGGCGCGCATCCCGCGAGGGGCGGCCAGGTCAGCCGAGCCGGCCCGGTCAGCCGAAGACCACGCAGGATGCCGCGGGTGCCTCGACCGAGCCGGCGCGGCGCGGCACGCCCGTGTCCGGGTCGACGGTGAACCAGGTCACGTCGCCGGAGCGCTCGTTCGCCGCGTACAGGAATCGGCCCGAGGGGTCGAGGGCCAGCGCGCGGGGCCAGACGCCACCGCAGGGCACCGTGGCGACCAGCCTGAGCCCCTCGCCCACCGCGTCGGTCGTGAGCACGGAGACGACGTCCTGGCCTCGGGTGGCGGTCCACACGAAGCGGCCGTCGGGCGAGACGACGATGCCCGAGGGGTACGCGTCGCCGTCCGGGGCACCGGACAGCACCGGCGTCTCTCCGACGGGCCGCAGCGAGCCCTCGGCGGCGTCCCAGCGGCAGACGGTGACGGTCGGGGCGAGTTCGTTGAGGACGTACGCGTACTCGCCCCGCGGGTGGAAGGCGAGATGGCGCGGCCCGGAACCGGGGCGCAGGGCGATCTCGCGGTGCAGGGTCAGCGTGCCGCCGTCGAGGGCGCACACCCGGAGGGAGTCCGTGCCGAGGTCGACGCTGACCGCCCAGCGGCCGGTGGGGTCGGGCTGCACCTGATGGGCGTGCGGGCCCTGTTGCCGCTTCGTGTGCGGACCGGAACCGGTGTGCCGGAGCACGCTGGAGGCGGCGACGGCGAGTCCGCCGCCGGGTCGGATGGGCACGGCCGTGACGCTGCCCGAGCCGTAGTCGGCGGTCAGGACGTGTCCGTCGAAGACACTGAGGTGGGTGGGGCCGCTGCCGCCGGTCCTGATCGGCGGACCGGTCAGTTCCGGCTTGTCGTCGTGCACGCGGTAGGCGGCCACCGCGCCCTCGGTGGTCTCGCTGACCGCGTACAGGACGTCGTGTGCGGGCGACAGGGCGAGATACGAGGGATCGGGTACGCCGTCGACCGCGCTCAGGACGGTCAACGCGCCGCTGTCCGGATCCACGGCCGCCGTGAGGACACCGAGGCCTCCCGCCGCCGTGAACGAGCCGATGAACGCCCGCTGTTGCCGCCTGCCGCCGTCTGCCACTGCTGTCCCCTCTCGGTCCCGCGTCATCGGGGGCGACGGTAGCAGTCGGGGTGCTGCGGTCTAGACCAGAGCGGTCCGTTCCGGTCGGCCGACCGGAACGGACCGGAGAGGACTGGAGCGGTGGGCCGAAGCGGCGGGCTAGAGCGGGTTGAGCGGGTTCACGCCCCGCGCCCGTTCCTGGGCCTCCGGGTGGTGGACATAGGCCGGAGTGCGTTCGACGGTGTCGAACGTGCGGTGGAAGACCGGCGTGGCGCTGCCGGAGATCGGGGGCACGATCCACGACCAGTCGGCGCCCACCGGGCGCCCCCTGCGCTCCTCACGTCCCAGATGCGTGATGAAGCGCCGGGACTCGGTGTGGTGGTCGGTGACGGTGACGCCCGCGCGGTCGAAGGAGTGCAGGACCGAGCGGTTGAGTTCGACGAGGGCACGGTCCTTCCACAGGGACCGGTCGGTGCGGGTGTCGAGGCCCAGACGGTCGGCTATGGACGGCAGGAGGTCGTAGCGGTCGGTGTCGGCGAGGTTGCGGGCGCCGATCTCCGTACCCATGTACCAGCCGTTGAAGGGCGCGGCCGGGTAGCAGACGCCACCGATCTCCAGGCACATGTTGGAGATGGCGGGCACCGCGTGCCAGCGCAGTCCGAGCGTGTGCCACCAGGTGTGGTCGGGGTGGCCGAGCTCCACTTCGAGTACCGCGTCCTGGGGCAGCGCGAACCAGCGCGGTTCGGCGCCGGTGTCCTGGATGACCAGCGGCAGGACGTCGAAGGGTGTGCCGGGGCCGCCGGGCCAGCCGAGCCGACGGGCGGCCGCGGTGAGACCGGCGTTGCGCGGGTCGCCGGTCACGCCGCCGTCGAGGTGCGCGTAGCCCGCGTACCGGATGAGCTGTTCGTTCCAGATCCTGGGGCCGGGGCGCTCCGGTGTGTCGGGTGCGAAGACCGTGATGAGCGACCGGATCCGGCCGTCGCGCGTGGCCTCCCGGAGGTGATCGGCCGAGGCCTCGGCGACCTCCCCGGCGTCCCGCACGTCTCGGCGGTCGCGGACGCTCAGCGAGTTCCAGTACAGCCGGCCGATGCAGCGGTTGGCGTTGCGCCAGGCGACCCGCGCGCCGAAGACGAGTTCCCGGGTGGTGTGCCGGTACGTCCCGGTGTCCGCGATCTCCGCGCGGACGGCGGCGATCCGCCGGGCCGGATCACCGAGGTGCTCCTCGGTGTGGTGGAGCGTGATGAACTCCGCGGCGGCGCGGAGGAGGTCGCGGGGTGATTGCGGGGCGCGTGGGTACGGGGCCGGGCCCGGTCCGCTCCGGCCGGGATCGGCCGCATACCCGGCGCCGGGCCGCGTATACGGCGCGGCTCGGGCGTCCGGTTCGGTCCCTGTGTCCCGCCCGGTCAGCGTGTCCGGCTCGGTTCGCGTGTCCGGCCCGGTCCGGACGGGATCCCGGGCTGACCGGGTCAGGGCCTCGGTTGCGGCCTCCCCGGCCAGCAGCCGCCCGCGAAGCCCCGGGATCGGGGTGGCGCCGCGGTCGGGCCAGAGCATTGCCAGTGCGTCCACCTGCGCGGATAGAGCGCGGGTCGCGGCGGCGACCTCCGCGGGGCTGGCATCGGCCTGAACGGCGGTCAGGGACAGGTCGTCCGCCCGGCGGAGGTTCCGGGCCTCACACGCGTGCGGTCCGCGCGACTGGACGGGGTCCCCGTGCCGGTCGGCCGGGGCATCGGACGCGGACAGGGCGGGAGGCCGCCCGAGATCTCCCCGACCGTCGGCAGGGACACCGGGCACGTACGGGGCAGGAGGTCGCGTGGAGTCCGTACGGTGGTCGCCAGGCGCTTCGCGGGCGGGCGGCGGGCCGATGGCGGCGGGGGGCGTTCCGAGGCCGTCCAGCGGGCGTCCGCGCCCTCGCTGGGGATCTTCGCCGTCATGCTGGTCGTCGTGCCGGATCCGGTCCAGCCAGCCGGCCGGGCCGTCGCCACCGGGGTCCGGGTGCCCCGGGTCCGATCTGTCGGCCGTGCGCTCTTCGTGTGTGGTGCCGCGCGGGAAGTCGCGCATGGTGCCGCCCCCAAGAGTTCCGCCCGCGGGCCGCTACCGCGCGGTCCGCGGCGTCCGTACGTCCGGCGGCCGCGGAGTCGCCCGGCGGGTGCGGCGATCCGCCCTGTGGATGGCCGGTAAATCTGCCTCATTCCGGGCGCCTGTGTCCACAGAGGGAGGGCTGCCGCCGGGGGGTGCGGGCGGCCGCGGGGCGCGGGGGCAAGCGCCCCGGAGATGTCAGGCGGCGACGAGCAGCGAGCCGCGCAGCGGTGTCGCCAGTTCGACGAGCGCCCGCTCCAGGCCGTGCAGATGGACGAGCGCCTGCTCGGCACCGGGGTGGTGGCCCGGGACGCCGTGCTGGGCCCCCGGAGCGCCTCCCGGTATGGCGCCGACCAGGGACTCCATCGCCGTCTCGACCCGTCGGCAGGCCGCGGTGAGGCGGGCGTCGTGCGAGGCGTCCGGGTCGGCGGCGACGGCGGCGAGACCCCGTACCTCGCGCGCGCAGTCGTCGAGCAGGGCGAGGATCGCGCGGGCCCGTTCCTTGCGCCGGCGCATCGGGTTGAGCGGATGCACCAGGGGCGCGACAGCCATGCGCACGCGCCCCAGAAGTGCTTCGAGCTCCCCTGCGCGCGGCGCGGGATCGGCCTGGGCGTCGCCCGCGAGCCGTCGGGCCGCCGCCGAGGTACAGCCGTGCACGGCGTGCAGGGCGCGCTCGATCCACCGGTCGGTGACCGTGTGCGTGGTGATGGGCAGGACGAGCGCGACCGCGAGCGCCGCGCCGAGCGCGCCGACACCGGTCTCGGCGAGCCGGAGGCCCAGCAGTCCCGGGTGCAGGACGCCGAGCAGCCCGTAGAGCAGGCCCGCCATGACGGTGACGAAGAACATCATCCAGCTGTACGAGGCCGGGGCCGTGTAGAAGATCCCGAAGACGCTCACCGCGACGAGGACGGCGGTGGGCGCCGGCGCGCCGTGCAGCGGTACGGCGACGAGGAGCCCGGCCACGATCCCGGTGAGCGTGCCGACCACGCGCCGGAAGCCGCGGACCAGCGTCTCGCCGCGCGAGGCCGTGTTGACGAAGATCCACCATGCGGCGCCGACGGCCCAGTACCAGCGGTCGTGCGAGAGCAGCTGGCCCGCGGCGAGCGCGAAGGCGCAGGCCGCCGTCGCCTGGAAGGCCTGGCGGGTGGCGGGGCGCGCCAGCCCGCGTCCGTCGAGCGGCCGCGGCGCGACGGGCAGGGGGCTGCGCCGCTCGACGCACCAGGCGCCGAACCGCACGGCCGAGGAGGCCGCCAGCGACAGGGCGACGGCGGCGTACAGCTGCGGGAGCTGGCCGGGCACGGCGTGCAGGAACTGGGTGGTGAAGAACATCATGAACGCGAAGATGCCGAGCGCGTGGCCGCGCGGGCCGAAGCGGCGGGCGTACACCCCGGCGAAGACCACGGCGAGCCAGATGGCGTCCCGCAGCGTCGGCACCGCGTGCAAGGCGGTCGCGACCGTGAGGACCGGGAGGCCTGCCAGCGGGAGCAGCGCGGTGGTGCCGGCCTGGCCGCGCACCGTCGGGTCACCGACCGTGAACAGCGCGAGGAGCGCCGCGAGCCCTCCGGCGATCGACGCGGGGAGCGACAGCCCGGCCAGTTGGCACAGGGTGACCGCGAGGCCGATTCCGAGCACCGCCCGGAGCGAGACCCGCAGCCGGAACAGTCCCGGATCCGGAGCCATGAACATCTTCTTCACCGTCGGCGGCCCGCCTCCACTTCGCACTTCAGCACAAGGTTCGGCATGCGCAACGCACATGCGAAAGGCGCCGCGGGGCCGGTACGGCGTCCTTGCCGTCCGGCGCTGCGCAGCGCCATCAATACGGACAAGGTAAGCGGCAGTCGGGAACTGGCTCAACCGGCACGGTTTCGGCTGGGCCATTGGTACAGTTGAAAGTGATCATTGTCGGCCACAGGGAGGCCAACGGACCATGGCCGTCGACGAGCTCGACACCCGCATCCTGCGACTGCTTCTGGAGCAGCCGCGTACCAGCGTCCGCGAATACGCCCGCGTCCTCGGCGTCGCCCGCGGCACGCTCCAGGCCCGCCTCGACCGGCTGGAGCGGGACGGGGTGATCACCGGGACGGCACCGTCGCTGTCCCCCGCGGCCCTCGGCCACCCCGTGCTCGCCTTCGTGCACATCGAGGTCACGCAGGGCCATCTCGACGACGTCGGCGACGCGCTCGCCGCCGTACCGGAGATCATCGAGGCGTTCTCGATCACCGGCGGCGGTGATCTGATCACCAGGGTCGCGGCGCGGGACAACGCCCACCTGGAGGATGTGATCCAGGCGCTGATCAGCCTGCCCGGCGTGGTCCGCACCCGGACCGAGGTGGCCCTGCGCGAACGCGTCCCGCACCGGTTGCTGCCGCTGGTGGAGTCGATCGGACGGGCGGCGCGGAGCTGAGCGCCGCCCGTCTTCGGAGCGGCCGGCCCGGGTGGGCAGCCGAGCGGTGACAGGGCTGCGCCCCTGCCACCCCTGCACGGCTGACGGCTGACGGCTGACGGCTGACGGCTGACGGCTGACGGCTGACGGCTGACGGCTGACGGCTGACGGCTGACGGCTGACGGCTGACGGCT
>NZ_JBVJCT010000011.1:0-218769 GCF_055588305.1 Streptomyces sp. NPDC042002 | reverse complement strand
TGACGGCTGACGGCTGACGGCTGACGGCTGACGGCTGACGGCTGACGGCTGACGGCTGACGGCTGACGGCTGACGGCTGACGGCTGACGGCTGACGGGATCATCCGCGGGCATCCTTGACCGCATGAGCACCCTCGGCAGAACTTCGGTCATCTTCGATCTTGACGGAACGCTCGTGGACAGCGAACCGAACTACTTCGAAGCTGGGCGCCGGACACTCGCCGGGCAGGGCGTCCCCGACTTCACCTGGGCCGAACATGAGCGATACGTCGGCATCAGCACCCAGGAGACGATCGCGCTCTGGAAGGAGCGCTACGGCTTGGCGGCCCCGCTCGACACCCTGCTCGCCGAGACGAACCGCCGCTACCTGGAACTGGCCCGCGCCTCCACGCACGTGTACCCGGAGATGCGGGCGTTCGTGGAGCTGCTGGCCGCCGCCGGCGTCCCGATGGCCGTGGCCTCCGGTTCCTCCCCCGAGGCCATCGAAGCGATCCTCGCCGGCACGGGCCTCGCCTCCCTGCTCACGACCGTCGTGTCGGCCGACGAGGTGGCGCACGGCAAGCCGGCCCCCGACGTGTTCCTGGAGGCGGCACGTCGGCTGGGCGCAGCCCCGGCGGACTGCGTGGTCCTGGAGGACGCCGCACCGGGCGCCGACGCCGCGCACGCGGCCGGTATGCGCTGCATCGCCGTCCCCTACGTCGCCGCGCAGGCCGACGACCCCGCCTTCGCACGGGCCGATCTCCTGCTGCGCGGCGGCCAGGCCGAGTTCACGGCACCGGCGGCGTACAAGTGGCTGGCGAGCGTGGCCACGCGTTCCTGAGCCGACGCGCTTCCGCCGGCTTTTCGGACGGTCCACGGCCGGAAACCCCGCCGGGTACGCCAGAATGCCGGTCGGCGACCTGTTCCGGCCGGCATCACGGAGTAGGCCGCCACCAAAGGCGGTCCCTGGACGGACAGTTGCCACGACCGGCGGACCCGGGGACGGCTGTCCGGCGGTCGGCAAGGGCGGTCCGGCCGTGCCCGGGGAGGAATCCGGCCGTCGTTCCGGAAGGAGTACGCGTGCACCCTGACGAGGACGCAACGGCGGGCTCGGGGGCGCCCGTACGTCCGGACGGACCGCTGCGCTCGGACGCGCAGCGCAACCGCGAGCGCATCCTGGCCGTGGCCCTGGCGGAGCTGACCCGCTCGGCGGACACACCCCTGAGCGCGATAGCGAGGAAGGCGGGAGTCGGCCAGGGGACCTTCTACCGCAACTTCCACCATCGCGAGGCACTCATCCTGGAGATCTACCGCCATGAGGTTCGGCAGGTCACCGACACGGCGGCACACCTGCTGGCCACCCGCGCACCGGATCGGGCCCTGCGGGAGTGGATGGACCGTCTCGCGCTTTTCGCCATGGCCAGGGCGGGCCTGGCCGAAGCGCTGCGCACGGCCACCGGCACACCTCGGGGCACGCTCACGAAGCTGGGCCACGGGCCCATGGGTTCGGCCGTCGCGCTTCTGCTCAGGGCCAACGAGGAAGCGGGCGCCATCCGGCCGGGGGTGGCCCCCGACGACTTCTTGCTCGCCGTCGCCGGGCTCTGGCGGCTCGATCCGCACGGGGACTGGCAGTCGCGCGCCCGGCGCCTGCTGGACCTGGTGATGGACGGCCTGCGCGTGGGCGCGCCGGGACCACGCACACCCGCGCAGGAGGACTGATCCCGCGCTCGCGGGGCTGGCCGCGGCCCGGTCACCCTCTGCGGGGCGGGCTGCGGACCAGTCACCCTCCGCAGGGGCGGGCCGCCGACCGGTCACCTCCGCGGGGCGCGGGCCCCGGACCGGTCATCGTTCGCGGAGCGCGGGCCCCGGCCGGTCATCATCCGCAGGGCACGGGCACCAGGCTGGTCACCGTCCGCAGGGCACGGCCTCCGGGCCGGTCACCCTCCGCGGGGGCAGCCCGCCGACCAGTCACCGTTCGCGGGCGCGGGCCACAGGCCTCAGGCCTCAGGCCTCAGGCCTCAGGCAGGTCACCATCCGCAGAGGCTGTTCGCAGACCATTCACCGTCCTCGCCGCAGTGGGCGGCGGAACAGCCGGGCTTGGAGACCCGTCAGCGACGGACCAGCCGGGCATGCGTCGCGGCCGGCGATCCGACCAGCTCGGCGACCCGGTAGCCGTCGATCCCGTCCCCAAGATTGTCGAACAGGCGCTCGCCCCGGCCTAGGAGCCGCGGGACGACGGCCAGGTGAAGTTCGTCGATCAGCCCCGCGCGCAGGTACTGCTGGACGGTGGCCGATCCGCCGCCGAGCCGGACGTCCTTGCCCGCCGCCGCCTCGAAGGCACGGGCGAGGACCGTCTCGATGGGTTCGTCGGTGAAGTGGAAGGTCGTTCCGCCCTCCATCGCGACCGAGGGCCGCAGGTGGTGCGTGTGCACGAACACGTCGTTGTGGTACGGAGGGTTGGGGCCCCACCAGCCCGTCCACGACTCGTCCTCCCAGGGTCCGCGCTGGGGCCCGAACATATTGCGTCCCATGATGGTGGCGCCGATGTTCTCCTCGCTGCGCTCCACGTACTCGACGTCGATTCCTCCTTTCCCGTCGGCCCGGTCGCGCATCGCGGCGAACATCCACTCGTGCATCCCCTCGAAGCCCTCACCCAGCGGGCGTTCGAGACGCTGGTGGGGTCCGGCGGCGTAACCGTCCACCGAAACGGTGATGTTGTGTACGCGCAGCTTGGGCATGACCGTGCTCCTCGGGTTCGTGGTTTCCCGCTCTCGACCGTGCGTCGAACGGGACGCACCTGGATCGACAGCTTCTCCCGGAAAATCGCGACATCCGCGCGGGACGCGGCCCCCGCCGTCAGCGGGCCGCCGAAGGAGGTGGCAGGCGCAGTTCGGCGAGGTCCGGCGGGACGGGGCTGTCTGGGCGGAAGAACGGGGCGGGCTCGCCGTCCGCCGCCGTGGCCGGTGCGTCGGTGAGACGGAAGCGGTCGCGCAGCCGGCCGTAGAAGTCGGTGGCGTGCAGCCGGATGAGGCGCACCCGCTGCGGCGACCGGAAGACACCGATCCAGTCGCCGGGGTCGAGCACACCGCGCAACTGGCCGTCGATGCTCACGGCGGCCTGGCCCGAGTGGGGCAGCACCCGCAGGGCGACGGGCTCGTCCGGCGCGGCGACCACGCTGCGGTTGAAGGTCATGTGCGGCGCGATCGGCGTGAAGACGACCGCGTCCATGTGGGGGGAGAGCACGGGGCCGCCCGCGGCGAAGCTGTAGGCGGTCGATCCGGTGGGGGTGGCGACGGCGAAGGCGTCCGCCGAGTACGAGGCCAGCCGCCGTCCGGCGAAGTAGACGCCGACGCTGACCTGGCGGTCCCGGGCCAGCTTCTCCAGGACGATGTCGTTCAGGGCCGTGACATCCAGGGCGACCCCCCAGCCGTCGCCCTCTGTCGTCTCCGCTCTGACCTGCGGCGGCGGCAGGGCGGGACCCCGTCCGTAGTGGAGCAGGGCCTCCATTCCCCCGGGAATCTCCAGGGCCCGCGAGGCGCGCATGGTCAGTGTCATGCGTTCCTCGACGGTGACCGTCCCGTCGTGGACCGCCTGCAACGCCCGTGTGACGTCGGCCGCCGGCACCTCGGTGAGGAACCCGACCTTGCCGAGGTCGACGCCCAGCACGTTCGCGCCGCTCTTGACGGCGATCCGGGCGCCACGCAGGAAGGTGCCGTCGCCGCCGAGCGTGACGACGAGGTCCGGGTTGCCGGCGGCCTCCGCTTCCGCACGGCCGCCCCGACGCTGCTGGTCCTTGGCCCAGACGTCGATCTCGGTGCACCTGATGCCTCGCGCGTCGCACCAGACGTGTACGGCGCGGGAGACGTCGCGGGCCGCTGTCCGCCCCTGGTGGACGACCAGGCCGACGCGGTGTACGGACACAGCAACCTCCACGTCCACGTGAGCGCGTCCCGCAGGCCCGGGACCGATGACGGGCGGGTCGTGGCGGGTCTCTTCCGGGCTCGGGCCCGGGACTGGACACGATCCTTCCACGAATGCGACATTCCGGTACGCGGAGACGGGCCGACCGGCCGCGTCGGGACCGTCGCCGCCATCGCGACCGAGGGGGAAATCCGCTGTGCGGGGCGACGGCGGCCGTCGCGTTCCCGGTCCCCGGTGCGTACGACGTCACGTTCCCGGCGAGCACATCAACTCCGCCCGTGGAGAACCGACTTCGCTCGTCCCCGATCACGGGGGCGAGTTGTCGCCGCGACCCGCCCCGGCCACCCGAGTCCGCCGGACGGATTCCGGCCGTGTCAGCGTTGCCTGGGCGCCCCGACATCGGGGCGGCCGAGGCGAGTTCGGGTGCGATGGACAGCCGGGCACGCGAGGCGGGAGCCGTCCCGCCGACCGAGCGATTTCGGACACTCTGGCATCCCGCCGAACACTGAACGACTATCGTCTCGAATTGACGTCTCCTGAGCGACCGATAAGGCTCGGAGATCCTGTCACGGCTGCTTTCATCCGAATTTTGGACTACTCCGATAGCCCCCATGAAAGGTTCCTTTCGTGATCAACAGCAATCACGGGACTGATTACGAGAGCATCCGGCTCGACCGCAGAGGCCAGGCCGAAGCCTTCGACGCCATCGGCGACCGCTACGAGGAGGCCTTTCCGCACAAGGAAGGCCAGGTCACCGCGGGCGAGTGGCTGATCGGATCACTGGGCGGGGGATCACGGGTCCTGGATCTCGGCTGCGGCACGGGCGTGCCGACCTCGCGCCAGATGACGGACGCCGGATTCGAGGTCGTGGGGGTCGACCTCTCCGGCGGCATGGTGAAGCTCGCGAGCACCTACGTCCCCGACGCGACGTTCCATCAACTGGACCTCGCCGACCTGCGGCCGGGGGGCCCGCGCGACCTCGGCCGCTTCGACGCCGTCGCCGCCTTCTTCTCGCTGCTGATGCTGCCGCGCGCGGAGATTCCCCTCGCCCTGCTGACGATCCGTCACCTCCTCGCTCCCGGCGGCCTGTTCGTCCTGTCGATGGTCGAGGCCGATGTGGACGACTTCGCGATCCCGTTCCTCGGGAACACGATCAGGGTCTCCGGCTATCTGCGGGAGGACCTGCACAAGGTCATCGAGGAGGCGGGCTTCGAGATCGTCAAGGAGACCTCGTACACGTACGCCCCCGCGGTGGCCGATGTCCCGCCGGAGGAGCAGGTGTTCCTCTGCTGCAGACGGACGGACTGAGGAGGCGGAGTCCGAGCCGCGGACCGCGCCACCCACTGGACGGGACAGAACGCGTGACCGAGCACCACACCCCCCACGAGGGCACCGCCCCGCCACAGGGCCTCCCCTCACCTGCCGCCGTGACGGACGGCCGCGTGCCGCAGACCGACCGCCTGCGGTATCTCGATGTGGCGACGCGGCGGATCGCCCGCGGAATGGATCTGGACGAGACACTCCGGGAACTGCGGCAGGCGGCCGTGCCCGCGTTCGCGGACGCGATATTCATCCACCTCGACGACCCACTGCCGGTGGGCACGGAACAGTCGGCCGCACCCGTCGTGCTTCAACTGCACAGCACCGAGCGGGTGTTGCCGACACCGCCGCGAGCCGAGGGGTCCCCGCCACCCCCCGCGGTCCTCGAAGTCGCCGAGCGGGTGGAACCGGCCGGCAGCGGACGGCTCGCGGAGCTGCTGCGGGACGGGCGTCCCGCGTTCGGTGACGCGCCGGGCAACGCGCCCGCCGTCGCCGAACTGCTCGCGGCGGGGGCGGACCCACCGGGGACGCTGCCGCCTGGTCACCGCCTGATCATCGCCCCGCTGCACGGCAGCCATCACGTCATGGGCATGGTCGTCCTGCTGCGGGGCGCGGACCGCCCCGTCTTCACCAGCGACGACCTGCTCGTCGCCTCGCAACTCGCCACGCACACCGCGCTCGGGGTCCAGAAGGCGGTGATGTACGGCCACGAGGCCGCCGTGGCGGACACGCTCCAGCACACCATGCTCCCGTCGTCGCTGCCCGAACCCACCGGCGTCCGGCTGGCCAGCCGCTACCTGCCCGCCTCGAAGACCGCCCAGGTCGGCGGCGACTGGTACGACGCGATCCCGCTTCCCGGCAACCGCGTCGCCCTGATCGTCGGCGACGTCATGGGTCACTCCATGACCTCCGCCGCGATCATGGGCCAGTTGCGCACCATCGTGCAGACCCTCGCCGGTCTCGATCTGCCGCCCAACGAGGTCCTGCACCACCTCGACGAGCAGGCCCAACGGCTGGGCAGCGACCACATCGCGACCTGCCTCTACGCGATCTACGACCCGATCTCGCACCGCCTGCTGATGGCGAACGCCGGTCACCCGCCCGCGGTACTGCTCCACGAGGACGGCCGCGCCGAGGTCCTGGGGGTTCCGCCCGGTGCTCCGATCGGCGTCGGCGGCGTCGTCTTCGAGTCGGTGGAGATGGCCGCGCCCACCGGGGCGACCCTGGTCCTGTACACCGACGGACTCGTCGAGTCCCGCGACACGGACATCGGAAGCGGCGTCGAGGCACTGCGGGTCCGTCTCCAGAGCACGGCCCAGGGGCTCGCCTCGCTGGAAGTGCTCTGCGATCACGTACTGGGCACCCTGAGCCCGGGGGCCCGGGACGACGACATCGCCCTGCTCACCGCGCGGTTCGAGGGCTTCCCGCCGGACAGCGTCGGCTACTGGCACCTGGCCCCGCACCCGATGACCGCGGGACAGGCACGCCGGCTGACCCGCAGGGCCCTGCGCCGCTGGGGTCTCGAATCGCTGATCGACCCGACCGAGCTCATGGTCAGCGAGGTCGTGACGAACGCCGTGCGCTTCGCCTCGCGGCCCCTCTCGCTGCGGCTGCTGCGCACCGATGTCCTGCGCTGCGAGGTGACCGACGACTCGCCCCAGGTGCCCAGGATGCGGCAGGCCGACCCCGGGGACGAGAGCGGTCGCGGCCTGTTCCTGGTCAATCAACTCGCCCTGCGCTGGGGCGCGACGAGACTGAGCAGCGGCAAGGTCGTCTGGTTCGAGCAGAAGATCCCGGCGAAGTAGCGGCCGCTCCGCCCGGTAGGGCCCCGCGCACTCCGGCCACGGCAGGACGGACGACCGGGGCCAGGTGTCACGCGGTCACGCGGTCACGCGGTTGACTGGCCGCCCGGTGGCTCGGTCACACAGTCCAGCCCCACGCAGTCAGGCAACGTCGCCGTTCCTGTCGTGGCGCCGGGGGAAGCGACGGATGGCGAACCCGCCCACCAGCGCGACCTTCACCAGGACGACCGCGAGGAGGCCGCCGACCGCCCAGCCTGTCCACCGCCAGTTCGACAGGAGAACACCGCCCAGCCCCAGGTGTACGGCCAGGACGAGTACGACGACACCCCCGAGGCCCATCGCCCTGAGGCGACCGCGGCGCGGCCCTGTCTCCCCTGCCGGAGACTGGACGACGTCTGCGGCCACGGCGTCGTCGGCGGGAGGCGGCGCGGGCGAATCCGGGGCCGGGGACTGCCAGCGCACCGTCAGCCCGTCGCGTCGGCCGAACCTCTCGATGTGTCCGGCGACAAGATCCTGAAGCCGCCTCAGATCGTCGTCCGCTGCCGCCTCGGCATGCAGTGACAGCACTCCCGGCGTGGCCCGCAGGGTGATCCGACCCCAGGCGAGGGCGACTTGCCCCTCGGCGTCGGACCACTCGACCCGAGCCTGCTCCGCCACGGCCCGCATGTCACGCAGCGCCCGCTCGTCACCGTCCCCATGACCGTGGAGCCGGTGACCGAGGTGGCGGCCCTTGTTGGAGAAGTGCCTGCAGAGCTGGACGAGGTACCGGCTCGGCCGGTCGGTCTCGACGCGGGCTTCAGCGGTGGGCATGGCGTTCCTTCGTGCGGCGTGGTGGTGATGTACAGGACCTCCGGCCCGGGTGTTCCCGGACGCCTTCAGTTTTATCGAGACACACTGTCTCTGTCAATGCAAAGTGTCACGGAAGCGCCGGACCGTACACTGAGGCCGTGCCCAAGCTCTGGAACGAGACGATCGACGCACACCGCGCCGCCGTACGGAATGCCGTCCTGGAAACCACCGCCGCACTGGTCTCCGAGCACGGACTGACCTCGGTGACGATGTCGCGGATCGCCAAGGACTCCGGGATCGGCCGCGCCACGCTGTACAAGTACTTCCCGGACGTCGACTCGATCCTCCTCGCCTGGCACGAGCGGCAGATCGGCCACCACCTCGACCATCTGGCCGAGGTCCGGGACCGGACCGCAGGTGCCGGCGAGCGCCTCGAAGCCGTGCTGCGGGCGTTCGCCCTCATCTCCCGCGCGTCGCGCCGGCACCACGACGGCGACCTCTCCGCGTTCCTGCACCGCGACAGCCAGGTCGCCCAGGCGCAGCGGAGACTCCACGGCATGGTCGAGGAACTGCTGACCGAGGGGGCGGGGGCCGGAGCCGTTCGCGGCGACATCGCACCCGGCGAACTCGCGAGCTATTGCCTGCACGCGCTGACCGCCGCCGGCGACCTGCCCTCCGAGGCCGCGGCGCACCGCCTCGTCGCGGTCACCCTGGCCGGCGTGCGTCCCGGCGTCACCGACACGGCCGAAGCTCCCCGACACACCGGCGGCACCACGCGTCCACCGCGTCACCCCGGACAGCACGGGCCCGACCACTTCACCCAGGGTCCGCATTCGGCTGATTCCTGATCGACGGTTCCGGGGCGCGCATACCCGTGCAGGGTATGGTGGCCGTCCTAGCTCGCAGGAAGTGCGGACGCCCCTGATGACGGTACGAGAGTTGCCCTGGGCCCGGTTCGGTGGCGCCGCCCGCCGGGTTCGCGGTCTGGTCGTCACGCTGTGCCCCCTGGCCGCCGTACTGCTCCGCAGCGAGCTCCCCGACCCGACTGTCAGAACGACACCGGCGACTCCACCGCACGACGTGTCGGAACCCGTCTCCCGACCTGCCATCCCGCTCTCGACCGCGCACATAGGCCGCGCCCCACGGCTTCCCGCGTCCCTCGACGCCGCCCAGCCGTGTGTGGACCGTTCCTAACGCCTTCGCGCATCGAGAAGAGGACCCTTCGTGAACAGCATCAACCGTCGCTCCGTCCTCGCCGGACTGGGAGCGGCAGGTACCGGCCTGCTCGCCGCCTGCGGCAACGACGGCGCCAACAGTTCCTCCCTCCTCAGCCCTTCCGGTTCCCAGGTCGCCCGCGCTGAGAGGAAGCGGAACGGTACGGGCAGGGTTCAGAGCCTCAACGTGACCGCCGCGCCCGCCACGCTCGACCTGGGCGGCGGCATCCGGGTCAAGTCCTGGGCCTTCAGCGGCCGGGTTCCCGGCAAGGAGATCCGCATCTCCGCCGGAGACACGCTCGCCGCCGAGCTGTCCAACCAGTTGCCCGGCGCCACCACGACGTCCCTCCACTGGCACGGCATCTCGCTGCGCAGCGACATGGACGGTGTACCGCCGGTCACCCAGACCCCGGTGCGTCCCGGATCCAGCTTCACGTACCGCTTCATCGCCAACACGCCCGGCACGTACTTCTTCCACCCGCATGTGGGTATCCAGGTCGACCGCGGCATGTACGCGCCACTGATCGTCGAGGACCCCAGAGAGCCGCTGTCGTACGACGACGAGTGGGTCGTCGTCCTCGACGACTGGCTCGACGGCGTGACCGGTACGCCCGACGAGGTCTTCGCCGAACTCAGCCATCACATGCCCGGCATGGACCCGAAGACGACCCGCTCGACCGGTCCGAAAGGGGCGGCGTCCTCGCCGTCCCCTGTCTCGTCCGCGTCCTCCGGCGACGGCACGTCGACGAAGTTCAGCCTCAGCGGCGCCTCCAGCCCCCTGCTCGGCAGCGACGCCGGGGACGTGAGGTACCCGTACCACCTGGTGAACGGGCGAGTGCCGACCGACCCGGCCGTCTACACCGGCAAGTCAGGCAGGCGTGTCCGCCTCAGGATCATCAACGCGGGCGCCGACACCGCCTACCGGGTGGCGCTCGGCGGCCACAAACTGACCGTCACGCACACCGACGGTTTCCCCGTCGAGCACCACGAGGTCGACGCCCTGCTGATCGCCATGGGCGAGCGGTACGACGTCCTGGTCACCCTTGATGACGGCGTCTTCCCGCTCGTCGCACTCGCCGAGGGCAAGGACATCGCCGGCATGGCCCTGGTGCGCACCGGCTCGGGAAGGGCGCCGGACCCGACCGTGCGGCCGGCCGAACTGGACGGCCTGATGGTGACCGCCGCGCAGTTGCGCGCGAGCGACGACGTACGGCTGGAGGCGAAGGACCCCGACGTGGTTCACCGCGTCAAACTGAGCGGCAGCATGGGCAGATACGACTGGGCCATCAACGGCAAGCAGTTCGACATGGCCGACCCGACCGCGAACCCGCTGCTCGTCCAGGAGGGCCAGCGTGTCCAACTCGACTTCGTGAACGCCACGAAGATGTGGCACCCGATGCACCTGCACGGCCACACCTACCAACTCGACAGCGGTGGCCCGCGCAAGGACACCACCATCGTGCTGCCCAGGTCGAGTGTGTCCGTCGTCTTCGACGCCGACAACCCCGGACAGTGGATGCTGCACTGCCACAACGCGTATCACAGCGAGGCCGGGATGATGGCGCTCCTGGCCTACGGAGCCTGAGCGTTCGGAGCCTCGGCGTTCGGTTCCCGGCCCGGGCGGCCGACGGCGCTCGCTCCCCTGGTTCGTACGGGCCGTCGGGTCACCGGGCATGCCTCCGGTGGCCCGTACGACCGCCCCCACTGCCGCTCCCGTCTTAGCGTCCGTCCTACCGCCCGCCCTTCCTCTCACGCAGCCGGCTCTCGAACTCGACGGCGACGATCCGCCCGTCATGCGCGCCGACCGCGTCGTTGGAGGCCAGCCAGACGATGGGGGCCCATCACAGCGGGGAGCAGGAACGTCCGGCCCTCCTCCGGCACGGCCTCCTGGGGCGGCATCCCCGTGCCGGTCGCGCCTCCGGGAAGCAGCGGGTTGACCGTGACACCGCTGTCCCGCAGGTCGGCGGCCATCATCCCCCTGCCATCGGGAAGCAGGTCCACCGTGAGGCGCCGGCCGTCGGGGCCCGGTCCGGCTCGTCCGGTGAGGAGCACCGCCTCTCCACGTGCCTCCGCAGGAACAGGCGGTCCGTTCGAAGAAGCCGCAGGTCCGCCCCTTCGGTCACCTGCCCCTCCCGCCACGGCCCGCCTCCGCGGACCGGACACAGGCTGATTCCCTGATCAACTCGGCGACACGACAACGACCACCTCCGGCAGGAGGCCTCATCGGTGCCGCGACACATGTTCCTGCCCCGAAGCGTGTGCTCGGAGCCGGAGCGAAAGGAGTCGACAGGGGCCGCCGCGCCCGCCAAAGTGGCTTCCCATGACGAGCAGCGAGCTGTGGACCCGTGCGACCGCCGACCGCTACGACGCCGAGGAGAGCGAGAACTCCTCGGCCGCCGCTCTCGCACCGGCTCTCGCCTTCCTCGCCGAACTCGCCGGAGAAGGCAGGGCACTTGAGTTCGCCATCGGAACCGGACGAGTGGGCGTCCCGCTACGGGAACGCGGCGTGCCGGTCGCGGGCATCGAACTGTCGGAGCACATGGCGGCCGTCCTGCGGCACAAGCTCGACGAGGACACACTCCCGGTCATCATCGGGGACATGGCCAAGACCGTCGTCACCGGCGAGTTCACCTTGGTCTATCTCGTCTACAACACGATCACGAACCTGCTCACGCAGGACGAGCAGGTCGAGTGCTTCCGCAACGCCGCGCGCCATCTGACGCCTGGCGGCCGGTTCGTCATCGAGCTGGGTGTTCCGCCGTTGCGGTTCTTGCCTCCCGGGCAGGTCGCGGTGCCGTTCGACGTCTCCGAACGGCACCTCGGCTTCGACACGTTCGACCTCGTCGAGCAGATCCTCGTCTCGCACCACCTCACGCGCGACGGTGACGACGGCCGCTACCGCCGCGACGCCTCCCGGCACCGGTACGCGTGGCCGGCGGAACTCGACCTGATGGCACGGATCGCGGGGCTCGAACTGGAACGGCGCGTTGCGGACTGGGACGGGGCGCCCTTCACCCAGGACTCCGCGAAGCACATCTCCGTGTGGCGCAAGCCGGCCTGAGACCGGGAACCGCCCCCGCGGTCCTGACCGCGCCCGGCTACCCGAGAAACGACAAGCGAACCTCGCGGTTGGGGTTGTCCCGGTTCGTGTCCGCCAAACTCCGTTAGGGCAACTCCCAGCACAGCCAGGACATTTGGGGCGCGTCGGGGGATCCACATTCAGGTGCCCTTGGCCGGGGCCCCAGAATCGCCACGCACTCCACATGGTGGATCAGGTCAGCCGCGTCCCGTCGAGATCGGTGAAGCGCAACTGAGCTCCGGGGTGCGGTTGTTCCCTCGGAGTACGACAGCCACCGGCCCGGCGGGAGAGCCGGTCGAGGAAGGCGTGGGTGCCGCCGGCGGAGCCGGTGCGGATCAGCTGTCCCGCGGGACCTCGCCTCCGGCGGGCCGGGAGGTGTGAGTGGCACGACCCGTGTACCGAAGTGCCGCTCAAAGTGCCTCCGACAGTGCCGTTTTGGCTGTCATGGCGCACTTAGTGTGACCACACCGATCGATGATCGCCCTCGCCCGGACCGCGCACCCAGCCCGCACACACCCTCCCCCCTCCCCTTCCTCCCGGACGTCCGTCCACGTCTGCCCGCAACCGCCGAAGCAGGGCAACCGCGACGACGGACCGGCCGGCCACCGGTCATCGCCCGCTCTACGGTCACCGCCCGTCCGTCACCGCCCTCATGGAGAATTCCGTGACACCAGCAGATCCCGGACACTTCCTCGACACATTCCTGCGCCAGGCAGCCGCGACCCCCGACCTCCCCGCGGCAGAACTCGGCGACCACCACCTGACCTACGCCGAACTCACCGCCCGCGCCACCGCCACCGCCGCCCGCCTGCACTCCCTTGGCGCGGGCCCGGGAACAACGGTCGGCGTGCTTCTGGAACCCTCCCTCGACCTCGTGACCTCGCTCCTGGCCGTCGCCCGCACCGGCGCCGCCTGGCTGCCACTGGACCCCTCCTACCCGGCCGCCCGGCTCTCCCACATGATCCGCGACTCCCACACCACCCTGGTCATCACCGACCTGCCCGCACCCCCATGGCTGCACGAACTCGGCATCTCCCTAGCAGAGCCCGCCGCCGACACCGCGCCCGCCGAAGACCTCCCGGTGCCCCGGCTGCACCCGCGGTCCGCGGCATACGTCATCTACACCTCCGGCTCCACCGGACGCCCCAAGGGCGTCACCCTCACCCAGCACGGCCTCGCCAACCTGGCCGCCGCACAACGCACCGCGTTCACCGTGCACCCCGGCCACCGCGTCCTGCAGTTCGCCTCACCGAGCTTCGACGCATCCGTCTTCGAACTGACCATGGCCCTGTGCTCGGGCGCCACACTGGTCCTGCCGCCCCGCCGCGACATCCTCTACGGGCCCGGCCTCGGCGACTTCCTCGCCGACACCCGCATCACCCACATCACCCTGCCCCCCAGCGTCCTCGCGATGCTGCCGCCCCGGGAACTGCCCCATCTGGAGACGATCATCTGCGCCGGGGAAGCCCTGCCCCAGCACCTCGTCGACCGATGGGCCCCCGGCCGTACCATGTTCAACGCCTACGGCCCCACCGAAACCACCGTATGGGCCTCGCTGTCCCGTACCGGGCAGGGAGCCGGCAAACCGAGCATCGGCCACGCCATCGACGGCGTGCGCCTCCACGTCCTCGACGACTCACTGCGCCCGGTAGCACCCGGCCAACCCGGCGAGCTGGTCATCGCCGGCGACGGCGTGGCCCGCGGATACATCCGCCGCCCGGCCCTGACCGCCGACCGCTTCGTGCCCGACCCCCACACCCCCGGCCAACGCGCCTACCGCACCGGGGACCTCGTACGGACCACTCCCGACGGCCAGCTCGACTTCCTGGGCCGCATCGACCAACAGATCAAGCTCAACGGCTTCCGCATCGAACCCGACGAGATCGCCAGTGTGCTGCGCGAACATCCCGCCGTCCACGACGTCGCCATCACCATGGACCACAACGGCGACGACAACCGACTCACCGCCTACGTCGCGGCACCCCACGCCAGCCCACTGACACTGCGCGAATTCGCCGCCGAACGCCTCCCCCACTTCATGATCCCCACCATCACCGTCGTCGATCGACTCCCCCTGCTGCCCAACGGAAAACTCGACCGAGCCGCGCTGCCCACCCTCAGCCGCACATCACTGGGCCTCGGCGGCAGCGAAACCCGAGCCCGCACCGAAACCGAACGCCGACTCGCCGAGATCGCCGCCGAGTTCCTCGGTATCGACGGTGTCGGCGTCGACGACGACTTCTTCCTGCTGGGCGGTCACTCGCTGCTCGCGGGGCGCCTCGCGGCGCGGGTGCGTTCGGAGTTCGGCACCGAGTTGCCGATATCGAGCATCTACGAGGAGCGCACGGTGGCCAGGATGGCCGCCGAGCTGGACCGGCTGGGCCGCAGCGCGCCGCCGCTGCCGTCGGTGGTCCGCGTCCCCCGGGACCGTCCGCTGCCACTGTCCTTCCCGCAGGAGCGGATCTGGTTCCTGGAGCAGCTCTCCCCGGGCAACCTCGCCTACAACGCCCAGGCCACCATCCGGCTGCGCGGACCGCTCGACGCGAAGGCCCTGAGCGCCACGATCACCGAGGTGGTCCGCCGGCACGAGATCTTCCGTACGGCGTTCTCCACGGTCGACGGCGTCCCGGTGCAGGAGATCCGTCCCCCGATGGCGGTCCGGGTGCCCGTGGTCGACCTCCAGGACGTGCCGGAGGAGGACCGGGAGCGCCGTACCGAGGAGGTCGTACGGGATACGATCCGCCGTCCCTTCGAGCTGACGGACCCACCGCTGGCCCGCTGGCTGCTGATCCGGCACGCGCCCGACGACCACACCCTCGTCCAGGTGGAGCACCACTTCGTGCACGACGGTTGGTCGTTCGGCGTGCTCCTCGACGAGATCCGCGCGATCTACCCGGAGCTGGCGGCCGGCCGGCCGTCGCCGCTGCCCGAACCGCCCATCCAGTACGCCGACTTCGCCGCCTGGCAGCGCGCGTGGATGCGCGACGAGGTGCTGGACCGTCATCTGGACTACTGGCAGGGGCATCTGGAGGATGCCCCGCTGGTCCTCGACCTGCCGACGGACCGGCCGCGTCCGCGCGTCCCGTCCTTCCAGGGCGCGGCCCTGCGGGTGGAGCTGCCGGCCGAACTGAGCCGTGCGCTCAGGGAGTCCAGCGAGCGGTCGGGGGTGACGCTGTTCGCCTCCATGCTGTCGGGCTTCGCCGCCCTGCTGAGCCGCTACTCGGGGCAGAGCGACCTGGTGGTGGGCACGGGTGCCGCCAACCGCCGGCTCGCGGAGACCGAGCGCATGCTGGGCATGGTGGTGAACACCCTGCCGTTGCGGCTGGACACCTCGGGTTCCCCGGACTTCGCCGGGCTGCGGCAGCGGGTGCACGAGGTGCTGGTGGAGACCTCGGACTGGCAGGACGTGCCGCTGGACCGGCTGGTGGAGGCCGTGGCGCCGCCCCGGGTGCCGTCGATCAACCCGCTGTTCCAGGTGATGTTCAGCTTCCACAACGCCATCGTCCCGGAGCTGGAGTTCGGGGGTGTGCGGGGCACCGTCCTGGAGCGTCACAACGGCTCGTCCAAGATGGACCTCAACATCGTGGTGGTACCACGGGCCCAGCAGCGCGCGGGCCGTGAGGATCACCCGGACCGCGACCGGATCACGCTGATCTGGGAGTACGCCACCTCGCTGTTCGACGAGGACACGATGCGGCGGATGGTCGGCCAGTACGTCGCCCTGCTGCAGTCGGCGGTCGCCGAGCCGGACCGGCCGATGGACCGGATCGCGCTGGTGTCCGGGGACACGGCGGACCGCGAGCCTCCGGCGCTCGGCGGCGGGCTCGGCGAACGCGTCGAGTTCTCCGGCGGGCTGCTGACCGGTCTGGTGGACGCCGTGGCCGCGGGCACCCCGCACGCGCCGGCCGTTACCGACTCCGAAGGGACCCTGTCCTACGCCGAGTTGACGGGACGCGCCAACCACCTGGCCGCACGGCTGCGGGCGATGGGGGTCGGGGCCGACACGCCGGTCGGCCTCTGGATGGACCGGTCCGCCGAGATGGTCGTGACCCTTCTGGCGATCATGAAGGCGGGCGGTGCGTTCCTGCCGCTGGACCCCGACCTTCCGGTGGGCCGTGTCGTGGCGCTCCTCACAGACGCGGGAGCGCCCCTGATCTGTGCGGACGGACAGCGGGCCGAGTCACTCGCGGGCGGCACTCTCACGGTCCTGGACTGCGGTCCGGGAACGCTGACCGAGTCCGCACCCACGGCTCCGGACAACAGTGTCACCGGGGACCATCTGGTGTCGGTGTACTACACGTCCGGCTCCACCGGCACCCCCAAGGGCGTCGCCTCCACCCACACCGGCTGGACCAACCGTATCCAGTGGATGCAAGCCCAGTACCCTCTCACCCCCGGCGACACCGTCCTGCACAAAACCGTCCTCAGCTTCGACGACTCCGCCGTCGAAATCCTCTGGCCCCTCATCGCCGGCGCCACAGTCGTCATCCTCCCTCCCGGACTCCACCGCGACCCCCGCGCCATCGCCGACTGGAGCGCCCACCACCACATCGCCGCCCTCCACTTCGTCCCCTCCATGCTCACCCTCTTCCTCGACGAGATCACCCCCACCCGCCGACCCCTCACCCACCTCCGCCACGTCATCTCCAGCGGCGAAGCCCTCCGCCCCGACCTCGTCACCAAATTCCACCAACACCTCGCCCCCACTGGAGCCCACCTCCACAACCAATGGGGCGCCACCGAAGTCTCCATCGACTCCACCAGCCACACCTGTGTCACGGAGGACGAGTGGGCGGGTGACGTGTCCCTCGGTGAGGCGATCGCGAACAACCAGGTCCTGGTGCTCGACGAGCACCTCAACCCGGTCCCCGACGGTGTCCCCGGCGAGCTCTACCTGGGCGGTGCCGGCCTCGCCCGCGGTTACCTCGGCGACGCCCGTAAGACCGCCGCGGCCTTCGTGCCGCACCCGTTCGCCGACGGCGGGCGGCTCTACCGGACCGGTGACCGCGGCGTGCGGCGCCCGGACGGCAGGCTGACGTTCCTGGGGCGCGCGGACAGCCAGGTCAAGATCCGCGGCATCCGCATCGAACCCGCCGAGATCGAACACACCCTCCGCCGCCACCCCCACGTCCACGACGCCGTCGTCACCAAATGGGAACCCACCCCCGGCGACCACCGCCTCGCCGCCTACATCACCACCCACCACGACATCGCGGAAGACGACCTCCTCGCCGACCTCAACACCCACCTCAGCGACCAACTCCCCCTCTACATGATCCCGTCCAGCATCACCGTGCTGGACCGCATCCCCGTCAACGCCAACGGCAAGACCGACCACCGCGCCCTGCCCGAGCCGCGGTACGAGGCGGACGCGGTCGCGGTGCGGCCGGCCACGGAGGCCGAGCAGCTGATCGACGGCATCTGGGCGGAGGTGCTGGACCGGTCCGAGCTGGACATCCACGCCAACTTCTTCGCCCTGGGCGGGCATTCGCTGCTGGCCACCCGGATCGTCTCCCGACTGCGCTCGGCGCTGTCGGTCGACGTCCCGCTCGCCCTCATCTTCGACAACCCCACCGTCCACACCATGGCCACCGCCCTGGAGAACCTGCTGCTCGACGCGGTAGGCGACCAGGACGCGCACGCGGCTTCGGCCGCCGTCGGGGACGCAACGGCCGAGAGGACCCGATCATGACCACGACCCGGATTCCCCAGGCCGGCCCCGAGGCCGATCCGCAGGCGGCGCGACGGACCCAGGTCAGGTCGCTGCTCCAGGGTGCCCGTGCCGCGCAGCGCGGCGACGCGGCGACGACGGCCATCCCGGCGGCCGAGCCGGGCGCGCCCGTGGCGTCGTACTCGCAGGAGCGGATGTGGTTCCTGGAGCAGATGATGCCGGGCTACAACACGTCCACCGTGATCAGGCTCCGGGGCGCTCTCGACGTCGACGTGCTGGCCCGGAGCTTCACGGTGGTCGCCGGGCGGCACGAGGTGCTGCGGACGGTCTTCGACGAGCGGGACGGCGCCCCCGTCCCCCGGGTGCTGCCGGCCGCGCCGGTCCCGGTCCTGGTCCATGAAGCGGCCGGGGACAACGCCGGTGAACGGCACGCGGCGGGACTGGAGTTGGCGCGTGAGCTGATGCGCGAGCCGCTCTCGCTGGCCGCCGGTCCGGTCTTCCGGGTCGCTGTGGTGCGGTTGGCCGAGGACGACGCACTGCTCGTGCTGGTGATCCATCACATCGCGATCGACGGCACATCGATGCGGGTGCTGTGGTCGGAGTTGTCCCGAGCCTACGAGGCTCTGGCGGCCGGCCGGGAGCCGGAACTTCCACCGCTGCCCCTCCAGTACGGGGACTACGCGGCGTGGAGCCGGGTCCACCAGACGCCGGAGCGGCTGCGGCACCAGCTGGACCACTGGCGGGAGCGGCTGACGGGAGCGAGCGCCGACGAACTGCCCACGGACCGGCCCCGGCCGGCCGTACGGACCGGGAACGGTGCGCAGTTCTCCTTCACCGTCGACGGCGAGCTGGGGGCGGCCGTCAACCGCTTCTCGCGGGAGCACAACGCAACCGCGTTCATGACGTTGACCGCCGCGTTCAGCGTGGTCCTCGCCCGGCACTGCGCGACCCGGGAAGTCACCCTGGGCACACCGATCGCCGGCCGGGTGCGTCCCGAACTCGACGGGTTGATCGGCTACTTCGTCAACACCCTGCTGATCCGAACCCAGTTGGCCGACGACCTGTCGTTCGAGGCGCTGCTGACCCGGACCCGGGCGAACACCATCGCCTCCTACGAGCATCAGGAGCTCCCCTTCGAGGCACTGCTTGAGGAGCTCCAGCCGGAGCGGGACCCCAGCCGCAACCCGCTGTTCCAGGTGCTGTTCTCCCTGGGCGACGAAGAGACGGACGACCTGGTGCTGCCCGGTCTGGCGACCGAGCGGGTGGAACTGATCGACGGCAAGTCGCGGTTCGACCTGACCGTGGCCCTCACCCGGGCCGGTGACACGTTCACCGGTGTCGCGTACTACGCGTCCGACCTCTTCGAGCCCGTGACGATCAGCCGGCTGATGCGGCACTTCGTCACCTTCCTGCGCAACGCGCTGGCCGATCCCGCCCGGCCCGTCTCCCGTGTCGGCATGGTCGACGAGGGCGAACGCGACCGACTCCTGGCAGCCGGGCTGGGTGAGTCTGTGGTGTTCCCGGAGGGTTCGCTGGGCGATCTGGTGGACGGCGTCGCTGTGGCGGCCCCGAATGCCGTGGCTGTCACAGACTCCGAAACCACCCTGTCCTATGCGGAGTTGACAGGCCGTGCCAATCACCTGGCGGCACAGTTGCAGGCTGCCGGGGTCGCCCCGGACACCCCGGTCGGCCTGTGGATGGACCGGTCCGCGGAGATGGCGGTGACACTCCTGGCGATCGTGAAAGCGGGCGGCGCCTTCCTGCCACTGGACCCCGACCTGCCAGTGGGCCGTGCCATGAGGCTCCTGACAGATGCGGGAGCACCCGTGGTCTGCGCGGACCACCAGCGCGCCCATTCGCTCAGGATCGCCGGCGGGAGCGGCGCGCTCACGGTCCTGGACTGCGGCCCGGGCACACTCACCGAGTCCTCACCGACCGCGCCCGACAGCGGCGCCTTTGGGGACAACCTGATCTCCGTCTACTACACGTCCGGCTCCACCGGCACCCCCAAGGGAGTCGCCTCCACCCATGCCGGCTGGACCAACCGCATGCAGTGGATGCAATCCCGATACCCGCTGAACCCCGGCGAGAACGTCCTGCACAAAACCATCCTCAGCTTCGACGACTCCGCCGTCGAGATCTTCTGGCCCCTCATCGCCGGTGCCACCGTCGTCATGCTGCCGCCCGGCCTGCACCGTGATCCGCGTGCCATCGCCGACTGGAGCGCCCGCCACGACATCGTGGCCCTCCACTTCGTCCCCTCCATGCTCGCGCTCTTCCTCGACGAGATCACCCCCGTCCGACAACCCCTCACCCACCTGCGCCACGTCATCTCCAGCGGCGAAGCCCTGCGCCCCGACCTCGTCGCCACCTTCCACCACCGCCTCGCCCACACCCCCGCCCGCCTCCACAACCAGTGGGGCGCCACCGAGGTCTCCATCGACTCCACCAGCCACACCTGCCTCCCCCGGGACGAACAGGCAGGCGAGGTCCCCCTCGGTGAAGCGATCGCCAACAACCAGGTCCTGCTCCTGGACGAGCACCTCAACCCGGTACCCGACGGCGTTCCCGGCGACCTCTACCTCGCCGGAGCGGGCCTGGCCCGCGGTTACCTCGGTGACGTCCGCAAGACCGCGGCGGCCTTCCCACCGCATCCCTTCGCCGACGGCCGGCGTCTCTACCGGACCGGAGACCGCGGCGTGCGGCGTCCGGACGGCAGGCTGACGTTCCTGGGGCGCGCGGACAGCCAGGTCAAGATCCGCGGCATCCGCATCGAGCCCGCCGAGATCGAACACACCCTGCGCCGCCACCCCCACATCCGCGACGCCGTCGTCACCAAATGGGAACCCACCCCCGGCGACCACCGCCTCGCCGCCTACATCACCACCGAGAACGACGACCGCCAGCACGACGTTCTTGCCGGCCTGAACGCGCACCTCAGCGACCAACTGCCCCTCTACATGATCCCCTCCAGCATCACCGTGCTGGACCACATCCCCGTCAACGCCAACGGCAAGACCGACCACCGGGCCCTGCCCCAGCCCAAGGCCACCACCCAGAACACCACCACCCGGGCGAGCGGAGCAGCCGAGCAACTGGTCGCCGGCATCTGGACGGAAGTACTCGACCAACCCGACCTCGACGTCCACGCCAACTTCTTCGCCCTGGGCGGCCATTCACTCCTCGCCACCCGAATCGTCTCCCGACTGCGCACAGCACTCTCCCCCGACATCCCCCTCGCACTCATCTTCGACAACCCCACCATCCACACCATGGCCGAAGCAGTCGGACACCTCCTGCCCGCGTCCGGTACGGCCGACGGGAGGACGCCCCGATGACGACAAGTCCGATCGTGGAACGCGCGGTGGACACCGTGCGGCGGCGGACCGACTCGGGTCCTGCCGTGGACGCGCCGCTCTCCGCGGCGCAGCGACGGGTGTGGCTGCTCGAACACCTCCGTCCCGAACTCGTCGAATACAACATGGCGCAGGTCTTCGAGCTGACCGGGCTGCTCGACGCGAACGCGCTCGACGCGGCGCTGGGGCTGGTCGTGGAGCGGCACACCGTCCTGCGGTCCAGGGTGGTGCAGGACGCGACCGGCGGCCCGCGGCTCCGCGTCGGACCGGCGTCGGCGATCCGGCTCCAGCGCACCGATCTGCGTTACCTGACCGTCGGGCCGGCCTACGACGAGGCGTATCGGCTGAGCAACGCGGACATCCAGGGGCGGTTCGACCTCGCCACCGGCCCGTGGTTGCGCGCCCGGCTCACCGAACTGCCCGAGCAGCGCTACCTGTTCACCGTGGTCGTGCACCACATCGCGGTGGACGCGGCATCGATGCAGATCCTGTGGCGGGAACTGTCCGAGGCGTACACGGCGTTGACCGCCGGCAGCCGTCCGGAACTGCCCGATCTGCCGATCCAGTACGGGGACTACGCGGACTGGGCGGCCCGGCGGCTGGAGACGCCGGAGGCGGTCGCCGAGGTGGAGCACTGGAAACGGACCCTGGCCGGGGCGACCCCGACGGAGCTGCGCGGCGACCGGGCGCGGCCCGCGGTGCGCGGCGGCACGGGCGCCCGGATCTCCCATGTCATCGACGCCGAGGTCGCCGACGGGGTACGGGAGCTGGCCCAGAAATACCGCGTGACGCCGTTCATGGTGCTGTTCTCGGCGTTCGCGGCCCTGGTCTCCCGGCACACCGGGAGCCGGGACGTGACGATCGGCGTGCCGATGTCCGGCCGCACCCTTCAGGAGACGGAGGGCCTGATCGGGTTCTTCGTCAACACGGTCCTGCTGCGCACCGGCCTGGAGGGCAACCCGACCTTCGCCGAACTTCTCTCCCGGGTCCGGGGGACCACGCTGGAGGCGTACGAGCACCAAGGCGTGCCGTTCGACGTGCTGGTCGATGAGTTGCGGCCGGAGCGCGACCTGAGCCGCAACCCGCTGTTCCAGTTGCTGTTCAACCTGGTCGAGGAGCAGACCTCGCAGCTGCGACTGCCCCGGGTGTCGGCCCGGTCGCTGCCGGTCGAGGCGGACACCGCCCGCTTCGACCTGGACGTCACGGTGGTGACACAGGGCCACCGGATGGAGGTGCTGATCTCCTATGCGACCGAGCTCTTCGAGGCCGACACGGTGGGCCGGTTCGCGGAGCACTACCAGCGGATCCTGGCGCACGCGGTGCGGCGCCCCGAGACCCGGATCGGCGATCTGGACCTGCTGACGCCGGGCGAGGAGCGGCTGCTGCTCTACGGCTGGAACGACACCGCCGTACCGGAATCTCCACTGCTCGTGCCTGAGCTGGTGGACCGGCAGGCCGAGCTCACCCCGGAGGCGGTGGCCGTGCGGGGTCTGGACGGCACGGAGATCACCTACGCCCGACTAGTGTGCAGGGCAGCAGAGTTGGCGTCCGTGTTGCGGGCCCAGGGCGCGGGCCCGAACGCCCCGGTGGGCGTGATGGTCGAGCGGTCCCCGGAGCTGCTGGTCGCGCTGCTCGCGGTCCTCAAGTCGGGCGCGGCCTACCTCCCGCTGGAGTCCGACTATCCACCGGACCGGCTGGCGTACGTACTGGCCGACAGCGGGGCGCGGCTGCTGCTGGGCCGTCCCGAGCTGGTGGCCGGGCTGGACCTGGACGCGGACGTCCGAGTCGTCGACATCGGCGCGCCGCCGCCGCTGCCGCCGGGGGAACCGCCGGAGCCGGTGACGCCGCGGCCTGACGACCTGGCGTACCTCATCTACACCTCCGGTTCGACCGGTCGTCCCAAGGGGGTGATGGTGCCCCACCGGGGCCTGGTGAACTTCGCCCTGCACATCGCCCGTACCCTCGGCCTCTCCGGTGACGACGTGCTGTGCACGGTGACCACCGTGGCGTTCGACGCGTCGGTGCTGGAGCTGTTCGTGCCGCTGGTCAGCGGTGCCCGGATGGTCGTCGTGGACCGGGAGACCGCCTCCGACGGCGCCGCCCTGGCCGGCGCTCTGGCAGAATCCGGCGCCACGATCCTGGCGGCGACGCCGGCCACCTGGCACCTGCTGCTGCTCGGCGGCTGGCAGGGCGGCGGCCTGCAGGCCGTCACCGGCGGCGAAGCGCTCTCCCCGCAGCTGGCCCGAGAACTGGCGCCACGCGTGTCGCGGCTGTGGAACCTGTACGGGCCGACCGAGACCACCGTCTACTCGACCCTGCACCGGATCGTCCCGGACGATGCGGCGGGGCCGGTCTCCATAGGGCTGCCGATCGCCAACACCCAGGTGCACCTGGTGGACGACCGGATGCGGCTGGTGCCGGTCGGGGCCGTCGGCGAACTGGTCATCGGCGGCGCGGGCGTCACCCGCGGCTACGCCGGGCGACCCGGGCTGACCGCGGAGCGGTTCGTGCCCGACCCGTTCGACGCCGACGGCCGGCTGTACCGCACGGGCGACCTGGCCCGTCGGCGAACCGACGGCACGCTGGAGTTCATCGGCCGGGAGGACTCCCAGGTCAAGATCCGCGGCCACCGGATCGAACTGGGCGAGATCGAGGCGGCCCTCCAGCGGTACCCGGCGGTGGCGCGGGCCGCGGTGATCACCTCGGGCGAGGGTCTGGCCCGGCGGATCATCGGCTACGTCTCCTGGCGGGACGAGCCCGACGAGCCCGGCCTGCGCGGCTTCCTACGCGAGCGGCTGCCGCAGTACATGGTCCCGGCCGCGCTGGTGAGCCTGGAACGGATGCCGCTCACCCCGAACGGCAAGGTGGACCGCAAGCGGCTGCCCGAGCCGGCCGCGGAAGGAGGCACCGAGCCTGTCGCGCCCCGGGACTCCCTGGAGCTGCGGGTCACGTCGATCTGCGAGCAGGTCCTCGGCCGATCACCCGTGGGCGTGCGCGACGACTTCTTCGCCGCGGGTGGCAATTCGCTGAGCGCCTTCGAACTGGTCGAGGCGGTACGGCGGGAGCTGGGTGTGAGCGTGCCGCTGAGCACGTTCTTCAGGACGCCGACGATCGAGGCGCTGTGCGGGGCGCTGCCCGGGATGTCAGCCGTCTCCGAACGGCTGCTGGTGCCCCTGGCGTCGGCTTCGCCGACCACCGGTTCGCCGCTGTTCCTGGTCCACCCGCACGGCGGCGGCGTCAGTTCCTACATGGGTCTGGCCAGGGAACTGGAGGGCTCCGTCGACCTGTACGGCGTCGAGGCGGTCGGGTACAACACCGACGTGGCGCCGCTGCGCACCGTCGAGGAGATCGCCGAGCGCTATCTGGCCGAGATCTCCGACGTGGCGCCCGAGGGTCCGGTGCTGCTCGGCGGCTGGTCGTTCGGCGGTGTCGTGGCCTTCGAGATGGCGGCGCGGCTGGAGCGGGCGGGCCGGAAGGTCGCCGCGCTGGTGCTGCTGGACTCGCCGGTGCCGGGGTCCGCGGACCTCGTCGGCGACGAGGACGTGCTCTCGCGGTTCGGTGCCGACGCCGGACTGTCGTCGCAGCAGATGCACACGCTCGACGACAACGCGCTGATCGCGGCCCTCGTCCGGCGATCCCACCAGGACGGCCGGCTGCCCGACCGGATCGAGTCCACGGCCGTGCGCCGCATGGTGGAGGTGGCCCGCGCCAACGGGGTGGCCGCCGGGCGGTACCGGCCCGGCACCGTCCTCGACGCCGATGTCCACCTCATCACCGTCTCCGAGGCCCACCCGACCCTCAAGAGCCCCGACGTCGACCCGGACGCCTGGCGGGCGCTGACCCGGGGCACGGTCGCCACCGTGCCGGTGCCGGGCAACCACCACGACATGGTGCACCCGCCGCACGTCGGTGAACTGGCCGCGCGGATCGCCGGGATCGTCCGCCCCCACCAGGCCGCGGCGCACGCCGCGCGCCCGTCCGCAGCCACGTGACGGGCAACGACGCCGGCCGGACGCGGGGCCCCTACGGCCCCGTGTCCACGGGCCCGCCCGACGGGGCGGGCCGCGATACCTCCATTCCCACACCCGTACGTTCGAGGAGGCGTAGGTGAAGAACGGCGTGCAGAGCCAGGACCTGCTGTCCGCACAGGACACGCACGGCCAGGCAGAGACGGAGCTGGTGCCCCCGCGCCTGGAGCACGGCGTGCTCATAGGCACCGGAACCGCCCCCAGCCACCACGGCGAACTGCTGCAAGGGGTGTTCGAGGACGACGGCGTACTCCGCCGCGGTCTGGTGACGCTCCCCTGCTCCTTGTTCGCCAGCAACGCGGTGGTGCGGCTGAGCCCATGGCAGCCGGAGCTGACGGTCACCCCGGCGTGGAAGACGAAGGCCCTCGGCGCCGCCCGCACCACACTGGAGGTGCTCGGCCTGAGCGACTACGGCGGCGAGCTGGAGCTGCGGAGCGACGTAGCCGTCGGCCGCGGCCTGGGCTCGTCGACCAGCGATGTGACCGCGGCGATCTTCGCGGTGCTGTCCGCGGTCGGCCGCACCCTCTCACCGGAGCGGATCGCCCGGATCGCGGTCGCCGCCGAGGCGGCCACCGACCCCTTGATCTACTTCGACCGGATGGTGCTGTTCGCGCACCGCGAGGGCCTGGTGATCGAGGACTTCCACCGGCCGGTGCCGCCGCTGGCGGTGGTCGGTTTCTCCGCGGCGGAAAAGGAGATCGACACCCTGGCGCTGCCGCAGGCACGGTACAACGCCTGGGAGATCGAATGCTTCCGCGCGCTGCGCGGCCTGATGCGCCGGGCCGTGGCCCGGGGCGATCACCGGGAACTCGGCCGGATCGCCACGGCGAGCGCCCGCATCAACCAACGGTTCCTGCCGGTACCGCGTTTCGACCGCGTGCTGCAGATCGCCGAGGAGACCGAGGCGCTGGGCGTGCAGGTGGCCCACAGCGGCACGGTCGCCGCCCTGCTCTTCGCACCCCACCAGCCCGGGCTGGAGCAGCGCACGGCGCTGGCCGCCCGCCGGCTCGCCGAACTGCGCATCACCGACCATTGGCGCTACACAGCCGGGAGCGACTCTCATGTCCCGTACGCACACCAGTCGTAGGGCCTTCACGAGCGCGGTCGACGGTCACGCCCTGCCCAAGGTCATCCAGGTCGGACCCAACGTGTACGGGGCCGCCTTCCATCTGATGAAACTGCTGCCCGCGCAGTTCATCCTCACCAGTGCCATCGAGACCGGTGAACTCGCCGAGGGCACCACGGTCGTGGAGACCACGTCCGGAACCTTCGGGCTCGGGCTCGCGATGGTGTGCCGGCTCAAGGGCATCCCGTTGACCCTCGTCGGGGACCCGGCGATCGAGCCGCCGCTGCGCCGCCGGCTGGAGGCGCTCGGTGCCCGGGTGAGCATCGTCTCCGGTCCCGAACTGCGCACGCGTGGCGTGCAGCAGGCCCGGCTGGACCGGGTGGCCCGCATCCAGGCGCGGCTGGGCTCCTACTACACACCCGGTCAGTACGACAATCCGCTCAACCCGGTGTCGTACGGTGCCGTCGCCGAACTGCTGCTGGAGAGCATGGGCACGTTCGACGCTCTGGTCTGCCCGGTCGGCTCGGGCGGTTCGTCGTCCGGGATCGGCTCGTTCCTGCGGGCGCTGAACCCGCAGCTGAAGCTGATCGGGGTGGACACCCCGGGCAGTGTGCTGTTCGGCGCCCCGGCCGGGCCCCGGCAGCTGCGCGGGCTGGGCAACGGCCTGGTGCCGCCCGTCCTGGAGCACACACTGTTCGACGAGGTCCACTGGCTGGATGCCGGTACCGCGTTCACCGCGACCCGGCGGCTGCACGCCGAGCACGCCCTGTACATGGGGCCGACCAGCGGCGCCGCGCACCACGTGGCGCGCTGGTACGCCGAGCGCCATCCGGAGCTGCGGGTGATGGCGCTCTTCCCCGACGAGGGCCACCGCTACACCAACACCGTCCACAACGCCGTGTGGCTGCGCCGCAACGGCTTCCTCACATCGCCGCCCGGGGCGCCCCGCACGCTGGACCACCCCTCCCAGGCCGCCGGCAGTTGGTCCCGGTTCTCCTGGCACCGGCGCACACGTGACGAGGTCGTTGCCCTCATGGAAGGAGTGACCGCATGACCCAGGACGTGTTCGTCCTCGTCGAGAGCAACACCACCGGTACGGGCCGGCTGTTCCCCGCGGCGGCCCGCGCGCTCGGCCTGCACCCGGTGCTGCTGGCCGCCGACCCGTCCCGGTACACCTCGGTGGGCGGCGCCGAGGTGGTCCGTACCGACACCGACAGTGTGGCCGCGGTGGTCGACGCCTGCCGACGCCTGGCCGTCGGACGGCGCGTCGCGGGCGTCGCCACCAGTTCCGACTACTACGTGGAGACGGCGGCCGCCGCGGCCACCGCCCTCGGCCTTCCGGCGAACTCCCCCGAGGACCTCGCCGCTGTCCGCGACAAGGGCACGCAGCGGGCCCGGCTTGCCGCGGCCGGGGTACGCGTGCCCCGGTTCACGGTGGCCGGGACGGTCGAGGAGGTCCTGGCCGCGGCCGAGGAGACCGGTTACCCGGTGGTCGTCAAGCCGGTCACGGGCAGCGGCAGCCTCGGAGTGCTGCTGTGCGCGGACCCCGTGCAGGCGGCCGGGCACGCCCGCGCCCTGCTGGCCCGCGGGTTCGACGAGCGCGGCCGGCCGGTGCCGCGCCGGGTCACGGTCGAGGAGTTCGTGAGCGGCCCGGAGTACTCGGCGGAGGTCCTCGACGGCACCGTGGCCGGGATCACCGCCAAGCACCTCGGGGCACCGCCCCTGTTCGTCGAGACCGGGCACGACTTCCCCGCCGCCCTGGCACCGGCCGTGCACGAGGCGGTGACCGAGGCCGCGGAGGCGGCCGTACGAGCCCTGGGTATCGCCCTCGGCCCGGCGCACGTGGAACTGCGCCTCGGCCCCGTCGGGCCGGTCCTGATCGAGGTGAACCCGCGGCTGGCAGGCGGCTGGATCCCCCGGCTGGTGCGGGAGGCGACCGGGGCAGACCTGATCCTGGCCACGGTCGCGGCGTTCAGCGGCCGACCGGCCCCGGTGGCCGCCACGGTGGCCCTGGGCGCGGCGATCCGGTTCGTGGTGGCCGGGGACAGCGGCCGGCTGCGCGACTTCGAGGGGGTGGCACAGGCCTGTGCCGTTCCCGGCGTGGTCGATGTGGAGACCTACCGGGAGCCGGGAGCGGAGATCGTCGTGGGCGGCGACTTCCGGGACCGGATCGGGCATGTGCTGGCCCGGGGCGCTTCCGCCGCCGAGGCCGCGGAAGCCGCCGCCGAGGGTGCACGCCGCATCAGGCCGTCCCTGACCGTCCGTCAGGAGGTGTCGGCGTGACGGACTCCGGCCGCCTGCGCAGCGCCGCCTCTCCCGAGATCCGCCGCATGCTCCTGGAGCGGCGCGACCCGCCAAGGCTCGCCTGGAAGACCGAACTCGACCGGATCACCCATGTCGACCTCGCGCATGTCGTCATGCTCGCCGAGCGGCAGATCGTCGGCGTACGGACCGCCTCCACCCTGCTGGCGGCGATCACGGAGTTGCGCGAGAGCGACTACCGGCCCCTGGAGACCAGACCCGCCCCGCGCGGTCTCTACCTGGCCTACGAGTCCCATCTGATCGAGACGCTCGGCGACGAGACCGGCGGTGTCCTCCAGACCGGCCGGTCCCGCAACGACCTCGGCGTCACCTGCCTCCAGCTGGCGCTGCGCGAACCGTACCGCCGGCTGTCGGAGGAACTGGGCGAGCTGGGCCGGGTACTGCTGGAACGCGCCCATGAGCACCACGAGGTGCTCATGCCCGCCTACACCCACTTCCAGGCGGCCGTGCCGGTCACCTACGGCCACTACCTGCTGGGGCTGGCGCAGACCTTCGAGCGGGACGCCCGGGCCCTGGCCCAGGCCGGCGAGGGGCTTGAACTGTGCCCGCTGGGCGCCGGGTCGATCGGCGGGACGACTGTCGCCATCGATCCGCGGCGCACGGCCGAACTCCTCGGCTTCGGCGAGCCGGTGCGCAACTCGGTCGACGCCATCGCCACCCGGGACACCGCGCTGCGGCTGCTGTCGGCGGCCGTGGTGCTGGGGGTCACCCTCGACCGGGCCGCCCTCGACCTGTTGATGTGGTCGAGCGCCGAGTTCGGGCTGGTGTCGATCCCCGACGGGCTGGTCGGGTCGAGTTCGATGATGCCGCAGAAGCGCAACGCGTTCGTCCTGGAGCATGTGCAGGGCAAGTCCGCCGCGGCCCTCGGCGGGCTGACGGCCGCCGTGAGCGCGATGCGGGGCACGCCGTTCACCAACTCCATCGCGGTCGGCACCGAGGCGATGGCCCACGTGATGCCGGCCCTGGACGCCACCATCGACGCGGTGAAGATCCTGCGGCTGGCCTACGACGGGGCCCGGCCGGTCCCCGGCGCCATGGCGGACCGGGCGACCGCGGGGCTGACGCACGCGACCGCCACCGCGGAGTGGCTGGTGCGGCAGGGGGTGCCGTTCCGGCGAGCCCACCACCAGGTCGGGGAGGCCGCCCTCGCCGTCGTGGAGGGACGGGCCGGCTCGCTCGGCGCGGCTCTCGACGCACAGGGCCACACGACGGCCGGCGAGTCCGCCGACCTGCGGCCGCAGACCGTGTGGCGGGCGGCCGAGTACGGCGGCGGCCCCGGCCCCGCCTCGTTCCTGCGCTGCCACGGACAGCTCACCCCGCGCTGGGAGGACCACCGCGCCCGGCTGGCCAAGGAGACCGCCCGCTGGCGCGACGCCGACGAGCACCTGCGGGACGCGGTGGCCCTGGTACATGGCCAGGGCCAGGACACCGCCCGGCCGCCGGACCCGAACCCGAGGAGGAACTTCCATGCCGAGCACTGACCGCGACGCGTTCGCGCCACCCGTCGTCGAACTGCGCAGCGACACCTTCACCCTGCCGACGGCCCGGATGCTGGAGGAGATGACGAAGGCGCCGCTCGGCGACGACGTCTACGGCGAGGACCCCACCGCCCGTGAGCTGGAGGAGCTGGCCGCCCGTCTGCTGGGCATGGAGGACGCCTGCTTCATGCCCAGCGGCACCATGGGCAACCTGGCGGCCCTCCTCGCCCACTGCCCGCGCGGCACCAAGGCCCTCGCGGGCGCCGAGTCCGACATCTACGTCTACGAGGCCGGCGGGGCCTCCTACTGCGGCGGCGTGATCGTCGAACCGGTGGCCAACCGGGCCGACGGCACCATGGCGCTCGCCGACATCGAAGCCGCCTTCCCGGAGGACCCCGAGGACCCGCAGTTCGCGTTGCCCACCCTGCTGTGCGTCGAGAACCCGCAGAACCGCTGCGGCGGGCGGGTGCTGCCGCTGGAGTACCTGGCCGAGGTCCGGGCGCTGGCTCGGGCCCGCGGGGTGGCGGTCCATCTGGACGGGGCCCGCCTCTTCAACGCGGCGCTCGTCCTCGGCGTCCCCGTGAAGGTGATCGCCGGATACGCGGACTCAGTGCAGTTCTGTCTGTCGAAGGGGCTGTCCGCGCCGGTCGGCTCGATGGTCGCCGGCAGCGCCGACTTCGTCCGGTCCGTGCGCCGTATCCGCAAGATGCTGGGCGGCGGCATGCGGCAGGCCGGGGTGCTGGCCGCGGCCGGGCTGGTAGCGCTGCGGGAGATGACGCTGCGGCTCGGCGACGACCACGCCACGGCGCGCCGGCTGGCCGAGGGGCTGACCGCGCTGCCGGGGGTCGTGGTGGAGCCGGTCGAGACCAACATGGTGTTCTTCCGGGTCGACACCCCCGGCCTGACGCAGGCCCAGTTCATCGAGCAGGCCTGGGAGAAGGGCGTACGCCTCGCCGAACTGGGCCGCGGCCGGATCCGGGCGGTCACCCACGCCGGGGTGGACGACGCCGACGCCGACCACGCCCTCGCGGTCTTCCGGAACATCCTGCTGCCGCAGACCGCCGCCGCCTGAGCCCTGTTCCCGACCGCCCTGTCCCGACCGGCCGATTCCCCTGCCTACGAACCCACTCCCCACGAACCCTTTCCACGTCCCGTCCGCACCAGTCGCTCCACACCCATCCCTGAAACAGCTCCACCACACGATCGGAGAATCGTCATGCAGCAGAACTTCCAGCAGTGGCTCGTGGTCGTCAACGACGAGGAGCAGTACTCGATCTGGGCTGCCGACCGCGACATCCCGCAGGGCTGGCGCGGGGTCGGCGTCAGCGGTCCGAAGGAGGACTGCCTCGACCACATCGAGCGCACCTGGACCGACATGCGCCCGCTGAGCCTGCGCTCCGCCACTGCCGCCTAGAGTCCTGCGCCGGGGGTGCCGGCGGGCTTTGGTCCGCCGGCACCCCCTACCGCGGGGCCGCCGGTTTCCGCACGAGACCGGACGTCCGGCCCGAACCGGACCGCTGGGTCGTGGACACCGGGGTGGGGGCCGCCCGGTTCGCGCCGACGCGCTGGGCGTGTGCCGACGCCGCGGACTGACTGAGACGTTCCCGGCCGCGGTCGACGACATGCCGGAGAACGCGCGTTGCGACACGTTCCTGCTGCTGGGCCGGAACCTCGGCCTGCTGGAGAACCACGAGCGCGGCCCGGGGACCGGATCGTCGGGACGGGGATGGACCCCCACCTGCTCGACGGGTCCCAACACGCCGAGCACCTCGCCGCCAACCGGCAACGGGGCCGGATGAGCGGCCGGACGCAGCTGCCTGTTCGCCTCGCTGCCGGAGCCCGAAGCCCCGGCCGAGGGCACCGGCCGGCAGGTCGCCGAGGACGAACGGCCGGCCCGGACTACGGCGTCGTCCGCACGCCGCGCTCGCCGACCGCCACCTTCCGGGCGCGGTCCTCGGGGCCGACCCGGTGCAGCACCGCCGCGCGCCAGCGCCGGGGTTCACGGCGCGCCTCGGCGTACAGGTGGCGGACGTGGTTGAGGACCGAGAACCGGGGTTCGTCACCGCCGAGGCTCTCCCGCCGCACCAGGCCGTATGTCAGCAGAGTGAAGACGATGACGGCGGCGTCGGCCCCGGACGTCCCGACGACCGTCGCCGCCTCGGCGACCGACCAACTGAGGTGGTCGCGGGCAACGACGGCGAGGAAGGACACACCGGCCGGGCTGAGCTGGCCCAGGGTGCGGCGCAGCCGGACCACCAAGTCGCGTGAGGTGTCCGCGGTCATCGGCGGCGCGGTCAGGCCGAACGGGCTTCGCTGCACCTCGGCCAGCAACTCCGGCAGGGAGCGTACGAGGGCCCAGCTGCCGGCGAATTCCAGGGTCCTGGGCAGTCCGTCGAGGCGCCGGCACAGTTCGGCGACGACCGCGGCGTCGGAGTCGTCCAGCCGAAACAGGGGGTTGCCGGCACGGATGCGGTCGCACAGCAGTTGTACGGACGGCACCTCGGCCAGCAGCGCCGGGTCCGTCTCGGCGCCGGAGGCGGGCACCGGCAGCGGGGCGAGGCGCAGGATCTGCTCGCCGGGGACGCCGTACGGGCCGCCCGCGGTGAGCAGGATCCGCAGCCGGGGGTGTGCGTGCATCAACGCGACCAACTGGCCGGCTCCGTCCGCGAACTCGGCGTCGTCCAGCACCAGCACGGTCCGCTCCTCGGGGGCACGGTCGGCGAGTTCACCGGCGGGGATCTCCTCGCCGCGCGCCTGCCACAGGACCCGGGTGCCGTCGGCAGCGGCCCGACGCACGCCCTCGGCGGCCAGGTGCGACTTCCCGACCCCTCCTATGCCGACGATGGACACCAGCCGTCCGCCCGGCTGTCCCAGCAGGTCGGTGAGGGCGGCCACTTCGGTGTCTCGGCCGATCAGCGGGCCCCGGACGAGCCAGGGCGTGGGACCGCGGCCCTCCCCCTCGGGATGGCCTTCGGTGCCCGGGCGGCGCCGGGCCGCGTCCAGCAGCGTCTCGCGCTGGGTGTGGCCGAGCCGCAGTCCGTCCGCCAGGAGCCGGATCGTGTCCAGCCGCGGGGAGAGGACCTTGCCCTGCTCCAGGTTGCCTATGGCGCGCACGCTCACGGTGGTGAGGTCCGCGAGATGCCGCTGGGTGAGTCCGGCGCGCCGGCGGTGGCTTCTCAACAGGGCGCCGAGGTCCGGCTGGGTTCGGATGTCGTTCATGACTTGCTCCGGTGGGCCGTTCCGAGTGCTGGTGGAACCGGTGGGCGGGACGCCGTCCGAGTGGGTCTCCCGGTGCCGTTCCCCGGTGTCGTTGCTGGGCATCGCCGGTGGATGCCGAGTGTCTGCCGTGCGCCGACACGGCCCGGCCGGGCGCCCGCGGCGGCCTCGCGGCCCCGCCATGTCGGCGCCCGGCCCTGGCCGGCGCGCCGTCAGCTCCAGGGGTTCGTGTCATCCGTGGAGTTCTTGTCAGCCTGCACGGTGACCGTCCGCTGCGGGTGCACCGCGGCCTCGGCCGCCGCGGAGCCCAGGACAGCGGCCACTGCCGCGATGACGACGAGGGCCTTCACGTGCTTCACGACCGGTGCGACGGTGCTGTTCATGATGACTTCCTGTCTCTCCCCCGGCCCGCTGCCGGACTTCTGGAAGGAAAGTTAGGAGTGGCTGTAATCACGCCACTTTGACGTCGCTATCCCTCGTGGATAGCCATCCTGACCTGCGGATTCGACGTGTCGCGGCTACCGGGTGGCCGCCCCCGGACGGCCGCGAAGGACGGTACGGTGATCTGCGCCGCATACGTCACCTCCTGCTCCCACAGATGCCAGCACACCCGCTCCAGACCGCGTTTCAGATAGCGACGGTAGGTGCTGAAGGACAGCGCGAGTTCCCGGGCCACCGCCTGCTGGGTGCTGCCACCCTTGACGTACGTCGCCCAGACCGCCGCCCGCTGTCCCTTCGCCTTGGGGTCCTGGTCGATGGACTCGATCGCCCGTACGACGAGCCGGCGCAGGTTCTCCTCCGGGTCACCGGAGCGCCGGGCGACGAACGCGGCGTGCAGCAGCGGGTTGGCGGCCAGCCGCTCGCGCTGATGCCAGACGCGCAGCATGTCGTGGACGGCCTGGTCGAAGGCCGCCCGGGACAGGACGGTCGTGCGGAGCGGTCTGGTGATGCCGGGTGTGCGCAGTCCGAAGAACATCCGGTCGTCGAGCAGGTCGCACCATTCGCTCATTCCCGTGGTCCCCCAGTCGTGTCCGAAGAGCGTGACTCTCTGTGCGGCGAGTTGCGGCCCGCTGGGCAGACGGCGGAAGTCCGCGTACTCCGGCAGGCAGTCGGGGCCATCGCCGCCCCGTACGTGGAAAGTCCAGGCGAGCCGGTCCTGGATGTGCAACTCGCGGGTGACGCGGGCCAGCATGGCGGTGGCGGTGGCCGGGAGGTCGCGCGGGCGCCGACGCAGCAGGGCGAACCGCACCAGGTTCACCCGCTGTCCCGGCCGCAGTTCCCGGTGTGACTCGACGTGCTCACGCACGACGGCGACCACCGGGTCGATCGCGGTCTCCACGGCGTCCCACCGGTCGAGGGTCAACAGGCCGAGCACGCCGACGACTTCGCCAGTGCGTGCGCTGCGGTAGAGACAGAAGCCACGGGGCTGGCGGTGCAGCCAGAAGTCGACGGCGTCGACGCCCTCCGCGCCGAGCTGTTCGTGCGCGAGGTCCCGCACGGCGGGCAGGTCCTCGGCGTCGCAGGTGGTCTCGTACACCGCCTCGTGCCCCGGATCGGCGTGCTCGTCCAGGCCGGGGTCGGGGAAGCGCCGGCCCCGGGTCTGGATGTGGTTGAAGGCCCTGGCGGCGCCCAGGGAGACCGGCTCGGGGCAGGTGCGGATCAGGGTCTGGAGGTGCGCGCGCAGGGCCTTGTGCAGGGACAGGTAGGCGTCGGGCGCGCGCCAGCGGAGGTCGCGGTCGAGAGCTTCGGCGACCACGGGCAGCAGCCTCAGTCCGGCGCGGCCGCTGGTGGTGTAGGACCGGCGACGCAGCCAGTCGAAGACCTCGTGGACCTGTTCCGGCAGGAAGGCCCGCAGCAGTTCCTCGGTGGTCCCGGGCACGTGCGCGCAGATCTCCAGCGCCTGCCGGTGCAGGGGCGAGGGGACCGGGCCCACCACGTGGTCCAGGAGTTCCGCGACGGCCTCGGGCGTGGGCTGCCAGTCGTCCCCTGGCGGCGCGTCCCGGTCCCGGGCGGCGAGCCGCAGGGCGAGGGGGTGGCCGGCGGCGAAGGCGAGTCGTGCGCCGCGGGCGGTGATCCGGCCGGGTGCGGCGTCCTGCAGGAGCCGCCCCGACTCGGCGCGGGACAGGCGGTCCAGGCGTCCGACGCGCAGGGTGTCGGCCCAGGCCGGATCGGTGCGCCAGCGCAGGCCGGGCGGTTCGCGGCCGGCGAGCACGACCAGGGAGCCCGGCGGCAGACCCGTGAGAAAACGGTCCCTGAACCAGTCCTCCAGCGGGCCGAGCCGGTCGGCGCCGTCCACGAGGAGCACCGGCCGCCCGGTGCGGGGGACGTCTGCGGCAGAGGCGAAGGCATCCTCGGTGGGTTCGGTGCATGCCGCGTCCACCTCGATGACGTCCCGTCCGCGCCGCCGGGCCTCAACGGCGAACCGGCGCAGGAGTTGGGTCTTGCCGATGCCGCAGGGCCCGTGCAGCGCCAGCACGGGGACTGTCTCCGGCGGCTGGTCCAACTCCGCGCGAAACAGGGCCAGTTCGTTCTCCCGGCCGACGAAGCCGCGCAGGAACGTCGCTTCTCGGTCGCGGACGGGGGCGTCGGTGGCAGACCGCCGGGGCGCCGGGGCGCTGTGCGGGTTCATGTGGGGACTGGTACCTCTGCTCGGGGTCCGTTCCTCGGCACGTGCACGACTGCGGTGTCGGTGTCACCGGCCATCGGCTGTGCCGTTGGCGGTCACCCGGGCGAGCAGTCCGGTGGCGCGTTCCTCTTCTTCGGCCATACCGAGCCGGCCGAACACCTCCAGAGCGTCGGTGAGCAGTCCGCCGGCCTTCAGGGTGTCGTCGCCGCGCAGGGACAGGTCCGCGAGGTCGACGCGGACGGAGGCGGCACCGGCTTGGTCGAGGATGCCCTCGCGCACGGACAGCGCGCGGGCGAAGCAGGAGCCGGCCTCGGTGAGTTCGCCCAGGCGGGTGTGGACCCGGCCGAGGTCGTGGAGGATGTACCCCTCTCCGATCACGTCGCCGTCGTCCCGGACCATGCCGAGAGCCTCGGCCAGTACCTTGCTGGCGTCGTCGAGCTGCCCGCGGTACAGGTGCACCTGGCCCGCGCGCTGGAGCACCCGGGCCTGCCCGCCGAGATAGCCGAGGCCGCGCCAGACCTCCAGCGCCTCGTCGAGTTCGGCCTCCACCCGGCGGACGTCGCCGCGCCGCAGCAGGACGACCGCGCGCTGGACGAGGACGGAGGCGCGGGCCCAGGGGTCGCCGGCGCCGAAGTCCCGTTCGGCCTCCTCGAACAGGTCCATCGCAGCGGTCTCGTGGCCCGCGAGCCGTTCCATGAGGCCGAGGTCACGGTGGCACAGCCCGAGCCCCTTGGTGTGGCCGAGGTCCTCGAAGAGGCCGACCGCGGCGGTCAGCGCCCGGCGGGCCTCGGGCAGGTTGCGGCGGTTGAGGTGGAGCGATCCCAGGGAGGCCAGCAGCGCGGCCTGGCCGAGCAGGTTGCCGCTGCGGCGCACTGCGGTCAGTGCCTTGCGGTGGGTGCGGGCCCAGTGGTCGAGATAGCCGCGGGCCTCGTAGAACGGGGCGAGGTTGACGGCGAGTTCCCAGGCGTACCCGTCCTCGCCCTCCTGAGCGAGGCTCTCCACGGTCAGGCTGAGGTTCTCGCGTTCGGTGTCGAGCCATTCCAGGGGGCGGCCGAGGATGGCCCTGACGTGGTCGGCGGGCGGGTTCCAGCGATCGGCCGGTCCGCTCATGTACTGGGTGCCGAGTACACGCTGCTGGGCCTCGGCGACCAAGGCGAGCCAGGCGCCGCCGACCCTGCGGATCGCGGCCCGCCGTTCGGTCTCGTCCGACTCGGCGGCCAGCCGGTCCCGGGCGAACAGCCGGATGATGTCGTGGAATCCGTAGCGCAGCTCCCCGGTGACGTCGACCCCGGTGACGTCGAGCATCTGCACGTCGACCAGGGGTTCCATGAGGTCGGACGGGTACGGGTAGGCGCCCGGGGCGTCGAGCAGGGCGCCGCCGATCCAGCTGGGGAACGTGGACCCCTTGGTGAGGCTGAGCAGACGCAGCAGGGTGCGGTCGGTGCCGGCCAGTCCGTCGTAGGTGAGGGAGAGACTGGCCCGTACGGTCATCTCACCGTGGGTCAGTTCGTCGAGACGGCGGCGTTCGTCGGCGAGGCGCTGCACCATCGAGGCGAGCGGCCAGTGTGGACGGGCGGCCAGCCGGGCGGCGACGATACGCAGAGCGAGTGGCAGCCCTCCGACAGTGGCAGCCAGCGCCCTGGCAGCCGCCGGTTCGCCGCTGACACGGTCGGCGCCGACAACGTTGCCTATTAGTTCCAATGACGTCTGCTCGTCGAGAATGCCCAGAGTGATCCGATGGGCCCCGGGAAGGGCGGTCAGCCGTGTCCGGCTGGTGACGAGCACCCCGCAGGAGCGGCTGCCGGGCAGCAGCGGGAAGATCTGCTCCTCGCCGGCGGCGTCGTCGAGGACGACCAGGATGCGCCGGGCGGCGAGCATGCTGCGGTAGACCTCTCCCCGCTCCTCCAGGGAGTCCGGGATGGCGGGCCCGGGCAGGCCCAGCGCGCGCAGGAACCGGCCGAGGACCTCGCGGGGGTCGACGGGATCCGCCCGGCCGCCACGTAACTGGCAGTAGAGCTGGCCGTCGGGAAAGTGGGACTCGGCGAGGCGGTGGGCGACCCGGGCAGCGAAGGTGCTCTTGCCGATGCCGGAGAAGCCGGTGACGACGACGATGCCCGTGGCCCGGTCCGGCGAGGTGTTCGTGAGGACGGCCTCCGCCTGGGCGACGAAATGCCGGTGACCGACGAAGTCGGCGGTGTCGAGCGGGAGTTGGCGGGGGACGACGGCGCGGCCGTCCTCGCCGGAGGCCGGGGCCGGGACGGCGCCGGGCGCGCCCGGCGCCGGTTGGGCGGCGCGCAGTTCGGTGCCGGACGGGTGGTCCAGCCGCAGGGACGCGTCCTCGGTCAGGATGGCCTGCTCCAGGCGGCGCAGGTCCGCGCCGGGCTGGAGGCCCAGTTCGTCCATCAGCAGGGTGCGGCCCTGTCGGTAGATCTCCAGGGCCTCGGCCTGTCGGCCGGAGCGGTGCAGGGCGAGCATCAACTGCCCGCGGAAACGCTCCCGTAAGGGGTTCTCGCTCACCAGCCGGGCCGTTTCGGCGGTCAGTTGGTGATGGCGGCCGAGCGCGAGCTCCAGCTCGATGAACGACTCCGTGGCCGCGAGGCGTTCCTCGTCGATGTGCTCGGCGACCCGGGCGAGCTCGTCGCTGGGGATGCCGTTCAGGCAGGGGCCGCGCCACAGGCCGACCGCCATGCGCAGCAGGGCGGCGGCCTCGGCGGTCCGCCCCTCGCCGCCGAGCGCGGCGGCCTCGGTGACCGTGCGCCGGAAGACGTTCAGGTCGAGCGCCGCGTCGTCGATCTGGAGCACATAGCCCGGGGGACGGGTCTCGATGGTGGCCTGGCCGGCGGCCGCCGCAAGGGCCCTGCGTATTCGCGACACACAGATCTGCACCTGGGTACGGGCGGTCTCCGGCGGGTCCTCGGCCCACAGCAGCCGGATGAGGTGGTCGCAGTTCTGAAGTCTTCCGCTCTCCAGGAGCAGGGCGGCGAGGACGACCTGCTGTCTGCCCGCAGTGACCGGTACGGCGCCCTGGTCGCTGAACACCTTCAGCTCGCCCAGCACTTGAAAGGTGAACCCCACTGCTTGGTTGCGCGATTCAAGGTGCACTCCGGCCATGAACCCTCCCGTCACACAGCAGGCCACAGCGCCTGACCACCAACTCTACGGTCCAAACACAGCTGCCTACCGCCCTGAGCATTAGCTGAACAGCGGTGGCCAGGCAGTGGACCAGGACTCCGGCTGCGACCAGGACATGACATGCCCGCCGGCGTCTGGGAGCACTCGGACCTACCGCGTGGCCAGTCGTGAACAGCATCCGAGCAACGGGTGACCAAGTCACGGGGGCGCGCTGCGCGATACCGCGGTGATAGCGGCGGGTTAACGGGCCGTCGGACGATCGTCCGGTGGAAGCCGTCGGCGTCACCGCGCCTGTCCACCGAGAGCGAGAGGTCGGTCATCCAGTCATGAACAGTGACAAACCCCTTATGTCCCCAGCCAGTTCGAAGGTGACGGCAGCCTGTGTGAAGCATGTGATGCTCGCCTACCACTACTTGGACATCGGAGACATCGACGGGTTCGCGTCCCTGACGGAGCAGGATGTGACGCTGGACCACCCCGGCGCCTCGCCGCACCGGGGCCGCGACGCGGTGCTCAGCGCCCACGCGGCGCAGGCGACGCTGTTCAGGCGGCACGAGCTGGACACCGTCATCGCCGACGAGGAGCGGGTGGTGGTGCTCGGCCGGGTGGTGCACCAGGCACCGGAGGCGGGCAGCCCGGCATCGTACGGCGTGGACTTCGCGGACGTGTTCACCCTGTCCGGGCAGACCCTGGTCCGGGAGTGCCGCCGCTACTACTACGCCGTCCCGCCCGGCGGACTGCCGCCTCGTCCGGAGACGTCCGCCGCGGGGTGAGTCGCCGCGCGGCGCGCCTTCGGCAACGTTCATGGCCACGGCGCCGGTTTCAACGGCGGCCTTGGAGGGCCGGGGGCCGGTGATCGGTTTACTGCCGTCCAGGTGCGTAATTCGGCATCTTTTCGCGGGACTTCACCGCCGTTTTCCGCAAACCGCCGCCGGGCGCCGCCATTTCGGCCGAGGGCTGTCCCCCTGTCCGGCGGCGAGAGGGCCGCGGGATCGCCCGGCGACCGGACCCGAAGGAGGCCGCCGTACAGCGGAGGACCTCCCCATCCCCTTCAGTTCGCGTCTCCACGCGCGATACACCGTGTTCGCCGAAGACGCGTCATAGCTGCGAACCGGCAACGCACCCCGCGCGACCGACATCGCCGCCGCGCCGAAGCCCCGGGGTTCGGGGTCGGATGTCGGCTGCGTTCAGTCGGCACTGGGGCGACTGAATACGCAGAAGGGACGCATCGCACTCTCCCGCGCGGGCGGGTCTCTCGGGTTGTCTGTCACGTGATTCCGGGGCCGGGATTTCGGCGCCGCGAATTCGGGGCCAGAACCTCGTGACCGGGTGACCGTGACCGTGTACATGTGACTTGGGAGTTGCTTCCGAAGAGCGCAGAATCCATGCCAGCGTCCGGCTTAACCGAGCAAAGGATTCTCTTCGTGATAGCTCGCACATCGAAATTGTGGATTTCCTGATGCGTGCCATGGAAACGGCTCCGGCGGCTTTTTCGCCGGTCGGGGCGCCGTCTCCGGTCGATGTTCTCGAAAAACTGGACACGTGGGCCGCCGCCGGCAATTCGGCCCCGTTTCCTTACACCGAGCTGCTACAGCACCTGCGATCGGTGGGCAAGCACTTCTTGGCGGCCGTACTGCTCAACCGGCTCGCCGCGATCCGCGACGGTCTGCCCGGTGCGCCCACCACCGGGTCCACGGCCGTACAGCCTGCCGTTCCCGTCTCCCGTACGGATGACGTGCTCTTCCTGCGCGCGTTCCTCGATGTCGTCCTCGACAAGCATGACGACCGCTACGACTACACGAGTTACACCGCGCTGTGCCTGTTGACCCACCCGGTGCCGGACGACTGGCGTGCGGCGCTGCGCTCGCGCGACGAGCTGCTGCTGCTCCTGCTCGCCGACCTGGTCCGCTTCGAGCAGAGGGCGCTGACCGGCACTCCGACCAACCCGCACGACATGCCGCCCTCACCCGAACTGGTCGGCAAGCGCGCCCGGTTGGCCGTGCGGGTGATGGAGGCCGCCGCTCTGCGGGTGCTGCCCGCCGGGACAGTGGACCCTGCGGCGGTCGTCGCGGTACCCGGGCGCACTCCTGCCGGCCTCCTTGCCGCGGAGATCCTGCGTGCGGCCACTGCGGAGCAGGAACTGATGCTGTCCGCGAGCGTGCAGCCCGTGTACGTGCTGCACGACGAGTACCTGTTTCTGCGCACCCTGCAGTCCTTCGAGACGACGTTCGGTTTCATGTCGGCCGCACTGGCCGCGGCCGTACGGCAAATGGACGCGGAGCGGGCGCAGGAGGCGGCGGACCTCGTCGGCACCGTGGCGGACGTACTGAGGGAGTCCCTGCCCCTGTTCTCCCTGCTGGCGACCATGCGGCCGCAAGCCTTCCAGACCTTCCGGGAGTTCACCGAAGGGGCCAGCGCCATCCAGTCCGCCGGATACAAGGCCTTCGAGTCCCTGTGTTCCACGCCCGCTCTCGCCCGGCTCGACTCCTCCGCCTACACCTCCGTACCCGGCGTACGTGCCCGTGTACTGGACGGCCAGGCCACCGTCCAGGGCACCTGGCACGACCTGATCGCCCTCAGGCGGCTGAACCCCGCGGGTGACGCCGCCCTCCGGGCGGCGGCCGACCGGCTGGAATCGGTCCACCAGCGCTGGAAGCAGACCCACTACCGGATGGCGGTCCGCATGATCGGCGAACGCTCCGGCACCGGTTACACCCAGGGCGTCCCCTACCTCTCGGCGGTCCTGGACAACCGGCTCTTCCCGGCCCCGCACCGGCAGAGCACCCTCGTCGGCTGACCGGTCCACTCCCCCACCACGCGCCTGGAGGCGTCCACCACGATGAGCAAGCGCACGCAGACCGGCAGGCCGGGCACGGCCCACCGGGTGATGAACCCGGAAGAGAGCAACCGCCTGTTCCTGTACGAGTACGACCGGGGCAGCAACTACGAGGAGGACACCCGACTCACCACCGCGCTGTCCGCGCTGCTGCCCGAGGACAGCCTGGTCCATCCGGACCAGCGGCTGTTCCAGACCGTGCACCTGATCACCGAGTACGCGTGGTGCGAGATGCATTTCGAGATGCGTCGCGCCGCCGCGAAGCTGCGCGAGCGTGACTATCTCCTCGCGGCCCAACTGCTGCAGCGGGCCGCGGCGATGGGCGAGCTGCCGGTGCGGGCCGTGCAATCGCTCATGGACTTCCTGCCGCAGGAGAGCCTGCTGCGGCTGCGCGAGACGTTCCCGGAGAACACCACCGGCCTCGACTCGCCCGGCGCCCGCAACCTGCGCCGCGCTGCCGTCGCACTGTGGCAGGAGACGGAGGCCGCCCTCACTCGCGAAGGACTCACCGCCCGCGGGCTCGTCCAGGCCCAGGGCCGAGATGTCCCGCCCGGCCGGGAGGACCGGGCCCCCGATCTCGCGCTCGTACGCCAGGCACTGTTCCGGCTCGACGGGACCGTCGGCACCTGGAAGCACATTCATCTGCGGATGGTCTGGTCCCAGCTCGGCGGCCACCCCGAGACCGTCTCGCAGGCCGGCCCCGATACCCGCGAGGACCTGCCCAAGAGCCTGCGCGGCCAGTCCACTTCGGGCGTACGCGCCATGGCGGACCGCAGTCTCTTCCCCCGGCTGTGGGACTCCGTCGACGAGACGTACCGGGCGTACGTGCCCGACGAGCAGACACCCGCCTGAGCGCGTGAGCGCCCCTGCCCACGCGGCCCACGACCCGGCGAAGAACGAAAGGACATGACAGCTGTGACGGCGACCGAATCCGCGGCACACGGCACCAGCGAACTCACCGCACTGGTGCACCGGGCCTGGGCCGAAGCCCTTGGCCACGACGAGTTCACCGACGAGGACAACTTCTTCCGGGTCGGCGGCCACTCCCTGGGCGCCCTTCAGGTGGTCAGGGACCTCAGCGCGGCGCTGGACCGGCGGATCCCGGTGCGGGTGCTCTTCCGCAGCCCCACCGTGCGCGCACTCACCGACGTCCTCACGGCCGACACTCCGAAGGACCAGGCGTGAACGGCGCACCGAGCGGACTGCCGGTCTCGGCCGCGCAGACGGAGATCTGGCTCGCGGACCGCTGCGAGCCGGAGTCGGGCCGCTACAACGTGCCGGTGGCACTGGAGTTCCTCGGCGCCGTCGACCCCGTCGCCCTGCGTCTGGCTCTGGACGGCCTCCTGGTCCGGCACCCCGTACTGGCCGGTCGCATCGACTCCGAGGACGGGGACCTGCGGTTCCATCCCGAGCCGTCCGCGCCGGTCCCGCTCGGCGCCGTGAGGCGATCCGGTTCCTGCCGTTCCGGGGCGGCCCGCGCGGAGGCCCTCCGGGCGGCGCAGCGCCCGCTGGACCCGGGCAGCGCGCCCCTGATCCGTGCCGACCTGCTGCGTCACGACGACGGCGCGCTCCTCGTACTGACGGTGCATCACATGGTCGCCGACGGACGCACCCTGGACGTCCTGGCGTCCGGCCTGGTCGACGGGTATCGAGCCCACGCCCACGGGAGCGCCGCGGTCGAGACGCCCCTTGCCGACGGTCCGTCACTGACGGTCAGCGATTTCGGTGTCGAGGATCTCGGCGACACGAGCCCCTACTGGCGGGAGCTCCTTGCCGGCGAGCCGGTCACGCTCGGTCCGCTGCCCGATCTCGTACGCCCCGAAGACCGGCTGCGGGGAGCGGCGGCCTGGACCGAGCGCGCACTGCCCGCCGAAAGGCTTGCCGCCGTACGGGAGATCGCCGTCCGCGCATCGGTCTCACCGGCCACCGTGCTGCTCTCCGCGTGGAGCCTGCTGCTGCACGCCTGGTCCGCGGCGGACGACGGCGTGCTCGGGATGCCGTTCGCCGGACGCCACGCGCCCGGCACCGAGGACGCGGTCGGCCTGTTCACCAGGGTGCTGCCGGTCCGCACCCGGCTGCTGCCCGACGACGAGTTCGCTCTGCGCGCACAGAAGTTGGGGGAGCAGGTACTCGACTCCATGGAGGCGCTCGCGGTGAGCGGGCCGCCGGCTCCGGCGGACGCGCCCGCGTACCGGGCGGTGTTCCTGCACCAGCCCCGCTCCGACGCGGCACAGGAAGTACCGGGCGCGACCGTGCGGGTGCTGCCGCTGGACACGGCGTCCGCCAAGTACGACCTCGCCCTCGCCGTCCAGGAGCACCCCGACCGCCTCGTGCTGCGGATCGACTACGACGCCGGTCTGTACACCGCGGTCACAGCGGATTTGTTGGTCCGTCAGCTGGATGCGCTGCTCACCGGCGCCGTCCGGCCCGGCGCCCGGTGCGGTGAGCTGCTTGCCGCACTGGCGGGTACCGCTGTGGCGCCGACGCCCGCCGGCCGCGGGGCAGCCGCTGAGCAGGGTGCGGACCCCGCCTTCGCGAGCGTGCCGGAGCTGGTCCTGCGCGAGGCCCGCCGCGCTCCCGACTCCGTCGCCGTCGTGCACGGCGAGCACACCCTCACCTATCGCGCGCTGGTCGAGGACGCGGCCCGCGCCGCCCACTGGCTTCGCGACGAAGCCGGTGTGCGGGACGGGGACCTGGTCGCGCTGCTGCTGCGTCCCGGCGCGCACACCGTGACGGCGATGCTCGCCGTCGCCATGGCGGGAGCGGCCTATCTGCCGCTCGACCCGGAGCACCCGCAGGCCCGGCTGGGGCTGGTCCTGGAGGACGCCCGCCCCCGCCTCGTCATCGCCGAGTCCGTTCCGGCCGATGCGATGCCGGACGGCCTGGCGATCCACAGAATGCAGGACATCTCCACGGCCGCCGCCGAGCGGGCCGTCGATCCGCCCGCCGTGGCCTTCACCGCGGACAGCGTGCTCAACGTCCTGTACACCTCCGGCTCCACCGGCCGCCCCAAGGGAGTCCTGCTGCACCACGGCGGCGTGACCCGCCTGATGCACCAGCCGGACTTCCTGCCGCTCGGCCCCGACGACACCGTCTCCCACCTCTCGCCGCTGAACTTCGACGGCGCCACGTACGAGATCTGGGGCGCCCTCACCCATGGAGCCCGGCTCGCCGTCCTGGACAAGGAACTCGTCCTCGACCCACCGGCCCTGCGCACCGCCGTCCGTGAACTGGGCGTGACCACACTGCTGGTCACCACCCCGCTCCTCAACCGCATCATCGAGGACGCCCCCGACCTGCTGCAGACCCTGCGGCGGGTGTACTTCGGCGGCGAGCTCGTGTCGGTGCCCCATCTGCGCAAGGCCCTGCGCTGGGCCCGTCCCGGCACCCTGCTGCACAGCTACGGCCCCACGGAGAACTCGTTCACCTCCACCTGGTGCGCCATCGAGGAGGTGCCGGAGGGCGCCCGCACCCTCCCCATCGGTGATGCCGTCCCCGGCACCCGCGTCCACATCGTCTTCGAGGGCACGCTCGTGCCCGCCCCGCCGTACATGCCGGGCGAGTTGGTCCTGGGCGGGTCCGGTGTCGCGCTCGGCTACCTCGGGGATCCGACGCTCACCGAGGAGCGGTTCTGCGCCGACCCCTTCGGCCCCGGGACCGGCGGCAGGCTCTACCGCACCGGTGACCGGGTGCGGCGCACCGCCGACGGCCGGCTGGAGTTCATCGGGCGGCAGGACAACCAGATCAAGATCAGGAGCCAGCGGGTCGAGCTGGGCGAGGTCGAATCGGTGCTGCGCGCTCACCCGGACGTCACGGCGGCTTTCGTCACCAGCCGCCGCAACGACCGCGACGAGAAGGAGATCGTCGGCTACGCCGTGCTCGCGCGGCCCGGCAGCCACCCGGAGGTGATGCGCCACCTGCGGGCGAGCCTGCCCGCCTTCGCCGTCCCGACCCACCTCCTGGCCCTGGGCGAACTCCCGCTCACCCCCAACGGGAAGATCGACCGGGCGCGCCTGCCGCAGCCCGGGATCGCCTCCGCACCGGCCCCGGCAGAACCCCCGCCCGCCGCACCGGTACCCGCGCCCCCTACAGCCGGCCTGCATGCGGCGGTGCACGGCGTGTGGGGCGAGATCCTCGGAGGGCGGGCCTTCGGCCCCGACGACAACTTCTTCGACGTGGGCGGACATTCACTGCTGCTCGTTCGGCTCCAGGCCGCGCTGCGCCGCGCCACCGGTACCCGTCCCTCCATCGGCGACCTGCTGCGGCACACCACGGTCCGCGCCCAGACCCGGCTCCTCGGCGGCGACGAGGCCGGCGCCCGGCCCGCCTTCCCCGCCCCTGCCCGACCCGGCGTCGGCGACCGGTCCGCCGCGAGGTCCGCGACCCGGCCGACGCGGGCAAGCGACGACGCGATCGCCGTCGTCGGCATGGCCGCCCGTTTCGCCGGCGCGTCCGACCTGGCCGCCTTCTGGGACAACCTGCGTCAGGACCGCGACAGCTTCGCCGAAGGCCCCGGCCCGGTCGTCACCGAACTGCCGGGCGGGCAAAGGCGGGTGGCACGGTGGGGCATGTGCGCCGAAGGTTCGCGCTACGACGCCGACCTCCTCGGCTTCAGCGAGGACGACCTCAGCCACGGCGACCCCCAGCAGGGTGTGCTGCACGAAGCGCTGTGGTCCGCTGTGGAGGACGCCTCCCTGCGGCTGTCCGAGATCGCTTCCCGCACCAGCCTCTACGCCGGCTGCGCCAAGGTCATCGGCACCGACCCCGAGGCCCGCGTCGACGACGTCGTCAACGCGGACCCCACGTTCGTCGCCTCCCGCTTCGCCTACCTGCACGACCTGTGGGGCGAGGCCCTGCTGCTCGACACCGCCTGCTCCACCGGCTTGTACGCGGTCCACCTGGCCTGCCGCAGCCTGCTCACCCACAGCAGCGACTACGCCCTCGCCGGCGCGGTCTCCCTCGACCCGGCCTTCGACGGCAGCTACCGCTACCGCCCCGGCTTCCTCTACGCGAACGACGGTGTGTGCCGCCCCTTCGACCAAAAGGCGTCCGGCACGGTCGGCGGCTTCGGCGCCGGAGCGGTCCTGCTGCGCCGCCTTGCCGACGCCGAGCGGGACGGCGACCCCGTGTACGCCGTCATCCGCGGCAGCGCCGTCAACAACGACGGCAAGGCCCGCATCGGCTACTCGGCACCCGGCGTCGAGGGCCAGGCGCGCGTCATCCGCGACGCGCTCGCCGCCGCGGGTGTCAGCGGCGCCGACGTCGGCTTCGTGGAGGCGCACGGCACCGGCACCCGGCTCGGCGACGCCATAGAGGCGACCGCTCTGGCCGACGCCCTCGGGCCGGACGGACCACCCGTGGCCGTCGGCTCCGTCAAGGCGTCGATCGGGCACTGCAACACCGCGGCGGGCATCGCCGGCTTCATCAAGGCCGTACTCGCCGTGCACCACGGCCGGCTGCCGGGCACTCCGAACGTGGGCGACCCCATCGACGAACTGAGCGGACCCGCGTCGCGGCTGACCCTCCTGAGTGAGGGCCGTCCCTGGACCGAGGAGGCAGGCAGACCGCGCACGGCAGGGGTCAGCTCCTTCGGCGTGGGCGGCACCAACGCACACATCGTGGTGCAGCAGACGGCCGTCCCGTCGCCCGCCCGCTTCCCCCGACCGAAAGGGATGTGACCCGCGGTGACCGCACCGAAGAACCCTCCGCGCGTACTGGCACTGTCCGCCCGTGACCCCGAGGCACTGGCCGAACTGCGCGAGAACCTCGCCGTATGGCTGGAGCACACGCCGGACGCCGACCTGGACGGCGTCGCCCTGACCCTGGCGACCGGCCGCGAACGCTTCGCCTGCCGGGACGCCGTGGTCGGCACTTCGCCCGCCGAACTCGCGCTCCTGTTGCGGGAGAAGAAGGCGGCCGAGCCCACCCCCGTACGCGCTCCGGGCGACGGGCCCCTGCTCCTGCTCGACGGAACACCCCTCACGGGTGCCCCCGTCGATCTCCCCGAGGTCGCCGAGGCCCTGCGTCCGGCTGGCGAGTACGGCGACACGGACACCGTACGGACCGTCGCTGTGCAGTACGGGCTGGCGCAGTGGCTGCGCACCCGCCTCGTCACCCCACGCGCCGTGCACGGCACCGGGGCCGGGGCCGTCGCCGCAGCCGCCGTCCGCGCGGAACACTCCCTCGCCGACGCTCTGCGCACGGCCGCCGGACCCCCCGAGACCACCGAAACCGAGTCCGGCCCGTTCGCCGTGGACGCCGACGCACCGGCCGGTACGGACGCCGTACCCGCCGTCCCGGTGGTGCGGATCGGGGCATCCGGTCCGCTCGGCCTCGACCCCGCCGATCCCGATTCGCCCGCGCACCTGCTCGCCCGGTTGTGGTGCCTCGGCTACGACGTCGACACCACGCTCGGCCGGCCCGGCCGCCGCGTCCGCCTGCCCGGGCACCCCTTCCGCCGCCGCGGCCCCGGTGGACCCGCGGCCGTCGGCGCCGCGCCGTACCGGCCGCTGACGCCGTACGAACAGCGCTGGCTGTTCTACGACTTGGTGCGGCACGGCTCTTCGGGGGACCACAACGCGGCTGTGGCCGGCGTGCGGGCGGGAGAGCCGCCGGCACCCGAGGTACTGCGTGAGGCGTTCGCCGAACTCCAGCGCCGGCACCCGGCCCTGCGCACCGTTTTCGGCGAACCCGGCGGCCGCTGGCAGGCCCGCATCCTGCCCGACGCCGGCGCCCGTCCCGTGCTCCTCGTCGACGATCCGGACGGCGGCCCCGAGGATCTGCGGCAGGCGGTGCTCAAGGCGGCCCGGCAGCCGATGCGGCTGCGCGACGAGCCCCTGGTGCGCTGCTGCCTGCGCGGCGGGCCCGCGCACTGGGCGCTGGCCCTGGCCGTCTACGAACCGCTCACCACCACGGCAGACCCGCGGCAGCTCCTCGACGAACTCACCGCTCTTCTCGGCGCCGTCACCCGGCCGCCGCAGGCCCAGCCCGCCTGACCCGCCCCAGAACCGCCCGCATCCACGGCAGATCGGATCACGATGACACTCCTGCACACCCCACCCAGCATCCTGCCCGCCGACTGGTACGGCAGCGCTCCCGCCCCGATCGGAGTCGACCAGGCATTCAACGGCTACGTCGCCGCCACCGTCGTCCACACCCTGGACCGGCTCGGCGTCCTGGACCGACTTGCCGAGCAACAGACCCTAGATGTACCGGAGTTCATACGCTCGACCGGGCCCGCGGTGCGCGAGCGCGTCGTCCGTGAGGTGCTGCGGGCCGCCGCCGTGTGCGGCTGGCTGCGTCTGGAGGACGACGGCGACACCGCGGTCCTCACCGACGCGGGACGCGAGACGGTCCGGATGCGCGGCTACTTCACCTGGGCGGTCGGCGGATACAGCGGCCTCTTCTCCGGCGCGGCCCGACTCGCCACCGGCGAGGCCACGTTCGGTGCCGACCTGCTGCGCGACGAGGCGATGGTCGCCCTCGGCTCGGGGCAGAACGACCGCTCCTTCATGGCCGGCACTCTTGACGACGTCCTCCAAGGCGTCGACTTCCACACCATCGCCGACCTCGGCAGCGGTATCTCGGCACGGGTCAGCCGGGTCGTCGGCGGCCGCCCCGGCACCAGCGGCCTGGGCCTGGACATCAGCGGACCGGCCACCGAGCTGGGCCACCGCACCATCGCCGACGCGGGACTCGATGACCGGGTCCGGGCGGTCCAGGCCGATGTCCTCGACGTCTGCCACCGTGCCGCCCATCGCGACGCCCTCGCCGAGGTGGACACGGTGATGAGCTTCTTCCTGCTGCACGACCTGCTCGCCGACCCCGAGACCCGGCCGCAGCTGTTCACACGGATGCGCGAGGCGTTCCCGGCCGCCCGCACCTTCGTCCTCGCCGACACCATGCTGCGGCCCGGCGCCGAGGACTCCGCCACCCTGCCGGTGTTCTCCCTCGGCTACGAACTCGCGCACGCGCTCATGGGCGTTCCGCTGCACACCAAGGAGACGTACGAGGAGCTGTTCGCGGCAGCCGGCCTGCACCCCCTGCGCACGGTCGCGTTCGGCACCCCGCACTCGTGGCTCTACGTGCTGGAGGCTCGATGAGCGCCAACCCGTTCGCGGTGGTGCGGGAGTTCTCCTCCCGGACCCGGGCGGTGCTCGCCGTCAACGCGGTCAATTCCTTCGGCGGCGGCCTGGTCCTGCCGTTCCTGTGGATCTACCTGAGCCAGGTCCGCGGTCTCGCGTCCTGGATCCCCGCCGCCACCCTCGCCGTTCAGGCGGCGACCGCGGTGGCCGGCGGCCTCGTCTGGGGAGCCGTGCTCGACCGCGTCGCCCCCCGGCCGGTCGTCACGCTCGTCATGGGCGTGGCGGGAGTGGGCACCGCGCTGTACGCGGTCGCCACGACCGCACCGCTGGCGCTCACCGCGGCGGTCGTCTACGGCCTCGGCATCAGCGGCGTGGGTACCGTCATGCGCTACCTGTACGCAGGTGCCGCCACGGCCCGCGAGCGCGGCCTCGCCTTCTCCGCCGACTACGCGGTGTTCAACGCGATGACCGGCTTGGGCGTTCTCGTCGGCGGTGTGGCCGCAGCCTCGGGACCCGGTTCGCGCGCGGCCCGGTTCATGGCGCTGTACGTCGCCGACGGCGCCACCTTCCTGGTGGCAGGCGCCGCCTTCCTCCTGCTGCTGCCCCGCATCGAGCGCGCCGGCGGGGCCAAGAAGGCGGCGGAGGGTTCGGTGGGGTACCGGGAGGTGCTGGGGCAGCGCTCCCTCGCGGTGCTGCTGGCCACCCTCACGCTGTGCTCGCTGGTGTCGTACGGGCAGCTCAGGAGCGGTCTGCCCGGCTATCTCACGGCCGGCGGGGCGGTCGGCGCCGAGGGGCTCTCGGGCACGTTCGCCGTCAACATCGTCGTCGCCGTGGTCACCCAGGTTCTCCTCGGCGAACGGGTGCAGCGGGTACGGCGCAGCACGGTGCTCGGCGTGACCGGCGTCCTCTGGGCGGCGGCCTGGGCCCTCGTGCTGGTCGCCGGACGCCAGCACGGAACCGCCGCGACCGTACTGGCCATGGCCGGTGTCCTCCTGCTGTCGGTGGGCGAGGCGCTGGTCTTCCCCGTCGTCACCGGGCTGCTGAACGATCTCGCCGACGACCGCGCCCGCGGCCGGGTCAACGCCATGCTGTCGGTCGCCGTCTCCACCGGCTCGGTAGCCGGCCCCCTGCTCGCCGGCATCGCGCTGCCCCATGCCCACGGGCTGCCGCTGGTCGTCCTGCTGGTCGCCGCGAGTACGGCCGTGGCCGTGGTGGGACCGGCCCTGCGCCGCGTCCTGCCGAGGGACGCGGACCTGCCGGACCCGCATCCGGCGGAGAGCGGAGCCGACGCCGGGACCGCGCTCGATGCCGCCGCCGTGGCCGCCACCCCGTGACCACCGACCGCCGACCCAGGAGGTATCCGTCATGCAGCACTGGCCGTTGAGCGGCATCACCGTGCGCACCCCTCTCGTCGAATTGCGCTGGCCGACCCCGCAGGACCTCGAGGCGCTCGCCGACCTGGGCGCCACGGGCGTGCACGCGCCGGGCTTCATGCCCTTCTTCTCGCAGTGGACGGACGGCGATCCGGCCACCGTCGCCCGCCGCGTCCTGCAACGCCACTGGAACGCCATGGCCAACTGGAGCCCCGCGGACTGGACTCTGTACCTGGTCGTGGTGCACGACGGCGAGGTCGTCGGCTCCCAGTCGCTCGGCGCAAGGGACTTCGCGGCGACCCGCGAGGTGCTCCTCACCTCCTGGCTCGGCCTGCGCCACCAGGGACTCGGCCTCGGCGGCCACGCCCGCGCCGCGTCCCTGGAGCTCGCCTTCGCCGGGCTGGGCGCGCAGGACGCCTTCTCCGTCGTACGACGTGGCAATGAGGGCTCGCAGGCCGTGTGCCGCAAGTTCGGCTTCACCCAGGACGGCGCCCAGGTCAACGCCGTACGCGGGAAGCGGGTCGTCAGCGACCGCTACCGGCTGCACCGGGACGTCTGGCAGGCGAACCGTCAGATCCACGCGGACATCGGGGGGTTGGCGCCGGCGCTCGCCATGTTCGGCGCCGCGGGCATACCCGGGGACCAGGACGCACCCGCGAGCCCGCCGGCGACTGCCGCGCCCGCCCTGGCGTCCGTGCTGTCCGGCGTGCGCTTCGCAGCCGACCCCGACCACATCGACGCCTGAGGAACCCGGTATGCCTCGCCCCGTCATCGCCGTCGTCTACGACTTCGGTTCCGTCGCGCCCGCGGACATCGTGGACCGGCTCGAACCGCTCGGCGACGTCGTCCTCGCCGTGTGCCGCTCGGCCCACACCGAACAACTCGCCCCGCTGCTCAGGGATCTGACAGCCGTGGTCCAGCTCGACGGAGACCACGCGGCCGATCTCGACGAGGCCGCGACACGGCTGCGCGCGCACCGTCCGGCCGCCGTGCTCACCTACAGCGAGCGCAGGCTGGCCGTCACGGCGGAACTCGCCGCTCGGCTCGGGCTGCCGTACCACGACGCGGCGACGGTACGACTGCTGACGGACAAGTACGAGCAGCGGCGCAGGCTGCGCGAGCGGGGTGTGGACCCGGTCCGCACGGCGCTGTTGCGCACCCCCCGGGACTGGGCGCCCGCGCTCACCGCGGTCGGTCTCCCGGCCGTCCTCAAACCGGCTCGCGGCGAGGGCAGCCGCAACACCCATCTGGTGCGCGACGCCGCCACCGGCTCCGCGCTTGCCGAGCGCCTGCTCGCGGGCCCCGGTGGCGAGGGGGCCCTCGTACTGGAGGAGTACCTGGCAGGAGTCGACCGCGCGCCGTTCGGCGACCATGTCTCCGTTGAGAGCGCGGTGGTCGAGGGCCGGGTCACGCACTGGGCGGTCACCGGAAAGTTCCCTTTGGCGCCGCCCTTCCGGGAGGTCGGGCACTACTGGCCGGCCCTGCTCGCGGCCGACGAGCAGGCTGCCGTGGCAGACCTCGCCGGCCGTGCGGTCGGGGCGCTCGGTGTGCGCACGGGCGTCACCCACACCGAGGTCAAGCTGACGGCGGACGGCCCGCGGCTGATCGAGGTCAACGGACGCCTGGGCGGCTTCCAGGCCGGGCTCGGGCGGCTCGCCGGCGGGCTGGACCCGGTGGCCCTTGCGGCCGGCCTCGCGCTCGGCGGACCCGCGCCCACGACATGGGTGCCGCAGGACCGGGTGGTGTTCGCCCGTGCCGTGCCGACACCCGCCGACGGCGGTCTGCTGACCCGCGTGGACGGGGTCGCCGACGCACTCGCCCTGCCCGGCCTCGACGGCTACGAGACCCGGGTGCGACCCGGCACCCTCGTCGAACCAGGTGTCGCCAGTGGCGAGTTGGCGGTCCTGTGGGGCATCGCCGCCACCCACGCCGCGATGGTCGACGTGCTCGACAAGGCCCTCGACGCGCTCACCTACACCTTCGCCGGCGCTCCCGCGGGCCCCGGCGAACGCAGCCTGCGCTCCCACGAGCTCGGCGCCCGCCGACCCTCCGGCCCCCTCGACCGACGAAAGGCCCCCCGATGACCACCGAGACGCCGAACGGCACCGCCCGCCCCCCGGGAGCGGAAGTCCGCACCGACATACCGCGCTTCCTTCCGGTGGCCGGGCATCACGACCCGGCGCCCTTCTACCTCACCGCCGACATGTTCGGCGGCGTCCCGGTCGAGCTCGCGGGCGGCTCCATCACCCACCTCGTCGGCAGGCCTGTGGCCGACCCGCACCGGCACCAGGTCGACGAGATCTACTTCCTCGTCTCGCCCAACGCCGGCGGCGCGCGCATCGAGGTCCTCGTCGACGGCGAGCGGCACGAGCTGACCTCGCCCGCCCTGCTGCGCGTCCCGGCCGGCGCCGAGCACCGCTTCCTCACTCTGGCGGCGGAGCCCGGGAGTTACTGCTTCGGCCTGCTGCTCGGCGGTGCACGGTGACCGCCCCCGCCGTGCCCCGCACGGTGCTGAGGCTGCATCTGTCCGAGAGCCCCTACGGCCCGAGCCCGCATGCCCTGCGCGCGGCCCACGAGGCGATCGATGCCACCGGCGTCTACCCCGACCCCACGCGCGCCGCGCCCGCCGGGGCCATCGCCGAACTGCTGGGCGTACGGGCCGACGAGGTCGCCGTCGCCAATGGCAGCGACGAACTCGTCCTGCTGAGCGCGCTGTCCCTCGGCGACCGGCAGCGCCCCGGGGTCACCACCGCGGGCACCTTCCCCGGCTACCGGATCTGCTTGGAGAACGTCGGACGCGGCTGCCGCGAGGTCCCGTCACCGGACGTCGCCGCTCTGGCCGATGCCCTCGGCACGGCGGGTATCGCCTACGTCTGCAATCCGCACAACCCCACCGGCGGCGTCCTGGACCGGGGCGCGTTCGACCTGCTGGTCGAGCGCGCCGGCGCCACCGGCACCCCGCTCGTGGTGGACGAGGCCTATCTGGACTTCGCCCCGCCCGGCACCCCGCAGGTCCTGGACTATCTCGACAGCGGCGCACCGGTGCTGGCCCTGCGCACCTTCTCCAAGGCGCACGGTCTGGCCGGGCTGCGTATCGGTTACGCCGTCGGCCGTGCCGATCTGGTCGCACGGCTGCGTGACGTCCAGGGCACCATGCCGTTCAGCGTCAACCGGGCCGCGCAGGCCGCCGCCGTCGCCGCGCTCGCCGACCGCGGCCACCTGGAGCGCGTACGGCGGGACAACGCGGTGGCCCGCGAGCGGTTCCGGGCCGGCCTCGCCGCGCGCGGCCGGCACGCCCTGCCCTCCGTGACCAACTTCCTCGCCGTGCCGGTGTCCGACTCCGCGGCCGCCGAACGGCTGCTGGAACAGGACCACGGGATCCTCGTCCGCGACGCCGGCCGCTTCGGTCTCGCCGGTCACCTGCGGATCTCCGTCGGCGAAGCGCCGCAGCAGAGCCGCCTGCTGGACGCGCTCGATACCGTCGCCCCCCTCGCCGTACCCCTCAACCCCCCTCAGGAGCACCAGTGATCAAGCCCACCGCCCTCGCCACCGACCGTCTTCGGCTGCGCGAGGTGCAGCCCGCCGAGGCCGAGGAGCTGAAGGAGGGGCGCGCCGCCGGCCTGGACTGGCTCGGCGGCACGCCCGGAGAGGGCTCCCAGGAGGCCGCGGGTCTGCTCGTGCGAGCCCACGCGGCCGGACTGCACCGCCCCGGCTGGGGCATGTACGCACTCATCCGGCAGGAGGACGGCCTCGTCGTCGGCGGCATGGGCTTCCACGGTCCGCCGCAGGACGGGTCGGTCGAGATCGGCTTCGACCTGCATCCCGACGCCCGCGGCCGGGGCTATGCCACCGAGGCCCTGGCGGCGCTCGCCCACCGGGCGCTCGGTGACCCGGGTGTCGACACCGTTTTCGCGACCACCACCGCCGACAACGTTCCCTCCCAACGAGTCATGGAACGAGCCGGGTTCGACCGCCGCCCGGACCGCGACGGCACGCTCGTGTACGCCCTCACCGGCTGACGGGTCACCAGTCCACGACTTACCGGTGGCGCCGCACACCCGCGTGCGCCACCGCCCGGCGGCGCACGGCGCCCGCCCCCGATCCACCCGCCGCCCGCGGCCGGGAGAAACCGAGGCATCCGTGAGAACCGCATCCCCGCCGCTCGCCCTGGAGGCGGCCGACGCGCCGACCCAGCCCTACGGCTACCGGCGCCACGAGGCGATCGAGCCCGACTGGCGCCGTTTCCCCGCCTGGCGGCACGTCACGGCCGCGCAATGGCGCGACCCGCAGTGGCAACGCGCGCACTGCGTGAAGGGAGTACGACAGTTGCGCGAGGTGGCCGGAGCCGGGCTGGACGACACCTTCTATGCCGATCTCGCCACCGACCAGCAGCAGTTCGCGACGATGCCGATCCTGCTCACCCCGCAGGTCCTCAACACCGTCGCCCCGCTCACCGCACCCGACGCGGCCGCCTGGTACGCCGACCCCGTCCGCCGCTACATGCTGCCCGTCGCCAGCGACCGGCACCCCCGGTGGCCCAGCCATCCGCTCGCCTCCCGCGACTCCCTGCACGAGGCCGAGATGTGGGTCGTCGAGGGGCTCACCCACCGCTATCCGACCAAGGTCCTCGCCGAACTCGTCACCACCTGCCCCCAGTACTGCGGGCACTGCACCCGCATGGACCTGGTCGGCACCTCCACCCCACAGGTCGACAAGTACCGCTTCGTACTGCGCCCCACCGACCGCCTCGACCGGATGATCGCCTATCTCAAGGCCACCCCCGCGGTCCGCGACGTCGTCGTCTCCGGCGGGGACGTCGCCAACGTGCCCTGGCCGCGGCTGCGTTCGTTCGTCGACCGGCTGCTCGACCTGGACAACGTGCGCGACATCCGGCTCGCCAGCAAGGGCCTGATCGGACTGCCCCAGCACTGGCTCGCCCCCGACGTCCTCGACGGCATGGCCGAACTCACCGCCAAGGCGTCCGTGCGCGGTGTCTCCCTGGCCATGCACACCCACGCCAACAACGTCCAGCAGGTCACCCCCCTGGTCGCCGAGGCGTCCCGCGCACTGCTCGCGGCCGGACTGCGCGACGTACGCAACCAGGGCGTCCTGCTGCACGGCGTCAACCACACGCCCGAGGCCCTGCTCGACCTGTGCTTCGCGCTCCTCGACAGCGCCCAGATCACGCCGTACTACTTCTACCTCTGCGACATCGTGCCGTCCGCCGAGCACTGGCGGCTCCCACTCGCCGAGGCCCAGCGCCTGCAGCACGCCATCATGGGCTACCTGCCCGGTTTCGCCACCCCCCGCCTGGTCTGCGACGTGCCCTATGTCGGCAAGCGCTGGGTGCACCAGGCCGAGGGCTACGACCGCGAACTCGGCATCTCCGACTGGTCGAAGAACTACCTGACCTCGGTCGAGCACGGCGACCCGCAGGCGCTGCGCCGCGTCCACCACTACTACGACCCGCTGCACACCCTGCCCGAGGCGGGACAGGCGCACTGGGCGCAGTGGCAGCCGGGGGACGACCGGTGAACGGCGCCGCTCGCGAGCCGAGTTCGCCCCTCGGACTGCACCGGGTCGTGGAACCGGCCGGGGTGCTGCCCCAGGCCGCCCGCCGGCTCGACCCCGACGCCCCGCTGCACGAGGACGAGGTGCGCGTCGACGTCGAGCACCTCAACCTCGACGCGGCCTCCTACCGCCAGCTCCACGAGGCCCACGGCGGTGACGGGGAGGCCGTGCGCGAGGCGGTGTGCCGCATCGTGCGCGAGCGCGGCAAGATGCACAACCCGGTGACCGGCTCCGGCGGAATGCTGATCGGCACCGTGGCCGAGACCGGACCGCGCTCCCCGCTGGGCCTCAAGCCGGGCGACCGGGTGGCGAGCCTGGTCTCGCTCACCCTGACCCCGCTGACGCTCACCGACGGGCTGCGCGACTGGGACGGGCTGAGCGAGCGGGCACCGGCCCGCGGGCACGCCGTCCTCTTCGGCCGTTCGATCGCCGCCGCGCTCCCCGCCGACCTGCCCGACGAACTGTCCCTCGCGGTCCTGGACGTGTGCGGAGCACCCGCGCTGACCGCCCGCACCGTCGCCGACCACACCGCCCGCACCGGTGTCACGCCCACGGTCGCGGTACTCGGCGCGGCCGGCAAGTCCGGCAGCCTGGCCCTCGCGGCGGCCCGCCGGGCCGGTGCCCGCCGTCTCGTGGGGGTCGTGCCCGACGCGGCCGAAGAGGCCGCGCTCACCCGCTCCGGCCTCGCCGACACGGTCGTGCGGGCCGATGCCCGCGACGCGGTCGCGCTCGGCGAGCGCCTGGCGGACTGCGGCGGCCCGGTCGACATCACCGTGGTCTGCACCGATGTCCCCGGCTGCGAACACGCGGCGATCCTCGCCACCCGCGACGGCGGCACCGTGATCTTCTTCTCGATGGCGACGTCCTTCCCCGCCGCCGCGCTCGGCGCCGAGGGCCTGCGGGCCGACGTCACCATGCTCATCGGCAACGGCTACCAGCCCGGACACGCCCAGCAGGCGCTGGACCTCGTGCGCACGAACCCGGGTGTGCGGGGGCTGTTCGACCGGCGGCTGCGACGCGAGGACCCCCCGGTCGGGGCCCCGGCCGTGTCCCGGTCCGCTGAGTCCCGCTCCGCCCTCGACTCCGTCGCCCACCGGCCCGCCACCCCCACCGGCAAGCTCGGGCTCGATCCTCAGCTGGTGAGCCGTGCGCGGGAGTTGGCGGTTCGCGCCGGGCGCCCGGTGGTGGACCTCGCGCGGTCCCACACCACCGTCGCCGTCGAACGGGCCGCGCTGCGCCTGGCGGGGCTCTCCGGCGCCGACGCCGAGGGCATCCCCTGGGCCAACCGCCTGGTGGACGCCGTACGCGACCAGGTCGGTCTCGAACACGGTGTCGCCCTGCCGGTGTGGCACGCGCTGCGCACCGGCGCGGGCCGTGACCTCACCGACCTCGCCGCCCGAGCCACCGCCCGGGACGTGTCCTTCCGGCTGCCCGAGGGGGCCGAGGCCACCGCGGCCGTGCGGACCGCCCACCGGGCCATGGCCGGCGGACTGGGCGTCATCGACACCCGCCGCCGGGAACGCGAACGCCTGGTGAGTCGATGGGGCGGGGCCCGCGGACCGCTCGTCTACCTGATCGTGGCCACCGGCGACATCTACGAGGACATCCGCCAGGCGGCCGCCGCGGCCCGCGGCGGCGCCGACGTCATCGCGGTCATCCGCTCCACGGGGCAGTCGCTGCTCGACTACGTGCCCCACGGCGCCACCCGCGAGGGCTACGCCGGCACCTACGCCACCCAGGAGAACTTCCGCCTGATGCGGGCCGCGCTCGACGAGGTCTCCGCCGAACTCGGCCGCTACATCCGCCTGACCAACTACGCGTCGGGGCTGTGCATGCCGGAGATCGCCGTCCTGGCGGGTTTCGAACGCCTCGACATGATGCTCAACGACTCGATGTACGGCATCCTCTTCCGCGACATCAACCCCGTCCGCACCTTCGTCGACCAGCGGTTCTCCCGCCAACTGCACGCACGCGCGGGCATCGTGATCAACACCGGCGAGGACAACTACCTCACCACCGCCGACGCCGTGCAGGCCGCACACACCGTGACGGCCAGTCAGCTGCTGAACGAGTACTTCGGCAAGGAGGCCGGGCTCAGCGATGCCCAACTCGGCCTCGGCCACGCCTTCGAGATCGATCCGGACCTGCCGGACTCGTTCCGCATGGAGTTGTCCCACGCCCTGCTGGCCCGTGAGCTGTTCCCCGACGCCCCCTTGAAGTGGATGCCGCCGACCCGGCACATGACGGGCGACGTCTTCCGCGGCTACCTGCTCAACGGGTTCTTCAACCTGGCCGGTGCGCTGACCCGGCAGGACATCCTGCTCGTCGGCATGATGACCGAGGCGGTCGTCACACCGTTCCTCTCCGACCGGGACCTGGCGCTGCAGAACGTCCGCTATGTGAGGGAGGCCGCCGGCGCCCTGGAGGAGGACTTCCGCCCCGCCCCCGGCGGGATGATCGCCCGCCGTGCCGACCACGTGCTGCGCGAGGCCGTCGACCTGCTGGAACGGATCTGCGACCGCGGCCTGCTGGACGCCATCGCCGCGGGCACCTTCGGCGGCATGCGCCGGCCCGTCGACGGCGGCCGCGGCCGGGACGGAGTCGCCGAACGGGCCCCGGGATACCGCAATCCCGCTATCGAACTGCTGGAGAAGTCCGCGGACTTCGACTGTGAACGCGAAGGGGAAGACCAGCCATGACCACACCCGCCGGTCCACCGTCCGCGGTCCGCCCCTACGGCGACACGACCGACGACGGCATGGTTCAGCTGTCGTTCACCCTCCCGCTGCCGCACGGGCCGCTCGCCGAGGCGACCGCTCTCCAACTGGCGCGCCGGATGGGCCTGGAGCGCCCGCTGCTGGTGCACGCCCGCCCGGTCGGCGCCGAGTTCACCTTCTTCGTCGTCTACGGCCCCGTCGTGCACCGGGTGGAACTGGACTCGGTGGACGTCATGGAGCGGGAGTACCCGCTGTTGTCCGCCCAGGAGGTCGACGAGACGCTGCACGGGCGACTGGGCCGAGAACTGGTCGTGGTGGGCGCCTGTATCGGCACCGACGCCCACACCGTCGGCATCGACGCCATCCTCAACATCAAGGGCTTCGCGGGCCAGAAGGGCCTTGAGTACTACCACTCGATGCGCGTGGTGAACCTCGGCGCGCAGGTCGCGGTCGCCGACCTGGCGCGCCGGGCGGTGAGCGAGGGCGCCGACGCCGTCCTGGTCTCCCAGGCCGTCACCCAGCGCGACGCCCACCTGGCCAATGTGCGCGAACTCGGCGCGGAACTGGACGTGGCCTTCGCGGGCCGCACCCGGCCGCTGCTCGTGGTCGGCGGACCGCGCTTCGATCCGGCGATGGCCGCCGAGATAGGCGCGGACCGGGTCTTCGGCCGCGGAACGACCCCCGACGACGTTGCCAGCTATCTCACCCACGCCCTCACCGCGGCCCGTGACGGCCAGGTCGCCGCGGGCACGCGGGCCCGGATCGGAGACGCCGTATGACCCCGCCCCGCCGCGCAGGCGGCCCCGCCCCCACCGACCGCCTCGACTCCCGTTTCCGGGCGGTGGCCGCCCGCGGACCCGCCCGTACCGCCGTTACGGACACCTACGGCCCGCTCACCTACGGCGAGTTGGCCGAGCAGGCCGCCACCGTCACCCGTGCCCTGCGCGACCGGGTGGCTCCCGGGCAGCCTGTCGCGCTGCGCGCGGGCCGCTCCCGGCACGCCCTGGCCGCGCTCCTCGGCATCCTGGGGGCCGGAGCGTCCTATCTGCCGATAGACCCCGGCTACCCGGAACAACGGCGGCGCCACCTCCTGGAGGACTCCGGCACCCAACTCGTCGTCACCGACGGGGCGTTGGCACCCGACGAGACACCGCTGGCGGAACTGGGACCGCTCCGGCTCGCCGCCCGGCCGCCCGTGCCCGGCTCCGCAGTGCTCCCACCCGACACGGCCTACATCATCTACACCTCCGGCTCCACCGGTGTCCCCAAGGGGTGCGTCGTCGGGCACGCCCAGGTCCTCGCCCTGCTGGACGCGGCCGTGCCGCTCTTCGGCAGCGGGGCCGACGACGTGTGGTCCCTGTTCCACTCGTGGAGCTTCGACTTCAGTGTCTGGGAGATCTGGGGCGCCCTGCTGTACGGCGGCCGGGCGGTCGTGGTCGACCAGGAGACAGCCACGGATCCGGACGCCTTCGCGGCCCTGCTGGCGGCCGAACGGGTCACCGTGCTCGACCAGGTGCCCTCCGCGTTCGGCAACCTGGTCACCGAGGCGACCGCGAGCGGTCTGCGGCTGCCCGCGCTGCGCCATGTCGTCCTCGGCGGCGAGGCGTTGGTCCCCGACGACATCCGCCGCTGGTGGGCGGCCGGCGTCGCACCCGGCGCGGCGGTGACCAACATGTACGGGATCACCGAGACCACGGTGCACGTCACCCACTGTCGGCTGACCCCGGAGATACTCCGCGAGGCCGGTCCCGGACGCACCCCGATCGGACGACCGTTGGAGCATCTGGACGTCCAACTCCGTGACGAGACCGGCCGGCCGGTGCCACCGGGAGAGCGTGGCGAGTTGTGGGTGGGCGGTGCCGGCGTGAGCCACGGCTATCTCGGCCGGCCCGAACTGACCGCGGAACGCTTCCCCCGGGCCCCCGAGGGCGGCGGTCGCCGCTACCGCAGCGGCGACTGGGCGGTCGCCGACGCCGAGGGCTTCCTCCACTACGTCGGCCGGATGGACGGCCAGGTGAAACTGCGCGGCTTCCGCATCGAACTCGGCGAGGTGGAAGCCGCGTTGCGAGCGCTGCCCGGGGTGCTCGGAGCCGCCTGCCTGGTCGACGACGCCGGCCGCACACCCGCACTCGCCGCCTTCGTCGTCGCCGACCGCGACACGCTCCCTCCGGCGCGGGTACGAGAGTTGCTCGCCGGGCGGCTGCCCGTCCACATGCTGCCGCAGGCGTTGCACTATCTCGATCGGCTCCCGGTCACCCCGCACGGCAAGCTCGACCGGACCGCCCTCGTGGCGGCGCGCACCGGCGGCCGGGACCCGGGCGCCGCCCGGGTCTCCATCCCCTGACAACCCCACCACACGAAGTGGAGACCCTCATGCCCATCGAATTCATCGGAATGATCGGAACCAAGGACTCCGAGAGCGGTCCGCACGGGCCCGACGTGGACCCGGAGTTCACGCTGCGCTCTGCACGCGTGCACGAGGACGCCGGGTTCGACCGCGTGCTCATCGGCCACAGCTCCAGCTCGCCCGACGGCGCGCAGATCGCCGCCTATGTGGCGGCCCGCACCGAGCGCCTCGGTCTGCTGCTGGCCCACCGTCCGGGTGTGGTGGAGCCCACCATGGCCGCCCGGTCCTTCGCCACTCTTGACCACTTCAGCGGCGGCCGGCTCGCCGTTCACGTCATCTCCGGCGGAAACGACGCCGAACAGCGGCGCGACGGGGACTATTTGGACAAGGACGACCGCTACGCCCGTACGGACGAGTTCCTCGACGTGCTGAAGGGCGCGTGGGGCGAGCCGGAAGGCTTCGGCCACGAGGGCCGCTTCTACCGCTTCGACGACTTCCGTTCCGAGGTCCGGCCCCTGCAACGGCCGCGTGTGCCGCTGTACTTCGGGGGCTCGTCGGCCGCTGCCCTGCGCGTCGGCGGCCGGCACGCGGATGTGTTCGCGCTGTGGGGCGAGCCGTTGGCGCAGACCGCCGAGCAGATCGCCGCCGTACAGGCCGCGGCCCGGGCGGCCGGACGCGCCGAGCCGCCCAGGATCAGTGTGTCGTTCCGGCCGATCCTCGGCCGGACCGAGGACGAGGCCTGGGAGCGGGCCTACGGCATTCTGGACACCATCCGGCAGCGGGGGACCGCGGGTTCCTTCTTCGACCGCAGCCGTCCGCCGCTGCCGCTCGGCCCGTCGGCGAGCCCGGAGAACACCGGATCACAGCGGCTGCTGGCCGCTGCCGCGATGGGCGAGCGGCACGATCGCGCCCTGTGGACGGCGCCTGCGGCCGCCACCGGAGCGGCCGGCAACTCCACCGCCCTGGTGGGCACTCCGGAGACAGTGGCGCAGGCGCTGCTGGACTACGTCGACATCGGCGTGACCACATTCCTGCTGCGTGGTTACGAACCGCTGCGGGACGCCGAGGAGTTCGGGAGGTCGCTGCTGCCGTTGGTGCGCCAGGAAGTCGAACGGAGGGGACGGCCGGCGCTGGTGGCCGGCTGAGATCGTGTCACCCGGGGGATGCGCTGCACGAAGGCCGGGGGCGGTGACGGTGAACACCGCCTGTGCCCCCGGCCTTCGTACAGGTGGAGAGACTCAGATCTGTGTGAGACCGAACTCGTGGAGCCGGGTGGCCTGCAGGGCCAGCAGCATCAGGTGCGCCCGGTTGCTGACGCCCGCCTTGCCGCGGATACGGCGCAAATAGGTGTCCACCGTGTGCGGACTCAGGTTCATCCGGCGCGCGATGGAGGTGTAGGTGTGTCCCTCGGCGAGATGGCCGAGCACTTCCAGCTCGCGGTCGCTGAGGAGGTTCAGGGTGTCGGTGGCGAACGGTCTCACAGGGGTGCCTTTCATGAGTGAGGAGGACCGCGCGGCCGGGCGCTCACGCAGGCTCACAGGGCGGGCGCTGCCGGCCTCGCCGTCCGCGAGCCGCTGACGCGGGCGGTGAGTTCGGCGTGGGTCAGGTGGTGGTCGCCGAGTTCTGCCGCGGGGAGGTCGGGGGTCGCGGCTGCCTGGCGCAGGAATGTGTCGAGGAAATGTCCGGGATCTGCTGGTGTCACGGAAATCTCCATGAGGGCGGTGACGGACGGGCGATGACCACAGAGCCGGCAGGGAGCCGGTCTGTCGTCCCGGTCTCCCTGCTTCGGCGGTTGCGGGCAGACATGGGTGGACGTGGGCGGACGTCCCGGAGGGAGGGTGTGTGCGAGGGCGATCATCGATCGGTGTGGTCACACTAACCGCGCGAGGACAGCCAGAACGGCACTGTCACAGGCACTCTGAGCGGCACTTCGGGACACGGGTCGCGCCACTCACACCTCCCGGCCCGCGGCAGGCAAGGTCACGCGGGACAGTGGCGAGGGCAGGATCCACAGGCAGGCGGTGAGTGCCCCGGCCGCCGCGATCCACAGCGTGGCCCGTAGTCCCAGTGGTCCGGCGAGAGCACCCGAGAGCAGCGCGGCGAGTGGCCGCATACCGAGGTTCACTCCCTGGTAGGCGCCGAACACACTGGACCGCATGGCGTCCGGGACCAGCGAGGTCAGCAGGGTGGCTGCGGTGATGTCGATCCAGATGACGCCCATCGCCGAACCGAACTGGGCGCCGACGAGCATGAGCAGGACCGCGGGTCCGGACCCGTGGGCCGCGGGGATCAACAGCAGTGGAGCGGGGGTCGCCAGGCAGCCGAGCAGAAGGGTCCGGCCCACCCCGAGACGGCGGGTGAGCGGGGTCGCGGAGACGGCCCCCACCACCGCGCCGACGGCTCCCGCGCCCAGCACCGTGCCAAGAAGCCCAGCGCCGAGGCCCAGGGTGGTGGTGGCGTACAGGACGAAGAGGGTGGTGGTGACGAAGCAGAAGAAGTTGAGCGTGGCCGTGGCGGCCAGCGCCGCCCGGATGGCCCGGGAGCGGGCAATGAACCGGCCTGCTGTCCGCAGTCGTACGCGGTTCTGCGAGGGCGGCGCCTCCTGCGGGGCGATACGGGCCAGGAACGCCGCCGAGACGAGGTACGACAGCGCGTCCACGAGCAGAGCGATCGGCGCGGAAGACAGCTGCACCAGAAAGCCACCGGCGCTGGGCCCGACGACCTTCGCCATGGCCCGGCTGCCGCTGCCGAGCGCGTTGCCGGCCACGTAATCGCCCGGCGGCACCAGCGCCTTGAACAGCGGCGGATTGCACACCTCGAAAAGTACCGACAGCAGGCCGACGCCGAAGGCCACCGTGAAGAGGACGGTGAACGTCAGCGTGCCGAGGGCGTACACGAGGGGCAGACCGAGGAGCAGGGTGAAGCGGCCCAGGTCGGCGGCGATCATGACACGGCGGCGGTGCCTGCGACCGTCCGCCCACAGTCCGGCGCAGGGCCCGAACAGGAGGTGCGGCAGCCAGACCGCGGCACCGAGATAGCCGATATGGGCCGCGTCGGCGTGCACGACGGTGACGGCGATGAGGGGGATGGCGAGGGCGGATACCTGGTCGCCGAGGTACGACACCGTCTGCGCCGTCCAGTAGCGGCGGAACGCGGTGTCGTACAGCAGTCCGGGGATCCAGGACAGGAAGCGAGAGCGAGTAGCCGGCCGGGGTGCGGGGGCGGCGGTCTCCTCAGGGGCGGAGGCGTGCACGGGAGGGCCTTCCTGTGGTCGTCGGGCATGACGTGCGGAGAGATGCCCGTGGACGCACGGCATGCCGAGACCGGAGAGAACCGCCGACGCGACGACGCAGGCAGCTCCGCAACACGGCATGGCGCACGGCCACGACCGTTCGATGACCCAGGTCCCCCGGCAGCCGGAGGACGACCCCGGAGGTGGTCCGCGCTGAGCGCGTGACCCGGCCGGGGTTACGGTGCGGACCGCCCGTCCCACCCGCCCAGCCGAGCCCTCACGATAGCGCGGCCGCCTTCACCCGTCGCCCCCCCCCACCCGCTGAACCACGCCTCCCCGCACCGGACTTCGGCGGTTCCGGGACTTGGGCCGCCGCACGGAATCGGTGGCTCCCGAGACCTCCCAGTCGTCCGCCCAGCCGATGATGTCCACCGACCGCTTCCGCCGCCGTGAGAACGTCGTCACGCTGCCGCTCAGGGGAGGACGTGGCCGCCTTCCACCGCGACAGCCGACGCACTCCCAGCAGCCGACGGCCACCCCCAGGACGATCCAGCTCATCCCAGGAAGCTCAACCGCACGTGACGGTTGGGGTTGTCCCTGTTCGTGTCCACCAGACAGACCGACTGCCACGTCCCCAGCTCCAGGCTTCCGTCCACCACGGGCAGGGTCGCGTGCGGCGGGACGATGGCGGGGAGGACGTGGTCGCGGCCGTGGCCGGGGCTGCCGTGACGGTGTTGCCAGCGGTCGTCAGCGGGGAGCAGGGAGTGCAGCACGGCGAGGAGGTCGTCGTCGCTGCCGGCGCCCGTCTCGATGATGGCGATTCCGGCGGTGGCGTGAGGGACGAAGACGTTCAGGAGACCGTCGCGGCCCGCCGCGACCTCGCGGAGGAAGGCCTCGCAGTCGCGGGTGAGGTCGACGACCGTCTCCGACGTACCGGAGGAGATGTTCAGGACCTGCGTGGTGAAGGCATCGGACATGCCTCAATCCTCTCCCATACGCCGGATTCCGCACCCGATCGAGGCCGCCGCGGGCCCGCCCGGTTCCCCTGCGCCCCGCCGGTGTTGCGGGCGGCACGGGCTCTCGCGCACGATGTCGCCGGAGGTCTGGTCCCGGCCTGCGGCGACGGTCCGTCCGACCGGTCGGGGGCGGCCGGTCGGGGGCAGCCGCTGGGGCGGGTTCGTCGGGTGGCTCACAGTGCGGCGTCCGACGGGAAGATCCCGGAACCCGGTCCGGTTGGTAGAAGCGTGAACGACACCTGGGTAAGCGTGCGCGAGGTCGATGTGGTCGTCATCGGCGCGGGCCAGGCCGGTCTGGCCGCCGCCTACCATCTGCGGCGCACCGGCTTCGAGCCCGAGCGGGACTTCGTCGTGCTCGACCACGCGCCGCACCCCGGCGGAGCCTGGCAGTTCCGCTGGCCGTCGCTGACGTACGGCAAGGTGCACGGGATGCACTCCCTGCCCGGCATGGACCTCACGGACGCCGACCCCGCCCGCCCCTCCTCCGAGGTCGTCTCGGAGTACTTCGACGCCTACGAGCGCACCTTCGACCTGCGGGTACGGAGGCCGGTCGATGTCAGGGCGGTCCGGGAGGGGCCCGGCGGGCGGCTGCTCGTGGAGACCGGCGACGGTACGTGGTCGGCCCGGGCGCTGATCAACGCGACGGGCACCTGGGACCGCCCGTTCTGGCCGCGCTATCCGGGCCAGGAGACCTTCCGCGGACGGCAGTTGCACACGGCGCGGTATCCGGGCCCCGAGTGGTTCGCCGGGCGGCGCGTGGTCGTCGTGGGCGGCGGCGCCTCCGGCACCCAGCATCTGATGGAGATCGCCGCCCACGCGGCGGATACCACCTGGGTCACCCGGCGGCCCCCGGTCTTCCGCGAGGGCCCGTTCACCGAGGAGTTCGGCCGGGCCGCCGTCGCGCTCGTCGAGGAGCGGGTCCGGCAGGGGCTTCCGCCCCGGAGCGTCGTCTCGGTCACCGGACTGCCGCTGAACGACGCGATCCGGCGGGCACTGGCCGACGGTGTGCTGGACCGGCTGCCGATGTTCGACCGGATCACCCCGGACGGCGTGGAGTGGGCGGACGGGCGGCGCGTGGACGCCGACGTGATCCTGTGGGCGACCGGTTTCCGGGCCGCCATCGACCATCTGGCCCCGCTGCGGCTGCGCGAGCGGGGCGGCGGCATCCGCGTCGAGGGGACGCGCGCGGTCGCCGATCCACGGATCCACCTGGTCGGCTACGGGCCGTCGGCGAGCACCATCGGCGCCAACCGGGCCGGACCGGCCGCCGTACGGGACATCAGGCGACTGCTGGCGGACGCGCCGGTCGCACCGCTCACGTCTGACGCGCCGGTCGCCGTGTGATGCCCCGTACGCCACTCGGTTCGTGTCAGTTCGTGGGGGTGACCGCGGGTGTGACGGTGACTGCGGGCGTGACCGGCGGAGACGTCACGGGAGGGATCGTGGGAGCAGCCACGGGAGGGACCGCGGGAGTGGCCACGGGAGGGACCGTGACAGAGGGCGCGGGAGGGACCGTGGGAGAGGCCGCGGGCGAGTCCGTGGGCGACTCGGCGGGGGACGCCGAGGGCGACTCCGCCGGGGACGCGCTCCTGTGGTTCCGGTTGAACTCGGCGACGTTGCGCTGGTGCTCCTCGTAGCTGGCCGTGAAGCGCGTGTCGCCCGGCTTGACGGTGACGAAGTACAGCCAGTCACCCGGGGGCGGGTTGATCGCGACGCGCATCGCGTCCTCGCCCGGGTTGGCGATCGGTGTGGGCGGCAGGCCCATGCGCCGATAGGAGTTGTACGGGCTGTTGAGCCTCGTGTCGGCCTGGCTGGTGCTCAGGGTGGAGCGGTTCAGCGCGTAGTTGATGGTGGAGTCCATCTGCAACGGCATACCGCGCTCCAGGCGGTTGTAGATGACCCGGGCCACCTTGCCCATGTCCGCCTTGGTCGCGGCCTCCGCCTGCACGATGCTCGCGATGGTGACCGCCTGATAGACGTTCATCGCGTTGCGCTGCGCGCCCGCGGCGATCGGCGCTCCGTTGAACCTCTTGTTGGCGGTGTCGACCATGAACGTCAGCAACGACTCCGGAGTCGCCTTCTCGCCGATCGGATACGTCGCCGGGAAGAGATAGCCCTCGGGGTTGCCCCGGGCGTCGTTCGGGAGCTTGAGGTCGGCTTTGGCCAGGGACTTCTTGGTGGTGCCGGCGGGCACCCGGAGAGCCTTGTCGACGGCCGCGTAGACCTGTCCGGAGCGCCAGCCCTCCGGAACGACGAGCGACGTCGGGCGCGCGTCGTTCCTCATGCTCAGCAGCGGCACCGCCACGGCGGCGGCCGCCACGACGGCTCCGGTCGCGATGAGGGCGACCCGGCCCCGGCGCGTCAGTCGAATCGTTCTCCGTGGCGGAGTGTTCATCTGCATACCGGGCACGGTAGCCCTCTAATGCACACAAACCCGGCATATCGTCATCTTGTCGGCTCCAGTTGGGCGTCCCGGTGGACGAGGGCGGCGTAGCGCCCCTCCTGGGCCAGCAGTTCCTCGTGCGTGCCGCGCTCGACCGCGTGACCCGAGTCGAGGACCACGATCTGGTCGGCGCTCCGGATCGTGGACAGCCGGTGCGCGATCGTGAGCGTGGTGCGGTTGGCCGACAGGGCGTCGATGGCCTCCTGGACGGCATGCTCCGTGCGGGTGTCCAGGGCACTGGTCGCCTCGTCGAGGATGAGCACGGGCGGGTCGCGCAGGATCGTGCGGGCGATGGCGAGGCGCTGCTTCTCGCCGCCGGAGAACCGGTGGCCGCGCTCACCGACGACCGTGTCGTACCCGTCGGGCAGTGACGCGATGTGGTCGTGGATCTGGGCCGCCCGCGCCGCCGTGTGGAGCTCCTCGTCGGTGGCGTCCGGCTTGGCGAAGCGCAGGTTCTCGGCGACCGAGGCGTGGAAGAGGTACGTCTCCTGGGAGACGACGCCGACCGCGCGCGCGAGGGTGTCGAAGTCGAGGTCGCGGACATCGATCCCGTCGAGGGTCACGCGCCCGCCCGTGACGTCGTACAGCCGCGGCACCAGATAGCTGAGCGTGGACTTGCCGGAGCCGGTCGGTCCGACGACGGCGAGGCTGCCGCCGGCCGGGACGGTGATGTCGATGCCGTCGAGGATCGGGGCGCCCTTGTCGTCGTAGCGGAACTCGACGTCCTCGAAGCGGATCTCGCCCTTGACCTCGTCGAGGTGGACGGGGTTCTCGGGCTCGGTGATGTCGATGGGCAGGTCGAGGTACTCGAAGATGCGCTGGAACAGCGCGAGCGAGGTCTGGATCTGCACACCGGTGGACAGCAGGCTGACCGTCGGCCGGAACAGGCCCTGCTGGAGGGAGACGAAGGCGACGAGCGTGCCGATCGATATGGACGGGCCGCCGAGTTGAAGGGCGACGCCCGCGGTCCAGTAGATGACGGCGGGCATGGCCGCCATGACGATACCGATGACCGACATGCGCCAGCGTCCCGCCATGTTCGACCGCACTTCGAGGTCGACGAGGCCCTCGGACTCCTCCGCGAAGGACTTCGTCAGCGAGTCGGCCCGGCCCATGGTGCGGCCGAGCAGGATGCCGCTGACGGAGAGCGATTCGGTGACGGTGGCGGCCATCGCGGCCATCTGCTTCTGGCGCTGGGTGGTGATCTTCTTGCGTTCGTTGCCGACCCGGCGGCTGATCCACACGAACACCGGCAGCAGGAGCAGGGAGACGACGGTCAGGCGCCAGTCCAGGGCCACCATCGCGATGATCGTGGCGATCACACTGGTGAGGTTGGAGACCAGCGAGGTGGCGGTGGAGGTGACGGTCGCCTGCATGCCGCCGATGTCGTTGGCGATGCGGGACTGCACCTCGCCCGTGCGCGTCCGCGTGAAGAAGGCGAGCGACATGCGCTGGAGGCGGCCGTAGACCGCCGTGCGCAGATCGTGCATCACGCGCTGGCCGACGGTCGTGGAGATCAGCGTCTGCAGGACGCCGAAGACGCCGCTCAGGACGGCACTCAGGATCATGCCGAGCGCGAGGAGGGTCAGCAGACCCGTACGCCCTTCGGGGATCGCCGTGTCCAGGATCGCCCTGAGCAGGAAGGGCGTGGCGACGCCCACGAGGGACGCGGCGCCGACCAGCAGGCCGACGATCGCAAGGCGGCCGCGGTAGGGCCGGAAGAGACTCAGGATGCGGCGCACCTGCCGTGGCTGTTCCTTGTCGGCAGGCGGGGGGCTCCAGGTCGGCTGTTCGGGACGCAATGGACTCCTAGGAAAACGGGACGACTGAGGAAATCGGACTACGAGGACATCAGTGAGGATCCGACGACTGACGGAGCCTAGCTCATTGTTACCTATACTCACAATGAACGGCATCCTGATATTGTTCCCGCATGACCACCCCCGATGCCGACGGCCTGCTCGCCGAGCAGTTGCTGCGTCTGACGCGCCGCGTGCACCGCATCCAGAAGCGCCATCTGGAGCAGCGCGAGCTGGGCATCACCCCCGCCCAGTCTCGGCTGTTGCGCACTCTCGCGCACTACAGCTCACCGCCCCGCATGGCCGATCTCGCGGAGCGCCTGGAAGTGGTGCCGCGGGCCGTGACCACGCTGGTCGACGGTCTGGAGGCGAACGGCAAGGTGCGCCGGGCACCCGATCCCACCAACCGCCGGGTGATCCGCATCGAGGTCACGGAGGAGGGGCGCAAGGCGCTGCGGGAACTGCGCGCCGCGCGCCGCGGCGCCGCGGAGGAGATCCTGGCTCCATTGACGGACGAGCAGCGCGAGGTGCTCGGCGGGCTGCTGGACACCTTGGTGGACGGCATGCCGAGGGCGGAACACCGCTGCTGAGACGGCCCGGGGCGGAACATCGCCGCTGAGCCGGCCCGGCACGGTGCACCGCCTGCCGCGACGGCTCGGGCGGTGCACGGCCGCTGAAGCGGTTCAGGGCGGAGTTGCCGCCGCTGGACCGGTTGAGCACGGCGCACCGCGCCACCGCCGGCCAACGGCCGGGCGGCCGATTCGGTCGCCCGCCGCCCGCCACCGGTCGGCTGCGGCAGGCGGCCGACCGGGCAGCGCCGCTCGGTGAGCCCGTGAGGAGTGGTGCGCGATGCCTCTGCTGGAGCCCGACCCCGACGCGCTGCGACCCGACGCGCCCCCCGAAGCCCCCGCGGCCGACCGGGTCCCCGAGGACCGGGCCGGGGGCACCCCCGAGCCACTGCGCGGCGACCTGACCGCGCTGCTCGGCGCCGGCAAGATACTGACCGGGATCTCCGACCTCGTGCGCTACGCGTCCGACGCCAGCCCCTACCGCTTCGTGCCGCGGGTCGTCGTGGTCCCCGAGGACATCGACGACATCTCGGCCGTGCTCTCGTACGCGCACGGCAAGGGCCGCGAGGTGGTGTTCCGCGCGGCAGGGACCTCCCTCAACGGCCAGGCGCAGGGCGAGGACATCCTCGTCGACGTACGCCGGCACTGGACGGGGGTCGAGGTCCTCGACGGCGGCGCGCGGATCCGTATCGCTCCGGGCACGACCGTCGCCCGCGCCAACGCCGCACTCGTCCGGCACGGCCGTGTGCTCGGTCCCGATCCGGCCAGCGCGATCGCCTGCACCGTCGGCGGTGTGGTCGCGAACAACGCCTCCGGCATGACGGCGGGCACCACCCGCAACGCCTACGTCACCCTTGCCTCACTCACGTTCGTGCTGCCGACCGGCACGGTCGTGGACACGGCGGAACCGGACGCGGACGAGCGACTGGCTCACGCGGAACCGGCCCTGTGCGCGGGGCTCATGGAGCTCAAGGCGGAGATCGAGGCGGACGCCGGGCTGGTCGAGCGCGTCCGGGCCAAGTACGCGATCAAGAACACCAACGGATACCGCATGGACGCCTTCCTCGACGGTGCGACACCCGTCGAGATCCTGCGCGGTCTGATGGTCGGCTCGCAGGGCACCTTCGGTTTCATCTCGGAGGTCGTCTTCGACACGCTGCCGCTGGACCGCCGGGTCTCCGCCGCGCTGCTCTTCTTCGGCTCACTGCCGGCCGCGGCCGCCGCCGTGCCCCTGTTCACCGCCGCGGGCGCCTCGGCCGTCGAACTGATGGACGGCAACACGCTGCGCGCCTCGGTGAGCGTCGAGGGCGTGCCCGGGGACTGGGCCGGGCTGCCCGGTCCGACGACCGCGCTGCTCGTCGAGTTCCGCGCCCCGGACGAGGCCGCGCAGGAGACGTACGAGGAGAGGGCCCGCGCGGTGCTGAAGGGGCTCCCCCTGGTGTCGCCCGTGCCCTCGGTGACGAACTCCCTCACCCGCGATCAGCGAACCGTCGCCGGCTACTGGAAGGCCCGCAAGGCGTTCGTCACGGCGGTCGGCAGTGCGCGTCCGTCCGGCACGACGCTGATCACGGAGGACTTCGCGGTGCCGCCCGGGCGGCTCGCCGAGGCCTGCGAGGCGCTGCTGGAACTCCAGACCCGGCACGGTTTCGACGCCGCCGTCGCGGGCCACGCCGCGCACGGCAATCTGCACTTCCTGCTGGCCTTCGACGCGTCCAGGCCGGCCGATGTGGAGCGGTACGCCGCCTTCATGGACGCGTTCTGCCGGCTCACCGTCGAGCGCTTCGACGGCTCGCTGAAGGCCGAGCACGCCACCGGGCGCAACATCGCGCCCTTCCTGGAACTCGAATGGGGCCCCAGGGCAACGGAGTTGATGTGGCGCACGAAACGGCTGATCGATCCGGACGGAGTGCTCGCTCCGCGCATCGTGCTGGACCGTGATCCCCGCGCGCACGTCCGGGGCCTGAAGACGATCCCGCGGGTGGAGGCGATCGCCGACCCCTGCATCGAGTGCGGTTTCTGCGAACCGACCTGCCCCAGCCAGGACGTGACGACCACACCCCGCCAACGGATCGTGCTGCGGCGGGAGATGATGCGCCAGCCCTGCGGCTCCCCCGTCGAGGAAGGGCTCCTGGAAGCGTACGGATACGACGCCGTGGACACCTGCGCGGGCGACTCGACGTGCAAGCTGGCCTGTCCGGTCGGCATCGACACGGGCGCCCTGATGAAGGAGTTCCGGCACGCCCGGCACTCGCCGCGCGAGGAGAAGGCGGCCGCGCTGGCCGCGCGGCACTTCCGCGCGCTCGAAGGCTCCGCGCGGCTGGCCGTCGCCGCCGTGGACCGGATCGGCGACCGGCGGGTGAACGCCGTGACGCGGGCGGTACGCAAGGTCGTACGCCCCGATCTCGTACCCGAGTGGCTGCCCCGGATGCCGGGCGCCGCCGCCTCCGCCCTTCCCGGCACCGCGCGCGTGGGGGCGGTCGCCGTCTACTACCCGGCCTGCGTCAACCGCATCTTCGGCGGTCCCGGAGACGTGTCGCTCGCGCAGGCCGTCGTCGCGGTCTCCGCACGCGCGGGAAAGCCGGTGTGGATCCCGGACGATGTGTCGGGGACGTGCTGCGCGACGATCTGGCACTCCAAGGGGTACGACGCGGGCAACGCCGTGATGGCCAACCGCATCGTCGAGGCGGCCTGGGGCTGGACCGCCGGTGGCCGACTGCCGCTCGTCGTGGACGCCTCGTCCTGCACGCTCGGCATCGCGCGGGAGGTCGTACCGTATCTGACCGCCGACAACCGGGAGTTGCACGACGGGCTGCTGGTCGTCGACTCGCTGGTGTGGGCCGCGGGGGAACTTCTCCCCCACCTCACCGTGCACCGCACGCTCGGCTCCGCTGTTCTCCACCCGACCTGCTCCATGCGGCACTTGGACGATGAGGCGCAACTGCGCGCGGTGGCCGAGGCGTGTGCCGACGAGGTGGTGGTGCCCGACGACGCCGGGTGCTGCGCGTTCGCGGGCGACCGGGGCATGCTCCACAGGGAACTCACCGAGTCGGCCACCCGCAAGGAGGCGGAGTTCGTGGCCTCCCGCGAGTTCGACGCGCATCTGTCGGCCAACCGCATGTGCGAGGTGGGCATGGATCACGCGACGGGCCGCGGCTACTACTCCGCCCTGCTGGCGCTGGAGCACGCGACCCGCCCCGGCACCCGGCCGGCAGACCGGTCCTGATGACCAGCCGGGCCGCCGGACACCGGAGCGGACGCCGGTGTCCGCTCCTCGCCTTCGCCCCGGACTCCGGTGAGTAGCCCGGGCCGCCGACGCGGGCGGCCGACGTCCGCGATGTCCCGCACACCGCGGACGACCGGGCTCAGCAGCCGGCTCGGCCCTCCGTGAGCACCCCCTGCACGGTGACCAGGGAGCGGTCGTAGCAGCCGGACGAGCCGTACAGGCGAAAGCGCTCGCTCGTCGTGGCGACCGCGTGACGCTGGTCGCGCGGCACGTTCGCCGTGTACGTCGCGTCGCCCGTGTAGGTGTCGTCGAGTCGTGACCACGCCGTCCGCCGGCCGCCCCGCGCCTCGGCCACGACGGCCCGGTCGCCGAGCGTCAGCACGGTCCGCAGCCGGTCGTCCGCGTCGAGGGTCGTCGTGCCGTCCATCGTGTACGTCCGCCGGGTGAGCGTCGTCGCGGCGGGTCCGCGTCCGTCGACGGTCACCGCCTCGTCGTCGGTCCACGTCGCTTCGAGGCCGTCCGTGTTCTCACCGTCGGTCCAGTGGTGCGCGGAGCTTTGCGCGAGGGTGCGGCTGACGGTGGTCAGCACCCGGCCGTGCGAGGTGTCGAGGTATCCGGCGACCGTCAGCCGGTGCCTTCCCCTGGTGTCGACCCGGTTCTCCGAACCGGGCGTGTACGTGGAGGAGTTGGCGAGGTCGCCCGCGTCGGCCCGGGTGAGGGCACCGCTCACGTGGGCGCGCCGCGCGTCCTGCCAGACGAGCACATTCACCGGCAGACTCCAGCCGGTCCGCCCCTCGGGAACTCCCACGACGGAGACGTCGATCCGGTGCGGGCGCCCGTCGTCGAGGAGTCCGGCGAACGGGGTCAGGTCGTACTCGACGGGTCTGACGTCGAAGGCGCGGGGCCCCGGAATCACGTACCAGAGGAAGGGGTTGGACCAGCCGCCGGTCCACACGGTCGGGAACGGCTCGGCGATTCCGGCGAGTTGGCCGTCGACCTTGATCTGCACCTCGCGGTAGGGGCCGTTGTCCGCCTTGCAGGAATACGGTGCCGTGTCCGGGACCGTCAGATACCAGAACTCCTCGCAGCCGCCGCCTGACCCGGTCGCGTACACCTCGGCGATCACGCGCTCACTGTTGCGCGGGGTGGTCAGCGTGCCGTCCTGGAGGGTCAGGACACGGTCGGGAGTCGCGACGGGCCTGCCCGCGTAGAACGTCAGCGTGGCCTTGACGTCGAGAACGCCGGTGTACGTGTCGTCGACGACGTTCCCGATGAGCATCTCGACGTCCCGGCTCCGGCGGAACGTGTCGCTGTAGCGCGTCACATCCTTCTCGACGGACCACGCGATCCCGTCGGGCGACGGCTCCGGGGTGGAGGTGCGGAGGATCTCCACGCCGCCGACGTGCAGATACCCGAGGCGGTCGAACTGGCGCCCCTCGACCTTGCCCTCGAGCCGGAGCACGACCTTGCTCCAGCGGTCGCCGCAGCCCTTCGACGGGGTGTACGTACCCGTGTAGGGCGTGAAGTCGCGGAACTGCGCCTCGGCGAGCGTCACCTCACAGGACGGCACGGTGGGCCTCGCGACGGGCGGGGCGGCGGTGACAGGGTCGTTCCAGTCGCTGCCGAACTCTGCGGGCACGTCGGTTGATCGAGCGGCGGCGGGGGCGGAGGCCGCGGACACAGGAACCGCGCCGGGTGCGGTGGCCGCCGGAGCCGGGCCCGCCCCTAGGAGGGCGCTCGCCACGAGGATCGCTCCGGCAAGCATGGACATGATGACCGGTCTACTCATGTGCGGTGTTCTACGGGGCAGTTGAGCCGACCGCAATGGCGCACCGGGGCACCGCGCCTGTGGCTAGGCGGCCTTGAGGTCCGCCTTGTCCCCCATCAACACGACGGGGTGCTGCTCCGGGTCGAGCGTGCGCAGCAGGTACTCCATGGCCGGCTTGGGCAGGCTCACGCACGCCGACGTGCCGCTGCCGTGGTCCATGTGCAGCCAGATACCGCCGCCCTTGTCGTCGCCCCACGGGCGGGTCGGGTCGTCCGGCGGATTGCCCTTGAGACGGTTGTAGTCGATGGCGATGACGTAGTCGAAGTCGTGCCAGTACGACTTCGCCCAGTAGTGCGGCGCCTGGAAGGTCTCCGACTGCGTGTACGGCATCCGGGCGCCCGGGTCGTCGAGCACACCACCGGCGTCGCTGAGCGTGAACACCCCGACAGGGCTGCGTTTGTCGCCCTCGTGATGGTCGGTGGTCCAGCCCTTCTTCCCGTTGTGCGCGGTCCAGCTGCGCGTCTTCTCCCAGGTCGCGCCGGACTTCGTGTACAGCACGGCCGTGGAGTCCGCGGAGTCCTTGCCGTCGCCGTAGACCGCCAGGACCTGTCGGGAGTCGGACGGGATCCGGCGCTGGAGCCGGTCGCCCACGTCGGGGATGCGTTTCGGGTCGACCACGGGCGCACTCGTTCGGGCGACCGCGCCACCGGCTCCCGAGTGCCCCTTCGTACCGCTCCCGCCTCCCCCCTCCGGGCCACCGCAGGCCGAGAGTGTGACGGCGACGGCCCCGCACACCATGGCGGCGAACCCCGTACGCATCGCACCGTTCTTTCGCATGCCGCCCATCCTCGCATCACGTATCGGGCGAATCATCCTCCCCCCGGGTTCCCTGGCCAGTCGCGGTCACTCCCGGCCGATTCCCGGCCGGCTCCACGCCTCGTAGCGGAAAATCGTTTGCTTTCGACCACGCTGCGACGCGAACCTTTCACGGTTTGCTACCGGCCCCCGCGGCCGGACGGTTGCCGAAATCCGCGGCTCCCTCCATCCCCTGACACGAGCCACTGGGACGTCATGCAGATCCAAGACCTTCCGTATCCCGACCCTGGCGTGCCCGACGTGCGCTCAGGTTCCCGATTTCTGTGGTGGCTCGGGCGGAATCAGCTCGGCGGACAGTTCAAGGCCCTCGCCTGGGGTCTGCTGCATTTCCTGGCCGTGTCCGCGCTGCCGTTCTGCGTCGGCCTGGCCGTCCAGGCCGTCGTCGACCACTCAGGCACCCGGCTCGCCCTGACCGGCGCGCTGATGGTGCTGTGCGGCGTGTGCATCGCCCTGGGCGACACCATGCTGCACCGCACCGCGGTCACCAACTGGATCACCGCGGCCGCGCGCGTGCAGCAGTTGCTGGCCCGCAGAACCGCGCTGCTGGGCTCCGCGCTGACGCGGCGCGTCGCGGCGGGTGAGGTGGTCGCGGTCTCCACCGGCGACGTCGAGAAGATCGGCTGGTTCGTGGAGGGCATGTCCCGGTTCACGGCGGCCGCCGTGACCGTGGTGCTGGTCTGCGTGGCCCTGGTCGTCTACCAGCCTGCGCTGGGCGTGATCGTCGCCATGGGCGTGCCCGTCCTGGCGGTGGCCGTGCTGCCGCTGCTGCCCCGAGCCACCCGCCGCGCCGACTTCCAGCGGGAGAAGGCGGGCCGCGCCACCGAGCTGGCCTCCGACACCGTCGCGGGCCTGCGGGTGCTGCGCGGCATCGGCGGCGAGGAGCTCTTCCTCGACCGCTACCGCCGCGCCTCCCAGGAGGTCCGCCGCGCCGCCGTGCGCAGCGCCCGTATGTGGTCATTGATCTCGGCGATCCAGGTGCTGCTGCCCGGTCTGCTGATGATCGCCGTCGTCTGGCGCGGTGTGCAGCTGGCCCGCGACGGCCGGATCACGATCGGCGAACTGGTCACCGTGTACAGCGCGGTGATGCTGCTCGCGTACCCTTTGCGGCATTTCGAAGAAATCGCCATGGCTTACTCCTTCTCGCGTCCGTCGGCCAGGCGGGCCGCCCGGGTCCTGTCCCTGGAACGGGCCATGGACAGCGCCGGATCGCTCGCCGCGGAGGTCCCGGGCGGCGATCTGTACGACCCCGTGACCGGGCTGCTCGCTCCCGCGGGCAGGCTCACCGCCGTGGTGTGCGGCGACCCGGACGCGGCGGGGCTGCTGGCCGAGCGGCTCGGCGGCCACGCCGACGAGCGGGGCGAGGAGACGCTCGTCGAGGGCGTGCCGACCAGCAACTCGGTGCTCCTCGGGGGCGTACCGCTGGACGAACTGCCCCTGGAGTGCGCCCGTACCGCCGTCCTTGTCCAGGACAAGGATCCGGTGCTGCTGTCCGGCTCCCTGCGCGAACTGCTCGACGTACCCGCGTCGGGCCTCGTGAGCGCCGAGGCGGCCCTGTCCGCCGCGCAGTGCGGCGACGTGCTGGACGCGCTCACCCAGGGCTCACTGGACGCCGAGGACCCGATGGACGCCCGCATCACCGAACGCGGGCGCTCCTTGTCCGGCGGCCAGCGCCAGCGGCTCGCTCTGGCCCGGTCCCTGATCACGGACCCGGAGGTACTCGTCCTGGACGAGCCGACGTCCGCGGTCGACTCGCACACCGAGGCCCGGATCGCCGACGGGGTGCGCTCCCTGCGCGCCGGCCGCACGACCGTTGTCCTCACCTCCTCACCGCTGCTCCTGGACCAGGCGGACCGGGTCGTCCTGGTCCACGAGGGCGAGGTCGTCGCGGTCGGCGTGCACCGCGAACTGATCCACAGCGAACCGCGGTACCGGGCCGTGGTGACCCGGGACCCCGAGGAGGAGGTCCCCGGCGAAGCCCCGCACCGGACCGCTCCGGACGCCGTGCCCGTGGGCGCCGAGGCCCCTCCCGGCACCGTGCCGGCGGACGCCCAGGCCGTTCTCGGCGGCGTGACCGTGGACGACGAGGCCGTTCTTGACGGCGTACTGGAAGAAATCGAGGAGACCGCATGATCGGCGTGGCGCCACCGGCGTACGACCCGGCCGCCCCGACGACGGCGAACACGCTGCCCGTCGGCGCGCCCGCGACCGTACGCGCCTACGTGACCGAACTGTTCCGACGGCACCGCAGGGCCTTCCTGCTCCTGGTCGCCGTCAACACCGTGGCCGTCGTGGCCTCGATGGCGGGGCCCTATCTGCTGGGCTCGGTCGTCGAACGCGTCTCGGACCACACGCGCGAACTCCATCTCGGGGCCACCGCCGCCTTCTTCGTCGTCGCGCTCGTCGTCCAGGCCCTGTTCGTACGGCAGGTGCGGCTGCGCGGTGCCATGCTCGGCGAACGGATGCTGGCCGATCTGCGCGAGGACTTCCTCGTACGGTCGGTCGGTCTGCCGCCCGGCGTCCTGGAACGGGCCGGGACGGGCGACCTGCTGTCCCGCATCACCACCGACATCGACCGGCTCGCCAACGCGATGCGCGAGGCCGTGCCGCAGCTGGCCATCGGTGTGGTGTGGGCGGCACTGCTGATCGGCGGGCTCGCCGTGACCGCCCCGGCGCTCGCCCCCGCCGTGCTGGTCGCCGTTCCCGTGCTGGTGGTCGGCTGCCGCTGGTACTTCAAGCGCGCGCCGGCCGCCTACCGCTCGGAGGCGGCCGGATACGCCGCCGTCGCCGCCGTCCTCGCCGAGACGGTCGACGCCGGACGCACGGTCGAGGCGCACCGTCTGAGCAGGCGCCGCATCGAGCTGTCGGACCGCCGGATCCGGGAGTGGACGGCGTGGGAGCGGTACACGCTCTGGCTGCGGTCGGTTCTCTTCCCGGTCGTCAACGTCACGCATGTGACGGTGCTCTGCTCGGTCCTGATGATCGGCGGGTTCTTCGCCCTCCAGGGCTGGATCGGGGTGGGCCAGCTGACGACGGGTGCGCTGATCGCTCAGATGCTCGTCGACCCCGTGGGACTCATCCTGCGCTGGTACGACGAGCTGCAGGTCGCCCAGGTCTCGCTGGCGCGGCTGGTCGGTGTCCGGGACATCGAGCCGGACGCGGGCGACCCGGGCGTGGCGCCGGACGGACGCGACGTCCACGCGGACCGGGTGCACTTCGGCTACCGCGCGGGCGTGGACGTACTGCGGGAGGTCTCCCTGGCGGTCGCGCCCGGCACCCGGCTCGCCCTGGTCGGCCCGTCCGGCGCGGGCAAGTCCACGCTGGGCAGGCTGCTCGCCGGGATCTACGCGCCCCGGGACGGCCGGATCACGCTCGGCGGTGCCGAACTGTCCCGGATGCCCGCCGAGGCGGTCCGCTCGCACGTGGCCCTGGTCAACCAGGAGCACCACGTCTTCGTGGGCTCCCTGCGCGACAACCTGCTGCTCGCCGTCCCGCGCTCCCGGCAGCGCACGGACGAGGAGGCGTCGGCCGGAACTCGGACCGCGACTCCGGCCGAAGGTGTCGGATCCGTGGATTCCCAGCTGTGGGCGGCTCTCTGCGCGGTCGACGCGGACGGCTGGGCGCGGGCCCTGGACGACGGTCTGGACACCGAGGTCGGCTCGGGCGGGTTCGCGCTCACTCCGGCCCAGGCCCAGCAGATCGCGCTGGCCCGGCTGGTGCTGGCCGACCCGCACACCCTGGTCCTGGACGAGGCGACCTCGCTCCTGGATCCGCGGGCGGCCCGCCACCTGGAACGCTCGCTGGCCCGCGTTCTCGACGGCCGAACCGTCGTCGCCATCGCCCACCGCCTCCACACCGCCCATGACGCGGACGTCATCGCCGTCGTCGAGAACGGCCGCATCAGTGAACTCGGCAGCCACGAGCAGCTGGTCGCCGCGGACGGCGCGTACGCGGCCCTGTGGAGGTCCTGGCACGGGTGAGCGGGGTGCCGGCGGGGACCACTCGGCCGCCGCGCGCGAGAGGAGGGCCGAGCGGGGCCATCTGGCCGCCGCGCGTGAGCAGGGTGCCGGCCGGGGCCTCCAGGCCGTGCGGCCGTCGCGCCGGTCCGCACCCGCCCCCACGACGCGCTGGACCGCTCCCGCCGCCACGGCGGACCGGACCGGCGCGGAACCGTCCGCTCGGCGTAGTGCGCCGGTGTCCTCCCGCAGCTCAGCGGTGTGGGTCGACGGTGCCCGGCCCCTGTGACGGGCTCGGCCGCTGCCGTCCCACCGGTCGCCGAGCGCGGGGTCGCGGCCGCCCTCGGCACACCCCGCCAGAGGCCGGGCGGGCCGGACGTCAGCCCTTGTGGCGCCGCCGGTCAGCCTCTGTGGCGTTGCGCGGTGCCGAAGGGGGGTGGAAGTCTGGACGTGGGCACCCGCTCGGGGGACTCCCGGGAACCACCCGGTTCGCGCGGGGCGACGCCTGTGTCCTCGGGCCCGCGCGCCCGCCGTCGAGTACGGCGGCTCCGGTCCCGTCCGCACCCCCTGGAGGTACCCGTGGACAGCGCCGACGGATGGGGAGACGACGTCTACCAGCCCGACGGATCCGAGGTACAGGACGACGCGGGGCTGCTCGACGCCGAGGACACTCTGGTGACCGACGGCGTCAGTGACCCCCTGGACCGTGGCTGGTCCCCGCCGGACCGGCCATGGGCGGTGGAGCACCGCGGTGTGACCGCCTCGGAACGCCGGGCGGGCGAGAGCCTGGATCAGCGTCTCGCCGACGAGATGCCCGACATCGCCGAACCCGACGGAGACGGCATCGGCGACTGCCAGGGCACCGACGGAGAGCCCCTCGACAACGAGGTGGGCGCCCTCCGCTCCGGCCGTCTGGTGGCCCCGAACGAAGGCGCGCACGAGGACGAGGAGAGCGGGCTCATCGCCACGGACATCGGCATCGACGGCGCCGCGGCCTCGGCGGAGGAAGCCGCGATGCACATCGTCGACGAGGACGCCGTGTCCGGCTGACCGGCACGCGTCCGGCGTCTCCCCCAAGGAGCTCCCATGCAGCAGGACAAGCAGCCCGACTACCACCCCGTGGTCTTCCGCGACCGCACCGCGGGCTACGCCTTCCTCACGCGCTCGACCGCGACGAGTGACCGGACCATCGATTGGGACGACGGCGAGACCTACCCGGTCGTGGATGTCGAGATCTCCTCGGAGAGCCACCCCTTCTACACGGGCAAGGCCCGCACAGTGGACTCGGAGGGCCGCATCGCCCAGTTCGAGCGACGGTTCGGAGGCGGGGAGCAGGGCGCGGGCGCGGGGGAGAACGGCTGAGCGCGACGGGCGCCCTCCCCTGAGCCAAGGACGTCCCGCCGCCGCCCGAGCCGGACACCCGGACGGACCGCCACTCCCGCCACCGCAGACGGCCACTGCGGGCGCGAGCCGCCCGGTGCCGGCCCGCGAGACCGACAAAACCGAGCGCCGAGGCAGCCGGGGAGGCACCGGGCGCCGACGTGGCCCGGGAAGAGCCGAGCGCCCACCTGGCCCCGCGGCAAACGAGCGCCGGTGCGCCCCGGGGGGCGCCGAACTCAGATGAAGTTCAGCGCGGCCGCGCAGCCCACCGCGCCCAGCAGCATGAACACCGGCGTCAGCACCTTGAGCTCGACCCAGCTGCCCGCGCGGAAGCGCATCACCTTGGGCGGGCCTATCGGATACCAGCGCTTGCGGCCGACCGGGATGGGCCACAGGATCGGGCAGCCGGACACCGTCAGCGCGTCCCCGATGCAGTGCACCAGGGCGCCGAGGACGACCGGCAGGCCGAGCCACAGATACTCCTGGCCCGGCGCCGTGAACAGCCAGTTCGCGCCGTTGCCCGGCTTGTCCAGGGTTTGGGCGAGGATCCACGAGGTCGTCGCGGCGAGCAGCCAGACCAGGATGTCGCTGCTCGAACCGCGGGCGGCCCGCCACAGCAGACCCTCGATGGCGAGCACCATGTGCACGAACAGAATGGCCAGGACCGCCCAGCGGCCACAGGTGATCGCCAGCACCGCGGTACCCGATCCGATCATCACCGCCCACAGCCAGGTGTGGGTCAGCGTGCGGTGACCGCCGTTGCGCCGGGGGTCGCCCGGCTTCCTGGTCCCCTTGTAGGCGGCGTAGGAGAGTTTGTCGACGATCTCGCAGAGCCTTCGTGACACCGGTCCGAAGGCGTTCGAGATGGTGGCGGCCTTGTGGTCCAGGTCCGGGGCGAGAGCGGCGCCCGCGCAGATAAGGGCGCCGACGAGCAGGACCGGCCAGGGCATCGTGTGGCCGGCCGCCGCGGCCGCCGCTCCGACGCCCAGCCAGGCCGCAGCCCCCGACAGTGAGTGTGCTGGTCCCATCATGGCCGTTCCCCGCCCCATTCCTCTTGTACCGCTGTCCAGTTGTCCGTGCGCGCTGACGCGTCGCCGGCGCCACAGCGTAGCGGTCGTGATCTTCCCCCGAACATCCGATTCCCCCATCCCATGCATCGACAGGCAAGATGGGGGCGTGACCCTTATCGATCAGCTGCCGCAGACCGCAGACCCCGACGCCCTCTACGAAGCCTTCGAGTCGTGGGCCGGGGAACGCGGTCTCACGCTCTACCCCCATCAGGAGGAGGCGCTGATCGAGGTGGTCTCGGGTGCGAACGTGATCGTCTCGACGCCCACCGGCTCGGGCAAGAGCATGATCGCCGCGGGTGCGCACTTCGCCGCGCTCGCCCGGGACGAGGTCACTTTCTACACAGCGCCGATCAAGGCGCTCGTCTCGGAGAAGTTCTTCGAGCTGTGCAAGATGTTCGGCACCGAGAACGTCGGCATGCTCACCGGCGACGCCTCCGTGAACGCCGACGCACCGGTGATCTGCTGCACCGCCGAGGTCCTGGCGTCCATCGCGCTCCGGGACGGCAAGCACGCCGACGTCGGTCAGGTCGTCATGGACGAGTTCCACTTCTACGCCGAGGGCGACCGCGGCTGGGCCTGGCAGATCCCGATCCTTGAACTTCCCCAGGCGCAGTTCATCCTGATGTCGGCGACGCTCGGCGACGTCTCGATGTTCGAGAAGGACCTCACGCGACGCACCGGCCGCCCCACCTCGGTGGTCCGCTCGGCGACCCGGCCCGTCCCGCTGTCCTACGAGTACATGCTCACTCCGCTGACGGAGACGCTCACCGAACTGCTCGCCACCAAGCAGGCCCCGGTCTACATCGTGCACTTCACCCAGGCGCAGGCCGTGGAGCGGGCGCAGGCGCTGATGAGCATCAACATGTGCACGCGCGAGGAGAAGGACCGGATCGCCGACCTGATCGGCAATTTCCGCTTCACCACCAAGTTCGGCCAGAACCTCTCGCGCTACGTACGCCATGGGATCGGTGTGCACCACGCCGGCATGCTGCCCAAGTACCGTCGGCTGGTGGAGAAGCTGGCCCAGGCCGGTCTCCTGAAGGTCATCTGCGGTACGGACACCCTCGGTGTCGGCGTCAACGTGCCCATCCGCACCGTGCTGTTCACCGCGCTGACGAAGTACGACGGCACGCGGGTGCGCACGTTGCGCGCCCGCGAGTTCCACCAGATCGCCGGCCGGGCCGGGCGCGCGGGATTCGACACGGCGGGCTACGTCGTCGCTCAGGCGCCGGAGCACGTCATCGAGAACGAGAAGTCGCTCGCCAAGGCCGGCGACGACCCGAAGAAGCGCCGCAAGGTGGTGCGCAAGAAGGCTCCCGAGGGCTTCGTCGGCTGGACGGAGGCCACCTTCGAGAAGCTCATCACCTCCGACCCCGAGCCGCTGACCTCGCGCTTCCGCGTGACGCACACCATGCTGCTCTCGGTGATCGCCCGGCCCGGGAACGCCTTCGAGGCGATGCGGCATCTGCTGGAGGACAATCACGAGCCGCGCAAGCAGCAGTTGCGGCACATCCGGCGGGCCATCGCGATCTACCGCTCGCTCCTGGACGGCGGCATCGTGGAGAAGCTCGACGAGCCCGACCCGACCGGCCGCGTCGTGCGGCTCACCGTCGATCTCCAGCAGGACTTCGCCCTCAACCAGCCCCTGTCGACGTTCGCCCTCGCGGCCTTCGAGCTGCTGGACCCCGAATCCCCGTCGTACGCCCTGGACATGGTGTCCGTCGTGGAGTCCACGCTGGACGAACCGCGGCAGATCCTCGCGGCCCAGCAGAACAAGGCCCGCGGCGAGGCCGTGGCCGCGATGAAGTCCGACGGCGTCGAGTACGAGGAGCGCATGGAGCGGCTCCAGGACGTGTCGTACCCCAAGCCGCTGGAGGAACTGCTCTTCCACGCGTACAACACCTACCGCATGAGCCATCCGTGGGTCGGCGACCACCCCCTGTCGCCGAAGTCCATCATCCGTGACATGTACGAACGGGCCATGTCCTTCACGGAGTTCGTCTCCTTCTACGAGCTCGCCCGTACCGAGGGCATCGTCCTGCGCTACTTGGCCAGTGCGTACAAGGCCCTTGAGCACACCGTCCCGGACGACCTCAAGTCCGAGGACCTGGAGGACTTGATCGCCTGGCTGGGCGAGATGGTGCGACAGGTCGACTCCAGCCTCCTCGACGAGTGGGAACAGCTCGCCAACCCCGAGGTGATGACGGCCGAAGAGGCCCAGGAAAAGGCCGACCAGGTCAAGCCGGTCACGTCGAACGCCCGTGCCTTCCGTGTCCTCGTGCGCAACGCGATGTTCCGCAGGGTCGAGCTCGCCGCTCTGGACAACGTCGTCGAACTCGGCGAGATGGACGGCGAATCCGGCTGGGACGCCGATGCGTGGGGCGAGGCGATGGACAAGTACTGGGACGAGTACGAGGACCTCGGTACAGGGCCTGACGCCCGTGGCCCCAAGCTGCTGTCGATCGTGGAGGAGCCGCAGAACGGACTGTGGCGCGTCCGGCAGACGTTCTCGGACCCGAACGGCGATCACGACTGGGGTATCAGCGCGGAGGTCGACCTCGCGGCCTCCGACGCCGAGGGTCGTGCCATCGTCAAGGTCACCGACGTCGGACAGCTGTGAGCACAGGAGAATCCCACCGATGACGAACCCGGCCGAGAGGCTCGTCGACCTGCTCGACCTGGAGCGGATCGAGGTCAACATCTTCCGGGGCCGCAGCCCGCAGGAGTCCCTGCAGCGGGTCTTCGGCGGCCAGGTGGCGGGCCAGGCACTGGTCGCCGCCGGCCGCACCACCGAGCGCGACCGGCCGGTGCACTCGCTGCACGCGTACTTCCTGCGTCCGGGCCGCCCGGGCGTCCCGATCGTGTACCAGGTCGAACGGGTGCGGGACGGACGGTCGTTCACCACCCGCCGCGTCACCGCTGTGCAGCAGGGCCGCACGATCTTCAATCTGACCGCCTCCTTTCACAAGCCTGAGGAAGGGAGCTTCGAGCACCAGCTGCCGCCGGCGCGTGAGGTGCCGGACCCCGAGTCCCTGCCGACGTTGACGCAGGAGATCGAGGACCATCTGGGTGTTCTTCCCGAAGCGCTGGAGCGGATGGCGCGACGCCAGCCTTTCGACATCCGCTATGTGGACCGGCTGCGCTGGACGCCCGAGGAGACCAAGGACGCCGAACCGCGCAGCGCGGTGTGGATGCGCGCCGTCGGACCGCTGGGCGACGACCCGCTCGTGCACACATGTGCTCTCACCTACGCGAGCGACATGACTCTGCTTGACGCTGTCCGCATTCCGGTGGAACCGCTGTGGGGTCAGCGCGGTTTCGACATGGCGTCGCTGGACCACGCCATGTGGTTCCACCGGCCGTTCCGCGCGGACGAGTGGTTCCTGTACGACCAGGAGTCGCCGATCGCGACGGGTGGCCGCGGTCTGGCCCGCGGGCGCATCTACGACCTGAAGGGACGCCTGCTCGTCTCGGTCGTGCAGGAGGGCCTTTTCAGGGCGCTGTAGGCGGACGCGCGTCCGGGTTCCTGCGGCGCAGCCATCCGAGCAGCCGCCGTGAACGCGAGGACTCCGGCGGCATGAGCTGGTCGTCCACGGCGGCGTGCCGTTCTCGCGGGGCGCGCGGAGCACCGATCGGTGACGGCGGGGCCGCTGACCGTGGTGCCCCCGCCGATCGGCCCGCCGACGATGTGGCGGCCGGCCTCGGGGCTGTGCCGGACGAGGCCGCCAAGGTCGGACGGGGCGCCGGGCGAGTTTCCCTGGCTTCGGACACGCTCTGCCCCAGGTCGGCCCTGAGCCAGCTGATCTCGTCGGGGTCGTCCGCCGTCGTGATGCGCTCGGCGATCCGGGCTCCGGGCGAGTCCGGGGCGGCTTGTGAGACAGGCGCGGGCCGGAGGCGGTTGAGATGGGCGCGTTCGTACGGGTCCTTGACGGTCCCGGCCACCTGGACGGGGTCGAGCAGGGACGCCACCACCGCGGCGCGGGCCCAGGGATCCTCGGTCTGCCTCAGCAGGAACCCCATGTGACGGCCACGCCAGTTGCGAGGACGGAGGTCCATGCCTTCGCCCAGCTGATCGCGGAGACCTTCCGGCGTCCGACCCCTCATCAGCGGCGCGTTCTGCTGGTCGGCGGCGAACTGCCGCAGTTCGTCGGCGAGGTAGAGCCAGACGACTACCCGGTAGCGATTCAAGTAAAATTTCACCGGCACCACCAGTCCCAGGCGCGCGAGGCGGGTGAACCGGGTGCTCGTGACGTCCATGAGAGCGGCGCCCTCCGTGGTGCCGACGGCCTTCACCCGCTCGCGCAGCGATTCCGGGAAGCCGGCTTCGGCGCGCACCCGGTCGATCTCGGCGCGGGCGACCCGGCGTCCCCCGCCTCCCTCGTCAGGAACCGAGCGCACACAGCCGAGGTGCAGAGCGAGGTCGAACTCGCCTCGCCTGAGCTCCAGTTCCCGTGCGGCTCGGCTGAGTGATGAGGTGGCGGACTGGGTGATGGCGCTGCCGGGCATGACGGTCTCCCCTGTGGTGTCGGAGGCTCGCGCCGGTGTGCGCTCGCCTCGGGAAAAACCGTATCCGGCTCGTCGGACATCGTGGCAAGCCTGTGGATAACTCCGGCCGCGACGACATACCGCCAGGTCAGAGTTCTGAAGCGGGCTTGCCTTCCGGCTGTCGCGCATCCACGCGCAGGTGTTCGCCGACGCGGTTCACCAGCAAGGTCATCTCGTAGGCGACCTGGCCGATGTCCGCCTCCGCACCGCTGAGGACGGACAGACAACTGCCCGCGCCGGCCGCGGTGACGAAGAGCACCGCGTCGTCGAACTCGACCATCGTCTGCCGAACTTGTCCGGCACCGAAATGCCGGCCGGAGCCCTTGGCCAGGCTGTGCAGTCCCGATGACACCGCGGCGAGGTGTTCGGCGTCCTCGCGTCGAAGTCCTGTGCTCGCGCCCGTCACCAGCCCGTCGTTGGACAGCACCAGCGCGTGCCGAACGTGCGGGACGCGTTGGGTGAGGTCGTCCAGCAACCAGCCAAGTCCCGTGTTCTGCTCCATGATCCGGTCTCCCCGTGTGTCGTTCCCCCTGGCCGGAGGATTCGACCAACAAGCCTTCACCACAGCAGCCGTCCGGGCAAGGCGGACGGGCGGCATGGCAGAGAAGATGGCCGACGAGCGGGCGCGGGCGGCGGCGCCGCCGCAGGGAGCCGTGCCATGCTGCCGGGGCGGGACCGTGCCTGAACAGGTGTCGATGAGCGCCCTCAGCCGACGGAGTCGAGCAGCCGGGCGGTGTGTACCCTCCCGGCGTATTCGACGAGCCGGATCAGCACCTCCTTCCCGGAGTCGCGGTCACGGGCGTCGCAGAGAACGACCGGCGTACCCCGGTCGAGGTCGAGGGCGCGGGAAACGTCCTGGGCCCCGTACGCGCGGGCGTCCGCGAAACAGTTGACGGCCACCACGAACGGGATGCGGCGGTGCTCGAAGTAGTCCACCGCGGGGAAGCAGTCCTCGAGTCTGCGGGTGTCCGCGAGGACGACAGCACCCAGAGCGCCTGTCGACAGCTCGTCCCAAAGGAACCAGAAGCGGTCCTGGCCGGGGGTTCCGAACAGATAGAGCGAGAGGCCGGACCTGATGGTGATGCGTCCGAAGTCCATGGCCACGGTCGTGGTGACCTTCTGACCCACTCCGTCGGTGTCGTCCACCGACCGACCTGCCTCGCTCAGCAGTTCCTCGGTGCGCAGCGGTCGGATCTCGCTGACCGCGCCCACCAAGGTGGTCTTTCCCACGCCGAACCCACCGGCGACCAATATCTTCAACGCCAGGGCGGTCGAGTCGCCACCCGAGGCATCGGAGTTCTCGGAGACCATCGATCACTTCTCTCGGGAGTGCCGACAAGCGTCGGCATCGGTGCGTCCGTACGGGTGCGCGAAGTCGGAAGTCAGCATCATGACAACTGCGGTTCCGACGAATGGTGTTGGACCGCACATTGCCCCTTGCGGCCGGAACACGCCCGTTCGGTGCCCGGGAGTGAACGCGAGTGGCCGCGGCGCCGACCGATGTGGATCAGCTAGAGGGCCCTCAGTCCCTCGATCACCTCGCGGAGGATTCGCTCGTCAGGCAGTTGTGCGGGCGGCACCGGACGGCTGACGGTGACGCAGCTTCGTTCCACGAGGTCACCCACGAGCACCCTGACCACGCCCACGGGAAGATCGGCGCCCGCGGCCAGTTCGGCGACCGACTGGGGCTCGGTACGGCACAGTTCGATCAGTGTCCGGTGCTCCGGACCGAGTGAGGTGTCCGCGTCGGCTCCTGGCGCGGCCCTGTCGAGCGTGACCAGGGCGATCAGATCGAAGTACATTCCGGTCGGACCGGCTTTGGTGCGGCCGCCCGTCATCGCGTAGGGGCGGACGAGTGGTCCCGCCTCCTGGTCGTACCACTGGCTGCCCGGCTGTGGCGGGGCGCCCGGTGTGTCCTCGGTCATCCGCACAGGCCGTCCTCGGTCATCCTGCCGCGGGCGGCTGTGCGGCGACGCGCGGCGGGGCGTGGAGATGCTCGCCGACGCGCTTGACCAGGAGCGCCATCTCGTACGCCACGAGGCCGATGTCGGCGGTGACCGCGGTCAGGACGGCGAGGCACGAACCGTCCCCCGCCGCGGCCACGAACAGGAAGCCCTCGTCCATCTCCACCATGGTCTGGCGTACCCCGCCCGCGCCGAAGTGGCGGCCCGCTCCCTTGGCCAGGCTGTGGAATCCGGAGGCGACGGCCGCGAGGTGTTCCGCGTCCTCGCGCCGCAGGGCGGTGGACGCGCCCACCGCCAGTCCGTCGTTCGACAGCACCACGGCGTGTCGTACTTCGGTCACACGAAGCACCATGTCGTCCAGCAGCCAGTCGAGTTCACCGGACCGCTGGGCGCCTCCCGTGCTCGGGTCCTGGATCATGCGGGGTCTCCTTCGCTGCTGTCGCTGCCCGCTTCGGGGCCGGGGGTGGCGCCGACGCCGGGTGACCGGCCGCCGCCGCGTACCCAGCCGGCCCGGTACGCGGCCATACGCGCCCGTACGAGTTCGGGTGTGCGCTCTTCGTCCGCTGTGGACGCGGGGGGCTCCGCCGGCTCATCGGAACGCTGTCCGCGCAGTTGGGGGGCGAGGTTCGCCTGGCGGACACGGCGTGGAAGTTCGTCGGAGCCCGCGGAGTCGTCCGGGGGACGGTGCGGACGGATCGCGGCGACTCCCGAAGGCGCGGTCTCCCGGGAGCCGTTCGCCGGACGCGCGGTCTCCTTCGCACCCTTCGGCGGAGGCGAGGTCTCCTGTGAACCGTTCGCCGGGGCTTCGGAGGCAGTCGGCCTCGGAGAGACCAGAGCGGGCCGCTCGGTGGCGGACTGGACGGCGTCGTGTTCGGGAGCGACCGACACGCGCGCGTACTGCCTTTCCAACGGCCTGTCCCTGTCGGCCTTGTGGAGGGAACGTTCCGCCGGGCCGTCGTGCAGCAGTGCCTTGGGCAGCAGGACGACCGCGGTGGTGCCCCCGTAGGGCGAGGTCTGCAGGTGCACCCTGATGCCGTGCCGGGCCGAGAGCCTGCTGACCACGAAGAGGCCGAGTCGGTCGCTGTCGAACAGGTCGAGCGCCTCGGACTGCTCGATACGCCGGTTGGCCTCGGCGATCCTCTCCTTGCCCATGCCCAGGCCCCGGTCCTCGACCTCGATCACGTAGCCGTTTCCGACCGGTTCACCGGTGATCCGCACTCTGGTGTGCGGGGGCGAGAACTGGGCCGCGTTCTCGACGACTTCCGCCAGAAGATGGGTGAGGTCGGCGACCGCTCCCCCGGCCACGGCCGCCTCGGGGAGTTGCCGTACCTCCACGCGCGCGTAGTCCTCGACTTCCGAGACCGCCGCCCGGACCACGTTCGTCAGCGAGACGGGCCTTCGCCAGGCCCGCCCGGGCGCGGCTCCGGAAAGGATGATCAGGCTCTCCGCGTGGCGCCGCATCCGCGTGGTGAGGTGGTCGAGCCGGAACAGGTCGCTCAGCTCGTCCGGGTCCTCGGACCTGCGCTCCATGGCGTCCAGGAGATTCAGCTGGCGGTGCACGAGTACCTGGCTGCGCCGGGCGAGATTGACGAAGACCCCGGAGATGCCACCTGCCAGCTCCGCTCGCTCGACCGCGGCGCGCAGGGCGGCCCGGTGCACGGTGTTGAGCGCCTGGGCGACCTGTCCGGTCTCGTCCTCCGAGGGCCGTCCCGGCGGGGCCTCGTCGTCCACGTCGACCGCCTCACCCGCGCGCAGCCTGCGCATGGCCGCCGGGAGCTTTCGGCGGGCGACGTCCAGGGCGCTGTCGCGCAGGCCGACGAGCTCGACGACGAGGTCGCGTCCGATGCGTACGGAGATGATCAGCGAGGCGATGACGGCGGCGAGCCCGAAGAGAACCGCGGCACCGGCGGGGCTGAGCAGGGCGTGCCCGAGCGGGTCGGTCCCGTCCGCGACACCACGGCCCGCGTCGGCCTCGACCGTGCGCATCCCGTCGCTCACGCGCTCATGAGCGATGTTCCAGACGGTCTCCGGCGCGGCGTCGAGGGCCTTGGCGCCGGGGCGAGAGACGAGCGCCTTGTCCTCGACGGCGCGCACGTCGTCGTACGCGCTCCCCTCCGCGAGGTCGTTCCAGGCGGCTCGTTCGGGCCCGCCGAGATCAGGCGCGGCGGCCTCCGTCAGGGTGCGGCGGGTATCGACGGCCCCGGTGAACAGCCGTAGCCGCTCGCCGTCGAGGGTCCCGGCGATCCTGGCCCCGCCGAGTACGGCGTCCTCCTGGGCGAGCGCCTCCCCCGCCCGGGAGAATTCGAGGAGGACGCGCGCGTCGGAGCGCGGGCCCGCGCCGGAGATGCCGGTGAGTGCTCCGTCGACACCGAATGCCGTCGAAATGGTCCTGGTGTACTCGCTGTACGCCTCGTCCCATCCGGTACGGCGGTCCAGCACGGCGGTGCGCAGCGACCGCAGCCGCGACGCCTCGGCGACGAAAGCGGTGAGCCGCCCGGCGGCTCCGGAAGGCAGGTCGGCGCCGTCGGCGACGGTGTCGTGGTCCCCCAGGCGGAGTTTCGCGACGGCGCGGTCGGTGAGCCGTGCGAGGTCCTTGAAGTCGCTCGGCGGCACCGTGGCGGGGTCGGTCGCGTAGCGGACCGCTTCCGCCCGTTCGGCCTGGAGCGCGGCGACCGCGGCGTCGACGGGGGCGCGGACCGTCGAGTCCACGCGTTGCTGCTGACGCAGCCGCGCGACGTCCTGCGCCGTGCTCACCGTGGCGTAGGCCCACAGCGCGAGCAGGGAGACGATCGGCACCATCAGCAGGCTGACGATCTTGGCCCGGACGGTGCGGGGCCGGATGTGCCACCGCATCACGCGAGCGAGTTGTTCCGGCGAAGGCCCGGCGGCGGGCTCACCGAGGTCCGCGCCCTCGTCGGCCGGCGGGCCCGCGTGCGCGCGCCGGCCACGCACCGGGGGCGGTGGCTGGGCGCCGGCTCTGGTGGTCCTACGGGGTGTACGCATGGCCTCCTCGATCGGAGAGGTTCGGGGCGTGCCGTCCGGGCCGCGCGGCCCCGGGACGGGCCGTCAGCGGGCGACGCCCTGGACCGGCCGCTGGGCCGACGCGGACGCTTCGGTTCGGCCGGACATCGGGGACAGGGCGACGAAGGCCGCCGTCAAGAAGAGGTAGGACCCGAGCCCGACGGCGAGAGGGAAGATGAACTGCATCGCCGTGGCCCCGGGCAGTGTGCCGCCGGATGGGCTCACGCGTACGCTCACCGCCATCATTCCGGTGTAGTGCATGCTGCTCACCGCGCCGCCCATGACGAGGGAGGCGACGGCCACCGCCACGGGGGACCTGATGGAGATCGCGGCCCACAGGGCAACGGTCGCCGCGATCACACCGATCACGACGGAGAGCCCGACGAGTGCCGGGTCGTAGCGCACCTGGCCGTGCAGCCGCAGCGCCGCCATTCCCAGGTAGTGCATGCTCGCGACGCCGAACCCGGTGGTGAGCCCGCCGAGGACGAGTGCGCGGTGCCGGTCGCGGCCGTAGCCGACGGCGAAGAGGCCCGCGCCGACGACGGCCACGGCCACCAGCAGGCTGAAGATGGTCAGAGGCACGTTGTAGCGGATCTGCGTGCCGGTGACGCCGAAGCCGAGCATCGCCACGAAGTGCATCGTCCAGATGCCGGTGCCGATCGCGGAGGCCGCGGCGAAGAGCCAGTTGCGGCGCGACCGTCCGGTGGCGTCGAGCGCGCGGACCGTGCAGCGCAGCCCCAGTGCGGAGCCTGTGCAGGCCATCGCGTACGACAGTACGGGGGTCAGCCAGCCGAAGGCGGCGTGGTCCAGGTGTCCCATGACCCAGGGACGCTAGTGCGCGCTGGGGCGCACGACTGGGGCGCATTTCGAAAGCTGTTGCAAAGTGACGAAGAGGTGCACCTGAGCGATCGCGTCGGGCTCGAACGTGTGCGCCGCGTCATCCTTCGTGTCGGTGAGAGATCATGCGACACATGAGCGACGACCACACGCACGTCCAGGAGTTCTTCGGCGCGCGCGCCGCCGACTGGGACAGCCGGTTCCCCGACGACGGGCCCGCGTACGAGGCCGCGGTGGCGTGCATGCGGTTGCGCGCGGGTGACCGCGTACTCGACGCGGGCTGCGGCACCGGGCGCGCCCTGCCTCCGTTGCGGACGGCCGTGGGCGGCGCCGGCGTGGTCGTCGGAGCCGATCTGACGTCGGCCATGCTGGAGGCCGCGGTTCGGGCCGGACGGGACCGCGAGGGGCAGCTGCTGCTGGCCGATGTCACCGGGCTGCCGCTGCGTACGGAATCCCTGGACGCGGTGTTCGCGGCCGGACTCGTCGCGCACCTGCCGAACCCGGGTGAGAATCTGCGGGAGTTGGCCCGGGTGGTGCGGCCCGGCGGCACCCTGGCCCTCTTCCACCCCATCGGCCGAGCGGCGCTCGCCGCCCGCCAGGGACGGCGGATCACTCCGGACGACCTGCGCGCCGAGGCCAGCCTGGGCCCCCTGCTGGCCTGTTCGGGCTGGGACATGACCTCGTACGTGGACGAGGACTCCCGATTCCTCGCGCTGGCCCTACGCCGGGGATGACCGCCGGCTGGATCCGGTGATCGGTCGTCAGGCCGTGCCGGCGACGGCCGCCGCGAACGCGTCGGGGTTGTCGAACATGATGTTGTGTCCGGCACCCGGCACGGTCACGACGCGCACCGGCGGGGAGCACGCTGTATCCCGCGATCGAGCGGCTGGAGAACGCGCACCTGCTGGAACGGGCCACACAGCCGGGCTCGGTGGCCGCCCCGCGTCACGTCCTGACTCTCACCGAGCAAGGCGGCCGCGAGCTGCGCCGCAGACTGGCCAACGCGGCACGGCGGGACATCACGGACGAGAACCGCTGGTTCACGGTGCTCGCCTTCCTCGGACGCCTGCGGGACCCCGAGGCGCAGGCCGCCGTACTGCGGCGCAGGCTGGCCTTCCTGGAGGAACCCGCGAGCTTCTTCCACGAAGGCGACCGGCCGCTGCGCGCCGAGGAGCTGGACGACCCCTTCCGGCGCGGCATCCTCACCATCGCGCGGGCCACCAGCCAGGCCGAACCGACCTGGCTGCGGACCACTCTCGACACCCTCGACGCGGTCGGCCGCTGAGACGGGGCAGACCTTCACCGGACCGTCCCTCTTCTGTCGCCGCGACTCCATCTCTACGTTGAGTAGCAGCAACCGCACGATCAGCGAGCGCAGGGGGATGGTGACCTGATGTCCGGCATATTCGGCAGGCTCCGCACGATGGGGCGCGGGAAGACGGCCGAACGGCCCGAGGGGCACCCGCAGAAGACGACACCGAAGGAGAGAAAGCGCACATACAACCTCTTCGAGGCGGCTGCTGTGTACGTGTCCGCGTGTGCGGAGGACAACCAGGAGCAGATCGACGAGGCGGCCACCTGGGTGTCGCCTGAGGCGCTGTCCTTCGGGGTGAACGAGCTTGCCTGCCGGGCCGTTGTCGCTCTCGCCCGCGAACGCGACGAGTCGCCCCAAGCGGTCGCCCGCACGCTGCTCGGACTGCCCGCGGCCTGACCTGGACGGGCCCGGGAGGGCGTTTCGCCCCTGTCCAGCCGGATAGCTGCAGCTCCGCATGCGTTTCGGGCCCGTGACAAGCGCCTTCCGGTCGCTTAGGGTGCGCCGACAGATGGAGCGATCGGGAGGCTGGAATGGCCGGGACGGACGAAGACGCCGTCGCCACCGGGGACGACGACGCGCTGTATGTGCTGACGGCGGTGCTGCTGACACCGGCGAAGTTCCCCAGCGTTCTCGGCGACGACTACCCGGAGGCCTGTGCGACGCTCGACCTCGCACCCCTCGCGGAGGGGTACGGGCTGGTGCTCGGCCAGGACAGTGAGGGCGCGCGCTGGACCGTCGTCATCGACGACGTCTCCCTGGTCGCCGTCGCCATCGCGTCCTGGGACTGCGGGATGGAGCACGAGCTGTCTCCGGACGAGCGGACGGTTGTCGCCGCACTGCCCGGCTGGCCCCTCGAGGTAGCCGTCTCGGCCCCCGGGGTGCCCGCTCCGCACGATCCGTCGACCGAGCTCACGGACCGGCCACCGCTCAGCCCTCCGGACACCTCGACCTGGGGACCGGCCCAGCGACGCCTCGGCGCGGACGAGATCGCGCTCCAGTGGGCGATGTGGCGCGAGCAGATCGACGACAGCGAGTTCGCCCCCTCGGACGGTGCGGGGCAGGCCTCGGACGACACCGAGAACTCTCCGGACAAGGACGGCGAGGGTGGTAACCGCGTCGGCGTCCGCCGCGTTCTCGCCGAGGCGCGCTCGTACGTGGACACACCGCCCCCGTTGGGCCGTGTCCGCTCGTCCTTCGCCACGGGCGACGCTCGCACCCTGCGCGCCGACGGCCCCGGGTGGTCTTTCGTCGCCAGGACCGATGACATCGCGTTCGTCCTGCTCGACGAGGAACCCGGCGAGGTCCTGCCCGTCGGTCGCGGACCGGAACTGCCCGGGCTCCTGGAGGCCCTGGACAAGATGGCGGTCCGCCCCAGCTGAGTGACCGCGTCACACGGAATCCCGGTGACGCGGCCCTTGGTCAGTCCCCTGTGTCGGTCTCTCCTGCGCTCACCGGCCGCGGCGAGCCGAGAGGGGCCGAACGGTTGGACGGTCGCTCCTCAGCGGCCGATCTCCTTGCGGGTGGCACGGCGCAGCCTGCGCCGCTGCGAGGGGTCCAGCGCCAGATACGCGGCCGCCGGAACTCCCAGCACGATCAGGAAGGCGGCCCACCAGGGCAGCCAGATCAACAGAATCAGGCCGACCGCCACACCTCCTGCGGCGATCTTCGCGTTCTTCGACATGTGTCGCCTCCTCCGCGGCTGCTGCCGCTCTCTGTCCTGAGAACGGGTCCCCGCGTCCCACGGTTCCGGACCGCGACCCTGATACGTCCCTGACCCGTGCCCCCTACTCGACCCTGAGAGGGTCCCCGGCCTCAAGCGCAGGGCACAGGGCCGCCGGGAGCAATCGACGAGCCCGGTCTCCGCACAGGGAATACCCAACTCCAGACAGCGCACGCGCACCAGGGGTTGAACGCCGGCGCAGATGAGCGCGGCGCATGCGGAGGCCTGAGACCCGTGCGAGGCCGGCGGCGAGGACCCCGTCGACCGCCCTCGCCACGACCGAAGGAGACCCGATGATTGCTTGACGCGCTGCGTTCACCTTCAGGTCGCGATCCGTTCGACGCCAGGGCCAACTCTGGCCGCTGGCAACGAACTTGTGACTCTGGAGGCCTGATGTCCCCGCATGCCGTCGGCCGGCGCCACATCCACCGGTCCGTCACCCTGGGCGTGCCGATCGCCGTGCTGGCCGCCTGCTTGGTGGGCGGCAGCGCGAGCGCGACGTCCGGACCCGCGCAGCCGCGGGTGACGCACACCGCGACGCTCGGCAACCTCCCCCTCGGCGCGTTCAGCAACGCGCTGCTGCCCGGCACGGTGGACAACGACCGCGGTGTCGACCTCGGCGGCATCGGCAGCGACATCTACCCGACCGGTCGCAAGGGCGAGTTCTGGACGATCACCGACCGGGGGCCCAACGGCCAGATCAAGGTGGACGGCAAGAAGCGCCGGACGTTCCCGGTACCGGGCTTCGACCCGGCGATCGTGAAGATCCGGGTGCGCGGTGACGCCGTGGAGGTGATCGACGCGATCCCGATCACCACCTCGTCGGAGAAGCCGGTCACCGGCCTGTCCAACCAGGCGGGACGCGACGAGGCTCCGTACTCCTACGACGCGCAGGCCCCGCTCGCGTACAACCCGAACGGCTTGGACACCGAGGGCATCGTGCGGGCGAAGGACGGTTCGTTCTGGCTCATCGACGAGTACAGCCCGTCACTGGTCCATGTCTCCGCGCGCGGGAAGGTGCTCACGCGCTACGTGCCCAAGGGTCTCAACCTGACCGGCACGGACTACCCGGTCGTCGAGGCGCTGCCCGCCGTCCTGCTCCACCGCAAGATCAACCGTGGCCTCGAAGGACTCGCCCAACTCCCCGACGGTGACCTGGTGATGGCCTTGCAGAGCCCGCTCTCCCTGCCGGACGGGGACGCTGGGGACGTGTCGCGCAACACGCGGCTGCTGCGTTTCTCGCCCAAGAAGCGCGCGGTGACCGCCGAATACGCGTACCGCTTCGACCCGGTGAACGTCGTCGACCCGAGCGAGGACGACACGTCCGAGCTGAAGATCTCCTCCGTGGTGGCTGTCGGCCGCGACCGGCTGCTCGTCGAGGAGCGCACCGACAAGGCGGCCCGTCTGCAGTCGGTACGGCTCACGCGCGACGCGAACATCCTCGGCGGCCCCTGGGACAGCGACACCACGTCGCCCTCGCTGGAGCAGCTGGACGACCCGGCGTCGTCCGGCGTTCCGGTGCTGGACAAGCGTCTCGTCGTCGACCTGGGCACCGTCGCGGGGGTGCCTGGCAAGATCGAGGGCGTCGCACGCGTTGACCACGGCACTCTCGCCCTCATCAACGACAACGACTTCGGGATGACCGACGGGTCGGGCGCCTTCGACACGCAGGGCCGGCTGGTGGACAGCGGTATCGAGACGACCGTCACCTATGTGCGGCTGCCGCGCGGGATCTGATCCCGGAACCCCATGAGCCCGGCACGCGTGCGTGGACGACGGACAGCGGCCACGCACGCGTGCCGCTCACTTCAGCGGCCCGGTGAGCTTGTGGGTGCCCTTGCCGACGCCCGCGGACAGGCTGCACGCGACCTTGTCGAACCCCGTCTTGTAGCCACCGGTGTCCGGGTACTGCACGACGGTGTCGCGCACCGTACCGGCGGCCTGGGCGGCCGCCTTTCGCTCCAGAGGAGCCTTGCACAGCGCGGACGCGGCCTTCTTGAGCGCGGAGTCGGTCGTGTAGGTGCCGTTGAGTTCGGAGACCTTCACGACCTCGGCGTCGTGCGGTTGGGTGCACCGGCGCTTGGCGGCCTGTCCGGGCAGACTGTCGTCCGTGTCGAAACAATCGCCCTTCCGGAGCATGTAGTAGGGCAACTCGTCGTCCGCGAGGGACGGGAACAACGATTGCAGGTCGCTGGGCACCAGCCCTGTTGGCAGGTCCGAGGGCAGCGACGGCACGACACTGGGCAGGCCCGAGGGCAGCGACGGCAGTTCGGACGGGATGCTCAGCGAGGGGCTGGGCGACCGCCCACTGCTCTCGGTGGGGGACTTCTTGCCCTTCCCGCCACCGCCCGTGGCCGCCACGGCCACGGCGACGATGACGCCGACGCCGACGATCGCGGCGATGACGAGGAGCAGGGTGTTGCGGCGCCGCCCTCCACGGTGGCCGCCGGGCCCGTCCGGCGGTCCGGGTGGCGGAGGTGGTGGCGGCGGCCAACCCCCGCCGCTCTGCCCGGGAGGCCAATCGCCGCCTTGTGACGGCGTTCCGTAATCCCCAGAGGCAGGCGGGCCGTAGCCGCCGGAGGACGGAGGACCGTAACCGCCGGAGGCAGGCGGGCCGTAGCTCCCGGAACGCGGGCCCTGGACATCACCCCCAGGAGGGTGTGTATCTCCCTGCGACCGTGGAGGCTGAGGCGGTTCGGGCGGCATGGCCATACCGCCAAGAGTCGCCTCGAACCGGTTCATCGCGCGACCCCTGTGGGGAAGTTGATACGGACTCATGCCATGGATCGCATGATTCCGGGAAATTCCACGCGCGGATCAGCAGCCGCGGAGGGCGGACCGGACCCGCCTGAGGCGGGTCCGTGCCCTTGGGTGCGCCCCGATCAGCCTCGCGCGCCCAGGAGATGGTCCATCGCCAGCTGGTCCAGCTGCTCGAAGGCCATCCCGCGCGCGGCCGCGGCCTCGACATCGAAGTCCTCGAAGGCGGCACGGTCGGCGAGCAGCGCCGACAGACCGTCCGCCGCGGTGGGCTGCGCCAACTCGTCCAGACGCGAGGCGCGCAGCGCCGCCTGGACGTCGGGATCGGCCCGGAACGCCGCCGCACGCTCGCGCAGGATCAGGTAGTTGCGCATGCAGGCCTCCGCCGACGCCCAGACCCCGTCGAAGTCCTCGGTCCGCGGCGGCTTGAAGTCGAAGTGCTTCGGGCCCGCGTAACCGGCGCTCTCCAGGAGGTCGACCAGCCAGAACGCGGACCGCAGATCGCCCGCGCCGAACCGCAGGTCCTGGTCGTACTTGATGCCGGACTGGCCGTTGAGGTCGATGTGGAAGAGCTTGCCCGCCCACAGGGCCTGCGCGATGCCGTGCGTGAAGTTCAGGCCGGCCATCTGCTCGTGACCGACCTCCGGGTTGACGCCGTACATCTCCGGGCGCTCCAGGCGCTCGATGAACGCGAGGGCGTGGCCGACGGTGGGGAGCAGGATGTCGCCGCGGGGCTCGTTCGGCTTGGGCTCGATCGCGAACTTCAGGTCGTAACCCTGCGAGACCACGTACTCGCCGAGGAGGTCGAAAGCCTCCTTCATGCGGTCGAGGGCGACGCGTACGTCCTTGGCGGCCCCGGACTCCGCGCCCTCACGGCCGCCCCAGGCGACGTACGTCTCGGCACCGAGCTCGACCGCCAGGTCGACGTTGCGGATGGTCTTGCGCAGCGCGTAGCGGCGTACGTCGCGGTCGTTCGAGGTGAACGCGCCGTCCTTGAACACGGGGTGCGTGAACAGGTTGGTGGTGGCCATCGGCACCTTGAGGCCCGTGGCGTCCAGGGTCTGCCTGAAGCGCTTGATGTGCGACTCGCGCTCGCTGTCCGAGGACCCGAAGGGGATCAGGTCGTCGTCGTGGAAGGTCACGCCGTAGGCGCCGAGCTCGGCCAGACGCTGCACGGTCTCGACCGGGTCCAGAGCGGGCCGGGTGGCGTCGCCGAACGGGTCCCTTCCCTGCCAGCCGACGGTCCACAGGCCGAAGGTGAACCTGTCTTCGGGGGTGGGCTGGTAGTTCATTTCGCGGCTCCTTGCTAGCTCCGACGATTTCGTCATGGCGGTTTACAAATTAGTATGCGGACGCGACTCTGGGAAGAGACGAAGTAGGAAACCCTGGTCACATCGGTCCAGGGACGAACTGCGGGGCCCTGGCCGTGACGGTCCGGATGGCCCCGTGACCAGCACAGATTCCGCAAAGCCGCGGAAGAGGGAGAGCTCGATGTCAGCAGCCGAGGGTCCGCTCGTTGTCGGCGTGGACACGTCCACCCAGTCCACCAAGGCCTTGGTCGTCGACGCCTCGACCGGGCTGGTGGTGGCGAGCGGACAGGCGCCGCACACCGTCTCGACGGGGGCGGGCCGAGAGAGCGACCCCCGCCAGTGGTGGGACGCGCTGTGCGAAGCGCTGCGCCAGTGCGGTGACGCCGCGCACGAAGCGGCGGCGGTGTCGATCGGCGGGCAGCAGCACGGGCTCGTGACGCTCGACGCCCGGGGCGAACCCGTACGACCCGCCCTGCTCTGGAACGACGTGCGCTCGGCGCCGCAGGCACGTCGGCTGGTCGAGGAGCTCGGCGGCCCGAAATCCTGGGCCGAGCGGACCGGCAGCGTGCCGGCGGCGTCCTTCACGGCCACGAAGTGGGCCTGGCTGGCCGAGCACGAGCCGGACGCCGTCCGGGCGACGGCAGCGGTCCGGCTGCCCCACGACTACCTCACCGAGCGGCTCACCGGGCAGGGCACCACGGACCGCGGCGACGCCTCCGGCACCGGCTGGTGGGCCTCCGGGAGCGAGGCGTACGACGAGGAGGTCCTCGCGCACATCGGTCTCGACCCCGCTCTGCTCCCCCGCGTCGCCCGGCCGGGCGAGGTGGCCGGAACGGTGCACGCCAGGGGTGAGCTGCCGTTCTCCAGGGGCACCCTGGTGGCGGCCGGCACCGGGGACAACGCGGCCGCCGCGCTCGGCCTCGGGCTGCGCCCCGGCACCCCGGTGGTGAGCCTCGGCACCTCGGGCACGGTGTACGCCGTCTCGACGCACCGACCGACCGACCCGACCGGCACGGTGGCGGGTTTCGCGGACGCGCGCGGCGACTGGCTCCCGCTGGCCTGCACGCTGAACTGCACGCTGGCCGTCGACCGGATCGCCGCGCTGCTGGGCCTGGACCGCGAAGCCGTCGAGCCGGGCGCCTCGGTGACGCTGCTGCCCTATCTGGACGGCGAGCGCACACCGAACCTGCCGCACTCCGCGGGACTGCTGCACGGACTCCGGCACGACACGACGGGCGGGCAACTGCTCCAGGCCGCGTACGACGGCGCCGTGCACTCCCTGCTGGGCGCCCTCGACCTGGTACTGGACGCGGACGCCGATCGCTCGGCGCCGGTGCTGCTGATCGGCGGCGGGGCGCGGGGCAAGGCCTGGCAGCAGACCGTACGCCGGCTCTCGGGCCGGCCCGTTCAGGTGCCCGAGGCCAGGGAACTGGTCGCGCTCGGCGCCGCCGCCCAGGCGGCGGGTCTGCTGACGGGCGAGGACCCGGCTGCGGTCGCCCGGCGCTGGGGAACCGCCCGCGGGCCGGTGCTCGACGCCGTGGAGCGGGACGAGGAGACGCTCGCGAGGATCACCGGGGTACTCTCCGACGCGGCCCCTCTGCTCGAACGGGAGCCGAACACGAACTGACCAGGACCGACCGTGCCGTCCCGGCGGGACCGGCTCTCACGCATGGCGTCCCGCGAGAGCGGTACCGGCCGGGGCCCGGTGGGGCTCCGTGCGACGCGGGACCGCCCCGTGGCGACCGGCGCCGAGAGAGGCCGGCGGGGCCGGCCGGACGAGGATTGACGGAGGCATGACCGCACCACTGCACGAAGCCCACCCGACCGGTTCCGGCCGACGACTGCCCGACACCCAGCAGGGGATGCGCCGCCGCAACCTCTCCCGGGTCATGCACACCGTCAGCGACGAGGGACCGTTGTCGCGTGCCGCCGTCGCCTCCCACATAGGTCTGACCCGGGCGGCCGTGTCCACTCTGGTCGACGAGCTGATCCGGGCCGGGCTCCTCGAAGAGCTCGGACCCGAGCGTCCGGGCACGGTGGGGCGGCCCGGCTCCGCCCTCGCCGTCAGCGGGCACGGCCCCGCCGGAATCGGAGCGGAGGTGGGCGTCGACCATCTCGCCGTGTGCGCGGTCGATCTCCGCGGCGCGGTGCGAGCCCGTGCCGTACGCCACGGCACGAACCGCGGCAGGCCGGCCGGGCCCGTGATCCAGGAGCTGACGGCGCTGGTGCGTCAGGTGATCGCCGAAGCCGACCGGGAAGGGCTGTGGCCCGCGGGCCTCGCCGTCGCCGTCCCGGGACTCGTGGCCCGCGACGGCCGGACCGTGGTGCGAGCCCCGAACCTCGACTGGCACGACACGGACCTCGGTGAGCTGCTGCCCTCCGAGCTGCCGCTGACCGTGGACAACGAGGCGAACTTCGGCGGTCTCGCGGAGCTCTGGCTCGGTGACGCGACCCCGCGAGACTTTCTGCACGTGTCCGCGGAGATCGGCATCGGCGCCGCGGTGCTCGTGGACGGGCGGCTGCTGCGCGGGACCCGTGGTTTCGCGGGCGAGTTGGGGCATGTTCCGGTGCGTCCGGAGGGACCGGAGTGCCCGTGCGGCGGACGCGGGTGCCTCGAACAGTACGCGGGCGAGGAGGCCGTGCTGCGTGCCGCCGGTCTGGAACCGGGCGAGGACCGGGTCGGGCTGCTGTCCCGGCGCGCAACGGAAGGCGATCCGGACGTACGCCGTGCCCTCCGCGACGCCGGAACCGCGCTCGGCATAGCCGTGACCGGGGCGGTCAATCTGCTGGACCCTGAGACGGTCGTGCTGGGCGGGGCCCTCGCCGGTCTCGCACCCTGGCTGCTCCCTTCGCTGGAGAGCGAGTTGGCGCGCCGCACGGCGGGCCCCGCCTGCCCCGTGTCCGTCTCCCGGCTGGGATCCGAGGGGCCGCTGCTGGGCGCGGCACATTCGGTGGTACGAGGGGTGCTGGACGACCCGGCGGCGGTGGCCGGACGGTCGCAGGCACAAGGGGTGTAGGCGCAACGAGAACGTTCCCCCTTGCGGGTGATCGTCTTGTCCACAATCCGCGGGCTGTCCACGGAATCGCGCCTCGCTCTTCCTGCCCAACAGGCAAGCGCCGTACCGTGATTCACGCGAGGCGCAGCCGTCCTGCCGATGGCTGTGTTCCGGTCGGATCGGGGGGGCAGATGTCGGAGGGGACGGTTCCGGGGCTGCGGCGTGAGGCGATCGGCCTGCGCGAGGTCCTGTTCCAGAGCATCACGGCCATGGCGCCGGCCGCGGCGGTCGCCGCGTCCATTCCGTCCGGTGCGGCGTTCGCGGGCGGCAGCCTGCCGCTGTCCGTACTGATCGCCCTGGTGGCCTGTCTGTTCACCGCGTCGTGCGTGGCGGAGCTGGCACGGGAAATGCCCGCCGCGGGATCGGTGGCCACCTACACCGCGCAGGGGCTGCATCCGTCCGTCGGATTCCTTGTGGGCTGGGGCTATGTGTTCGTCGAAGCCCTGGTGCCGCCTCTGCTCCTTCTTCAGCTCGGGTTCACCACGGCGGGCACACTGCACCAGGAGTGGTCCTCGTATCCGGACGACCTCTGGTGGCCCTGGTCGCTCGCGGGCGCGGCGGTCATCGCGTTAACGGGCTATCTGGGAGTACGTGCCTCGGCCCGCTTCGGTACCGTCCTCGGCGTCTTCGAGGTGCTGGTCTTCCTCGTCTTCGCGGTGTGGCTGATCGCCAAGGCCGGCGGGAACAACACGCTGTCGGTGTTCGGGACATCCCACACCGCAGCGGGGTACGGCGGGATCAGCGGTGTGTTCGCGGGGTCGGTGTACACCGTGCTCGCCTTCGCCGGGTTCGAGGCGGCGGCCCCGCTGGCGGAGGAGACCAAGGACCCACGCCGCACGATGCACCGGGCCGTCCTCGGCGCGGCGTTCGCGATCGGTCTCGTCTACGTCCTGACGACGTACGCCATGTCGGTGTACTTCGGTCCCGACCGGTTCGCGGGGTTCGGGGCCTCCGGCGCCGCCTCGTGGGAAGGCGTGGCCCGCGCTTCGTTCGGGCTGTTCTGGGTGTTCGTGTTCCTGGCGGTGGTCAACTCGACGATCGCCAACGCCAACGCGTGCGCCACCGTCTCCACACGAACGGCCTTCGCTCTGGCCCGGATTCGGATCTTCCCCGCGCTTTTCGCGCGCGTGCACCCGAGACACCGCTCCCCCGCGGCCGGGGTGGCCGTGCAGTGCGTCGTGGCCGTGGCGGCCATGCTGGGACTCGGTCTCTCGTACGACCCCGTGACCGCGTTCCTGCTCCTCGCGACCGTGATCGTCACCGTGGTGATCGGCGTTTACATCGTGGTCAATCTCGCCTGTGCGGGCTACTTCCTGCGCCGCAGACCCGAGTTGTTCAAGCCTGTCCGGCATCTGGTGTTCCCGCTGCTCGGCATCATCGCCTTCGTCCCCGCGCTGCTCACGGCGGCGGGTCTGCCGGCCTTCGACTTCGTGACCGAGCTGACCGCGCCCGTGTCGTACGCCGGGCCGGTCGTGGGTGTCTGGATGTCGGCCGGTGTCGTGATATTGATCTTCCTGCTGCGCCGTCATCCCGGGCGCATAGCCGAGACCGCCCGTGTCCACCTCGACGAGACCTCCACCCCCGCCCCTTCGCAGAGCGGAGCCGTGCAGCCATGAGCGACCCCCGGATCCTGACCGTGCGCCCCGCGCCGGGCGAGTTCGCCTGGACGTTCGGCGGCGCACCACCCGTGGCACGTATCGCGCCGGGGACGGTGCTCGATCTCTATACCGAGGACTGCTTCGCCGGACGGGTGCGCTCCGAGAAGGACTTGGTGTCCGAGGTGTGCGAGTTCCCGTTCCTCAATCCGCAGACCGGTCCCTTCCATGTCGAGGGAGCGGAGCCGGGTGACACGGTCGCGGTCCACTTCGTCTCGATCGAGCCGGCCCGTGACTGGGCGGCGTCGACGACGGTCCCGCTCTTCGGCGCCCTGACCTCAACGCACACCACGGCGTCCCTGCAGCCGCCACTGCCGGAGACCGTGTGGATCTGGCAGCTCGACCGGGACCGGCGGACCGCGCTCTTCAGCGCGCGGGACAGCGACCTCCGGATCGAGCTGCCGATGGATCCGATGCACGGCACCGTCGGCGTGGCGCCCGCGAACCTGGAGGTGCGTTCCGCCCTGGTTCCCGACGCGCACGGCGGGAACATGGACACGCCGGAGATGCGAGCCGGAGTGACCTGCTATCTCGGGGTGAACGTCGAAGGCGCCCTGCTCAGCCTCGGCGACGGCCACGCTCGGCAGGGTGAGGGCGAGACCTGCGGAGTCGCTGTCGAATGCGCGATGAACACGGTGGTGATCGTCGAACTCCTCAAGGGGGTCGCCACTCCCTGGCCGCGCATCGAGTCCGACACCCACATCATCTCGACCGGCTCGGCACGCCCGCTGGAGGACGCCTTCCGGATATCCCAGCTCGACCTCGTGCAGTGGCTGGTGCGCGACTACGGGTTCAGCGAGCTCGACGCCTACCAGTTCGCGACGCAGACGGTCGAGTCCCCCATCGCCAACGTCTGCGACACCAACTACACGTGTGTCGCCAAACTGCGCAAGGACTGGCTGCCCGCGCGTGAGACACATCGCGGACTGCACGCCCGACTGCGCGAGACCGCCGCGTCGCTCCGGCACTGATCGCACGGCCCACATCCCCCACCTCCACACTCAGCACTCAGCACTCAGCCCACCGACGTACAGCCTCAAGACCTCAAGCCCCCACCCCCCACCGATGAAAGGCCCACTATCCATGGAGCGAGCACGGTCGTTCCCGAGCCGGCGGACGCTGCTCAAGGGCGCAGCTCTCGCGGCCCTCCCCTACGCGTTGCTCCCCGATGTCAGAGCGACGGCGCAAGCGGCGGTCGTCGACTATCCGGGTGCCGAGTGGACTCCGGCGACCAGCTCCAACTACACGGCGTCCGAACGCCCCGACAGTTACGAACTCGACTATGTGATCATCCACGTCACGCAGGCGACATACACCAACACCTTGTCCATCTTCCAGAATCCGCAGAAGAAGGTGTCCGCCCACTACGTCGTGCGCTCGGCCGACGGCCATGTGGCCCAGTGCGTGAGGGAGCGCGACGTCGCCTGGCACGCGGGCAACTGGGACTACAACACGAGAAGCATCGGCATCGAGCACGAGGGCTGGGTGGACCAACCCGCCTACTTCACCGACGCCCTCTACGAGGAGTCGGCCAAGCTCACCGCCACGATCTGCGACGAGTACGGGATCCCCAAGGACCGCGCCCACATCCTCGGTCACTACGAGGTGCCGGGCACCGATCACACCGATCCCGGGCCGAACTGGGACTGGACGCGCTACATCAGGCTCGTCAACTTCGCCTGACCAGCGGCGGCCTCGCGGCGGCCCGAGCGGGCACGCCGTGAGGCACCGAACGGAAGGGGAGCGTCACACGGGTTGTCGAGGCCCGCACCGGGAGTGACGATGGACCCAGTCGCATCGCCTTCCGGGAGGCCGAGTTGACCGATCCTTGGGTGGCCCTGGAACCGGGGACCGATCCCGCCGAGCGGGTTCGGCTGCTGCGCCGCGCTTACGAGTCGTTCACGGAGGCCGGGACGGTGCCGCGGCCGGTGCGTGCCGTGGTGGCGGAGTCGTGGCGGCGTTCGGCGCGGGCGGGCGTCGTTCCGGAGGGCACCGCGAGGGTGGAACTCATGGACGGGGAACTCGGTTCCTACCGGGCGGAGCATCCGCTCGCGCGGGTGATGCCGCTGTTCCGGGAGCTGATGGGAACGTTCGCGGCGGACGGGGAGCACCTTCTGGCGGTGTGCGACGCGCAGGGCAGGCTCTTGTGGGTCGAGGGCCATCCGGGGACGCGGCGGCAGGCCGGACGGATGAACTTCGTGCCGGGCGCGCGGTGGTCGGAGACGGCGGTCGGTACGAACGCGCCGGGCACGGCGGTCGCCGTCGACCGTCCGGTGCAGGTGTTCGCGGCCGAGCACTTCATCCGGCGTGTGCAGCCCTGGACCTGCGCGGCGGCCCCCGTCCACGATCCGCGCACCGGGCGGGTGCTCGGCGCGGTCGACATCACCGGCGGGGACGGGCTGGCGCATCCGCACAGCCTCGGCTTCGTGCAGGCGGTGGCACGGGCCGCCGAGGCCCATCTGGCGCTGCTCGCACCGCCGCAGGCCATGGCGGGCGCCCTCGAGCTGACCGCGCTGGGGCGCGACGAGGCTCAACTCGTGTCGGACGGGCGGAAGATCAGGCTCAGTCGCAGGCACAGCGAGATCCTGGTGCTGCTGGCGCGGCATCCGGAAGGACTGACCGGCGACGAGTTGCAGTGCGCGTTGTACGAGGACGAGTCGGTGACGCCGGTGACCCTGCGGGCCGAGTTGGCGCGGCTGCGCAGAATCCTCGGGCCGGGCCTGCTGGGTTCGCGTCCCTACCGGCTCACCCGGCCGGTCGAGTCCGATGTGGCGGTGGTGGAGCGGCGGCTCGGCAGCGGCGCGGTGACGGCGGCCGCGGCGGTGTACGCCGGTCCGCTGCTGCCGGGTTCGACGGCGCCGGCGGTGGTGCGGCTGCGGCGAAGGCTCGCCGACGGGCTGCGGACGGCGATCATCGCCCGTCGGGACCCCGATCTGCTGGCCGACTGGGCCCGTGCGCCGTGGGGCGAGGACGATCTCGACGTCTGGCGGGCGCTGTCCGCGCTGCGCCCGGCCGCGGCCGTGCACGCGCGCCTGGCGGAGCTGGAGTCGGAGCAGGCCGCACCGGCCGGATGGGGGCACTCCGCACGCAACGGCCGTATGCGACCGCAGCCGCGCTGACGGAGTGGATGCGGCCCCAGCTGCGGGGCGGGGCGACGGTTCCGGGGCCGCGCAACGTCGTTGCAACGTCCGGGTTCCTAGCCTCGCGGCGAGAGCTGCCCAACGGCGGGCAGCGCTTCTCCGGGAGGCAACCAGCATGACCCGTTACACGGCGCCCGGCAGCGAGGGCGCGATCGTCTCCTACCAGGCGCGGTACGACCACTTCATCGGCGGGGAGTACGTCGCGCCGGCTCGCGGACAGTACTTCGAGAACCCGAGCCCGTTGAACGGGCAGCCGTTCACGGAGGTCGCGCGAGGCACCGCCGAGGACGTGGAGCGCGCGCTGGACGCGGCACACGCGGCGGCGCCCGCCTGGGGGCGTACCTCCGTCACCGCCCGTGCCGACATCCTGCTCAAGATCGCCGACCGGATGGAGGCGAACCTGGAGAAGCTGGCGGTCGCCGAGACCTGGGAGAACGGCAAGCCGGTCCGCGAGACGCTGGCGGCCGACATCCCGCTCGCGATCGACCACTTCCGCTATTTCGCGGGGGCGATCCGTGCTCAGGAGGGCGCGCTCAGCGAGGTCGACGACGACACCGTCGCATACCACTTCCACGAGCCGCTCGGGGTGGTCGCGCAGATCATTCCGTGGAACTTCCCCATTCTGATGGCGGTCTGGAAGCTCGCTCCGGCGCTGGCGGCGGGCAACGCGGTCGTCATCAAACCGGCCGAGCAGACACCGGCGTCCATCCACTACTGGATGAGCCTCATCTCGGATCTGATCCCGCCGGGTGTGGTGAACATCGTCAACGGCTTCGGCGTGGAGGCGGGCAAGCCGCTGGCGTCCAGCCCGCGGGTGGCGAAGGTCGCGTTCACGGGTGAGACCACCACGGGGCGGCTGATCATGCAGTACGCCTCGGAGAACATCAAGCCCGTCACGCTGGAGCTCGGCGGCAAGTCGCCGAACATCTTCTTCGACGACGTGTGGGCGCAGAACGACGACTTCCGCGACAAGGCACTCGAAGGCTTCACGATGTTCGCGCTCAACCAGGGCGAGGTGTGCACCTGCCCCTCGCGCGCCCTCGTCCAGCGCGGCCACTACCGCGAGTTCATGGAAGCGGCGGTCGCCCGCACCGAGCTCATCAAGCCCGGCAACCCGCTCGACACCGACACGATGATCGGCGCCCAGGCGTCCAACGACCAGCTGGAGAAGATCCTCTCCTATCTGGACATCGGCAGGCAGGAGGGCGCCAAGGTGCTCACCGGCGGTGAACGCGTCGAGCACGACGGGGAGTTGAAGGGCGGCTACTACGTCCAGCCGACGATCTTCGAGGGCGACAACCGGATGCGGATCTTCCAGGAGGAGATCTTCGGACCGGTCGTCTCGGTGACGTCGTTCGACGACTTCGACGACGCCATCAAGATCGCGAACGACACGCTGTACGGGCTCGGCGCCGGCGTGTGGACGCGGGACATCAACACCGCCTACCGGGCGGGCCGCGCCATCCAGGCGGGCCGGGTCTGGACGAACTGCTACCACGCATATCCAGCACATGCCGCATTCGGCGGCTACAAGCAGTCCGGCATCGGCCGCGAGAACCACAAGATGATGCTGGAGCACTACCAGCAGACGAAGAACCTACTGGTGTCGTACTCCCCGAAGAAGCTGGGCTTCTTCTAGGCTCAGAAAGAAGGGCGCCTGACCAGGGCGGATGCCCGACAGGTGCCCTTCCTGGCCCACATCTGGGCCGCGGAGCGAGATACAAGGTTCCTCCCGATATCTCCCACTCCTATCCCACCCCTGACCAGCTGTTCCGGGGCATTTCCGGGCCAAGGCGCGGCGCACACGTCCTGCGGTGGGACATCGGGCCCCTCCCACCGCCGCATCGAGTCCTCCATCAAGGTGTTGGCATGATTCCGCGCCTCGGCCAGGAACTTGGCGTAGTAGCGGAAGAGGACCTGGATACTCTGTCCGGCCCGGCGCGCGCACTCCGCAGGGTCAACACCTGAGGCAAGCCAGAACGAGATTCCTGCGTGGCGCAGGTCGTAGGGGCGCTTCGCCAACTCAAGGGCGTGCTCGTCGAGGTGAGCGTTTTCCAACCTCACGCTGACGCGTGGTGAAGGACGAGGACAGTCTTCACGACGTCGGTGATTCGGTTGGTGCTGCAGCGGAGTTTCCGTGGGAGGCGCCAGCCCTTGAGGGTGGCCATGGCCGGCTCGCCAGGGCAACGGATCTTGGCGTGGGTGGTGGTGTGGCGGCGCTTCCATCTCTTCAACCGGCGGCCCCGGAACGGGACCCGGACGGGTTCACCGGCTCCTTGGTACGCCTTGTCCGCGCAGTATTTGAGCCCCGCGTCGGCGAGGGCTTCGATGATCCCGTGCTGTCGCGTGGCGGTCAGGTCGTGCGTCGAACCGGGCGGAGCCGGCGAGGCCCGGAGCGGCCGTCCGAACGGATCCGTGAGGATCTGGACGTTCATGTTGTGGCGTTTGTGTTTCCCGGAGTGGTATGGGGTGTCGGCGGGGATGTCCCCCAGCCTTCGGCCGGGAGGTGCCCCCAGTCGATCGGCGGCAGGGTGCCGTCGAGGATGACGGACGCCTTCGCCCGGATCGTCCTCATCGCCTCGGTCAGGGGCGGGGCAGGGGCGGACAGGGTGTCGACGGCTTCACGTATGTGGCGGTAGACGGTCGTGGTCCCGATGCCGAATCCGGCGGCGAGTTGGGCGTAGGTGTCACCGCACCGTGGATGGGCCGGGGCGAGCGGGGCCTGACGTGCGGCGGAAAGGCGCCGCCACCGTGTTCCGATCTCCTGCCGCCCGGCTGTCAGTTGTCCGGTCAGGAACCGCAGGGTGCGGCTGGACAGATCAACCGAGGACGGGTGGACAAGCACGCGAAGCTCCTGACGGACACAGGTGATCTTGATCGAGAACCCGTCTGCCAGGAGCTTCGTCGCTGCGCAGGACTGTCCAACGCGCGGTCAACACCGCCAGCTTGGAAAAGGCTCAATGCCGACGAGTGGAACAAGATCGTCGAGATCGACATCATCGACACCCTCCGCAGCATCCAGACCTTTCAGCTGGGAGGTGCGAGGGGGACTTTTCGGTGAGCCAGCGTGCCAGGTTCCGCTGGGCGAAGGAGGACCAAGCTGTTGGTGACCAGGAACGGGAGTTTCCGATCAGCGCTCGTACTCCAGAGCAGCGTTCAAGCTGTAGGCACCTACTTGCGCGAGCCTGTCGATGATGTCCAGGCAGCGAATCCGTCGGGATTGCGGGCTTCGCCGATACAGGCGGAGGACGACCGAGACCAAGTAGTGGCCGTCTGCTGTGCGATGCGTCCGGATGTCTCCGAGGCCGCGGCCTGCGTGCTGGACGATGCGCTCGCAGGCATCCACCGCAAGCGCGGGAAGGAGCCCGGGGTGGTCGTGGAGAGCAAAGACCAGATGCTCAAGCCCCATGTATTCAGTTGAGAAAGCGAGCTGACGCTCCAACAGCAAAAGGGTGCCCCGGCCTGCGATGATCTGGACTGTCTAGATCAAGAACAGCGCAAAGAAGAGACACCCAACGGATGAAGACTACCGCCTGGGACCACCGGCTCGACGTCCGGGCCGATGACGGCAACTTGATCGGCCACGCGGGCGTGGTGCTGCTGCGGAAGGTCGCCGACCGCGTCGGCGCGTCGGCCTGTCCACGGCGTTATCGAAGGGCACCGGGCCAGGCTGGCGGGACCGCGGCATGGCGCTGGTCCAACTGGCCTGCGCGATCGCCCTCGGTGCGACGAACGTCCTGGAGGCCGAGCAGCTCCAGTACCACTGGCGCCGCCTGTTCCCCCGCCCGATCTCGGACAGCACCCTGCGCCGCACCCTGGCGGCTATCGACGCCCCGGTCGCGGCCCGGATCGAGCGCGCCCGCGCCGCGATCCGCCGCGTGGTGTGGATGCTGCTCGCCCTGCGCCCCGGTGGCTTCCCCTGGATCCAGGTGTGCGCGAGGGAGCTGACCGGCTGGTACGTCCTGGACCTGGACGCGACCATCGTCACCTGCGCCAGCCAGAAAGAAGGAGCGGCGGGCACCTTCAAGGGCAGCTTCGGGCACATGCCGCTGGGGGCGTGGGTGGCCAACACCCGCGAGTGCGTCGCGATGCTGCTGCGGCCCGGCAACGCGCCGCCGACCGCAAGAGGGTCCTGTCCGCCGCGCTGCGGCAGCTCCCGCTGCCGCTGTGGTCGAAACTGCTGGTACGGATCGACGGCGCGGCCTTCAGCCACGAGGTTCTCGACCGCCTCCAGAGCCTGACCACCAGCCGGCGCCGGGTGCGCTGGGTGACCGGCTGGGCCATCAACGCCACGGACGAGCAGGCCATCGCACTGCTGCCCGAGAAGGTGTGGACGACCGCGCTGCGGCAGGACGGCGGGGTCCACGAGCTCAAGGGTCTCGACGGCGAGTGGGTCTCCTACCAGGTCGCCGAGTTGACCGGGGTCCGTGACCTGACCGGCCGGCCGGCCGGCCACGGAGGATCCGGCTGATCGTGCGCCGGGGCAAGCCCTCGCGGCGCGATGCGAAGAAGCTCACCGCCTTCGAGAAGCACACCGGCTGGCGCTACCAGATCGTTGCCACGAACATCCTCGCCCACCAGGGCCTTTCCGGGGTTTCCGCCTCCGGGCAGGTGTGGTTCCTCGACGCCCTCTACCGTGATCACGCCGAGGTCGAGGACCGGGTGAAAGCGATCAAGCGGGTCGGCCTCGGGCTGCTGCCATCGAGGTCCTGGCAGCTCAGCACGGCCTGGGTGCCGGCCGCCACGATCGCCGCCGACCTCGACGCGTGGACCCGGCTCCTCCTCCTGCACGACGAACCCGAACTCGCCGCCGCGGAACCGGAGACCATCCGGATGAAGCTCTACCACCTGCCCGCCCGCATCACCGCCCACGCTCGACGCCGCATCCTCCACCTGGACCGAACATGGCCTTGGTCAGCGGCATTCACCGCCGCCTGGCCGCCGCTGGCGCACGGTGGTCTTCGACGGTTGCGGGAGCCTGTCCGGTGGGCGAGTCCCCACGGGGGGTCGGCTCCAGTCCGGAGAGCGAACGCAGCTGGACGTCAACTCCGTGAGGGGGCAGCCGCCTTGCGGATGCCGCGTACGCGTCACGAATTCCGTCGGCCCGTCGGGCTCGGTCGCCTCAACCCGGGGCACTCCAGCGCAGACCACTCCCCTGCCAGTCGCGGAGTCCGCCGCGACTGTGCAGGGTCTCTTGCCCGCGTTGCAGTTCTTCGGCGAGGCCGAGGTCGACGGACTTCAGCCGGCCGTGGCACCGTGCGCCGTCACCTCACGGCCGACTCCACACCACCCGTGCGAGCCGAACTCGCCATCTTCTCGGCAGCAGCCAGAGCGGTGAGGCTCTGGATCTCCTCCCCGGCCTCGATGACTGCACGCTTGACTTCAAGGGTCAGGCCGACCGACGTCTTGATGACGCCTCGCACCAGCGGTTTCGCCACTCTTTTGGCCAGAGGGGCCGCAATCACGCCGATGAGGAAGGGAGGAACGACAGGGAGCATGTGTGAACCCTCTTCTTGTGTGCACAGCACGACCGCCGACGCCGCGCGGGCCGATACCGTCCGGCCGACAAAGCTGGGCAGGAATTTCACCCCCACCAAAAACACGATAGTCGGACCTTGGTCGATGTGCCCGTAGACGCAGGCGCTGTTCATTCGGTCGGGCGGACGCTCGCCGGAGCGGACCGTGGCTGCGCAACGGGATCAGAACGGCTTCGGCGCCCCCGGCCCGCACTGGTCCAGCAGCGAGTCCACCACCTGCACAACGAATTCCGGTACGCGATCCGGGAAGTCGTGGCCGGTTCCCTCTGGGGTGTAAACCCTCCGCCCTCTGCTGGAGGCCGCGAGGAACCGTTCTCTCACGGTGAGGAAGAAGTGCCGGACCCGGGCGCTCTCCTGCGGATCGTCGACCGCGTCGAAGATCTCGCCGCCGCCCGTCAGATCGCGTGGCGCCACGAGGAGGAGGGGCAGCGAGCCGAGCTCCCCGTCGTGTACGGCCGTCTGCCAGCCGTCTCTGGTGATGCCGTCCGGCGACAGCTCTCGCAGGATCGACGCCGCGGCGCAGCTCGCCTTGGTCCTGAGCTCGATCTCGGCGAGAACCTGCGCCGGGTCGTCGGAGGTGTGTGTCTCCTCCTTGCCCGCGAGAGGGTGGAGGCCGAAGAGGTGACGCAGCGCGAGGACGGTCTGGTCCCTCGGGGCACGTCGCAGGGCCGGAAGCGCCGGGCCGAAGGCGACGGCATCGGGCGGGGTGGGATCGAGCAGTACCAGACCGGCCACCAGGTCAGGGCGGCGCCTGGCGGCGTTGGCCATGAGCAGCCCCCCGAACGAGTGCCCCACGAAGACATAGGGCCCCTCTTCACCGGCCCGTTCCAGCGCCGTGAGCAGTTCGACGGCTTCTGCCGCCGTCGTGCGGGGGAACGGGCCCGGGTCGCTCCAGCCGGACCCCGGACGGTCCACCAGGACCGAACGCATCCGTTCCCGTGCCAGCGCGTGCAGCCGGTACATGGCGTATCCGCCGGCATGGCCGCCCGGCATCCAGACCACGGTGGGCCTCGGTCCGGCGTCTCCCTCGGCCAGGACATGCATGCGGTAGCCGCCCACGTCGACCATTCGCCCGGGTGGCGGATACCTCCCGCGTATCCGGCCCACATGCACCAGATGGCGGAACGACCCGAGACCGAGTGCGAGGGCCACGGCCCACAGCACACCGCCGAGAATCCGCCGGCCGGTACCTCTGGATACACACCGTGCACCCGCGGCCGCCGGCAGCAGAGCGATGCCCAGCCCGGCCCAGTCCCGGCTGAGCAGCCGGAGTATCGCGTCGACGGTACGTCTTCCCGGTCGCATGGTCCCTTCTCCGTCCCAGCCTTAGCGGCCGCTGCCGGGGACACCGCACGTCTCAGCGACCGGTACGACCATCGTCCCCTGGGAACCCCGCGGGCGCCATGCGCGGTGCCGGGACCCCGCCTTCCGTCACAGCCGGGCAGCCGCCGACACCGTACAGACCCTGCCAGGAACCGACCGCGCACGGTCCGGGAGCTGTGGGCGTGCGCCATGGACTTCCAGGTTCTCGATACGGGCGTTCGCCGTCAGGCCCGACCGGCGCCTCACGCGCGCGCAAGACGTGCTGCCACGTCCGCGACCACTTCGGCTTCCCGGGCTGCGAGGTAGAAGTGATCCCCGGGGAACGGGCACAACTCGAAGGAGCCCGGGGCGGCGAGGCCGGACCAGGCGAGGACCCCGTCGAGCGCGCAACTCGGATCGTCCTGGCCGACGTACGCGGTGATCGGCGCCTTGACCGGAGCCGGATTCGGGGGGTCGTAGCCCTCGATCAGCCGGTAGTCCGAACGGAGGGCGGGCAGCAGCAGGTCACGGAGCTCCGGGATGTCGTAGGCCTCCGAGTGCAGGTCTCCGAGGTGCCGGACGTGGGTGATCAGGGTTTCGTCGTCGGCGTCGTGCAGCGCCACGCGTTCGGCCCACCCGGGGGCTTCGTGTGCGGAGACCAGCAGGTGCTCGGGGACCATGCCGCGGGTCTCCAGCCGCAGGGCCACCTCGTAGGCGACGCAGGCGCCCATGCTGTGCCCGAAGAGCGCCAGCGGCTGGTCGAGCCAGGGCCGCAGTGCGTCCTCGATCGTGTCGGCCAGGGTGGCCATGTCCTCGATGCAGGCTTCCGCGAGCCGGTCCTGGCGGCCGGGGTACCGCACGGCGAGCACCTCGACGTCCGTCGGCAGCAGCGCGGACCAGCCGTGGAACAGCTGTGCCGTGCCGCCGGCGTGCGGGAAACACACCAGTCGGAGCCTGGGGTCCGCCGCACGCCGGTGAACACGGAACCACTTCTTCGCGTCGGTCGCCGTCATCGCCGACGGATCCCGCGCAGGTGCAGGGAGCCGAGCTCGGCGAGAAAGACGGGAAGCTGCTCCACCGCCTTCGTGGATACGTATGCGGGCCGCACGGTGTGGCGCCGACGATCGGTCACGACGAGTCCGCAGGCACCGCCTTCCTGGATGAGTTCCGCGGAATACAGGGGGGTTCCGGTCGCATACATCTGACCTGCCTCCATCAGGGTGTCGTGATGGCCGATACGGAGCAGTCCACCATGTCGCCGGTGGCGTGACGGTCGCATGCGGGAGACCGGGCCGACGAACGGCCACTGTGTCCGCCGAAGACTCCATGGAACAAAGTCAACTTTGTCACGGAGGGACTTGAGCGGAAAGGAACGGGCTTGCTCCGGCCGGGACTTGGCAGTCTCGACCGGTTACGCAGACGAAAACGTGCCCGTGACATCGGGACGAGCCGGAATCACACGGAGAGTCGGCGGGCAGACTCAGTGAGCCTTGGTGGCGACCGAACCGGCGCTACGGGCCTTGCCGGCGGGCTTGGCCTGGCGGCCGGTCCGTCCCTCGTGGGCCTTTGCCGCTACGGGCGCCGGCTTGGCGGCCGCTCCGGCCCGGCCCGTGGTGCCGTCCTCCGGGGCGCCGACACCGTGTCCGGCTCCCGGTGTCGTCTGGGCTGCGAGCGCCTCGGCAGTCGCCTCGGCAGCGAGATCATGGATGCCCTCGCCGGCTTCATGGACGGCCCTCTTGACCTCGATTCCCAGGCCCACCGACGCTTTGACGACCCCTCGCACCAAGGGCTTGCCCAGCCTCTTCACCAGGGATACGGCGATCAGCCCGATCAGGAAAGGAGGTACTACAGGCGGCATGGCACAACATCCTTCTCTTCTGCCGAGGAGGTGATGATTGGATGGACGCACTCCGCTTCAGCGGACCCGCACGTTCCATCACAGAGAGTATCCAAGGGCGGGTAAGCGACTACGAATTCCCCGTGGCCTTCACTCATTCGAGTAGAGCGGCTTTCCCTGGAAGTCTGTTCGGCCGTATGCCCCGTGCAGTTCTCTCTCCACCCGTCGGCGCAGGACGGAAAACGGCAGTGTGCCGCCGGTCAGCACGGTCTCGTGAAAGGCGCGCACGTCGAACGCGGCGCCGGCGCCGCGTTCGCACGCTGCCCGCAATGCCGTGAACTCCGCATGACCCGCCCGGTACGTCAGCGCCTGCCCCGGCAGATCGGTCGCGTAGCGCAACGACTCGGTCGTGATCTGCCGTTCGGACTCGGCTGCCGCGTGGGCCCGCATGAAGGTGCGTGCCTCGTCCAGTGTCATCGTCCCGAGGTTGAGGCCGGTGTCGACGACGAGGCGCTGCGCGGTGAACCGTTCATGGGCCAGTCGTCCGTACGCGTCCCACGGGTCGTCGTACAGCCCCATCTCCCAGGCGAGCCCTGCCGCGTACTCCGCCCAGCCCTCCTCGAACCCGCTGAAGGCAGCCAGCTCGCGCCGCAGGTCGGGCAGCGCGGTGTTCTCGGCCTGGCGGGCGAGGTGGAAGTGATGTCCGGGCGACAGCTCGTGGTAGATGAGCGCGGCCGAGCCGAGCAGTGACCGGTGTGCCAGGTCCGAGGCGTTGTAGCGGTAGCGTCCCACGGGTTGCGCGGCGGTCGGCGGTTCGTAGTACCCGAACGTCATCGACCCCTCCAGCGCCGGGTCGAGACGGGCCACGTCGTAGGGGGCGCGTGGCAGGACCGCGAACCAGCGCGGCAGCAGCGGCGTGAGGCGGTCGAGGTGTCCGCGGTAGCGGGCTTCGACCTCCTCCGGGGTGGCGGCGTACAGGCGCGGCTCGGTCGCGAGCCGTTCGTTGAACTCCGCCTCGGTCCCCGCGAAACCGAGCGTGTCGCGCATCTCCCGCATCCGCTCGCCGAGTTCTCGGCAGTGCTCACGGCCGAGTTCGTGGAGGCGCTCGGGTGGTGTGTCGCCGGAGGTGTACGTCCTGACGAAGGCCCGGTACGCCGCCTCGCCTTCCGGGTAGCGGGCCCAGCCGACGGCCTGCGGCGCCCGCCGGAGGTAGTGCGGGTCGCCCACGAGGGCGACGAGGCGGTCGAACGCCGGCTCCAGTTCGGTGGCCACGAGCCGCTCGACCGTGTCGCGCAGGTGCCCCCGGCTCGCCGCGTCGAGCCGGGTGAGCCGCTCGGCGTCCACCCGGACGCACTGTGCCGCCGACTCCCGCAGGCGGGTGAGTGTGGTGTGGACGCCGGTCAGTGCCGGAGCGGGGATGCGAAAGCCCCGCTCCGCCTGCCCGGCGGCCTTGTCGCCGATCGTCACGACGCAACGGGCCAGGTCCCGTACGAGGGTCACGTACCGGTCCGCGTCGGCTCGGTGCTCGAAGCGGAACGGGCGGAAGACGGTGTCACCGTACTGCTGGAGGCGGAAGAGCTGGTACGGCGTGGCGGTGGGGGTGAGCCAGTGGAAACGTCCCGCCTCCGCTTCCTGCTCGGCCAGTGCCCGGAGGAAGCCCGCCGTGTCGGCGGCGGGACCGGACAGCTCCGCCGGTCGCAGCGCACTCAGCCGGTTCAGCACCCCGGCAGCGAACCCGGCGCGCTCGTCGGCCTCCCCCGCGGACACCCCCGGAAGCGACTCGACCGGCAGCCCGCGGCGCGTGCGCAGCGACGGCTCGCGTGCGAGCAGGAAGTCCCAGTACGAGGTCGCGAGTCGGTCGATCTCTCGCTCCGTGGAGTCGTCCGGGGAGCCTCCTGGATTGATGACCATGGCGCCAGTGTGCGCCTTGAGGTGACGCAGCGTCAGCAACGAGGCCGTGAACCGCGCGTCGGGCGGCCTCACTCGGACGGGGGAAATAGTCCCGCATGTTCGCGTCCGGGCCGGGAAAGCCCGGCCGACGCCGTCGATCGTGATGGCACGATGAGCGCCATGCACCGCCGGACCGTGTCGTCTCCCAGGGCTCGGTCGGTCTCGACGCCGGCTGCGCCGACCGGCTGCCGTTTCCATCCCCGCTGCCCCGTCGGGCCGGACCGGCGTCCCGGACGGAACGTCTGCGCCGCGCGGGACCCGCAGCCGGACGCGGCCGGTCAGCCGCATCGCGCCGCCTGCCACTTCCCGTACCGCGCCGACGACCGCCCGCCCCAGTCCGGTCGCGTTCCCCCGGACGCGCGGGGTGACCGGACTCCGCGACCCCCCGAGGACCGGCCGTCATGACGGCCGGGCAAGTGGACACGCCTCCGTCCGGCGCGGACGCGGTCGTCGTGGGGGCCGGTGTGATCGGTGCCGCGGTGGCACTGGAACTGGCGCGCACCGACCGGCGCGTCGTGGTCGTCGACAAGTCCGGCGGCGTGGGCCACGGATCCACCAGCGCGTCGAGCGCGATCATCCGTTTCAACTACTCGACCTGGGACGGTGTCGCCACCGCATGGGAATCCCGGCACTGCTGGGCACGATGGGCGGAGCACCTGGGCACCGTGCGCGGCGCTGGTCTGGCGGCGTTCCGGCGGACCGGAGCGGTACTCCTCGACGCGCCGGGCTCCGGGACGTCGGAGGTCGTCGCGCTGTTCGAGCGTGCCGGTGTGCCGTACGAGCGCTGGGACGCCGCGACGCTGCGCAGCCGGATCCCCGGTATCGACGCGGGACGCTACGGGCCTCCCAGGTCCCTGCTCGACGATGCCTTCTTCTCCGGTCCCGAAGGTGAACTCGGCGCGCTGTTCACACCCGACGCGGGCTTCGTCGACGATCCACAGCTCGCGGCACAGAACCTCGCGGACGCGGCAGCCCGCATCGGGGTGCGTTTCCTCTTCCGGCGCGCGGTCGTCGGTGTGCTGCGCGGCGAGGACCGGGTGGCGGGCGTCCGGCTCGCCGACGGCAGCGCGATCACGGCACCGGTGGTGGTCAACGCCGCCGGGCCCTGGTCGGGCGGGTTCAACCGGACGGCCGGGGTCGGGGCAGAGTTCACCGTGGGAGTGCGCCCGCTGCGCCAGGAGGTCCACCAGGTGGCCGCGCCGGTCCGTCAGGGCGACGGAAGCATCTCGGGCCCGGGCGGCACCGGGACCACGTCCGGCCCGATCGTGGCCGATGTCGACCTCGGCACCTATCTGCGCCCCTCCGGCGGACACCTCCTCATCGGCAGCACACTGCCCGCCTGCGACCCCAGGGACTGGCTCGACGATCCCGACGAGTGCAGCCCGCATCCGACGCCCGCCCGGTTCGAGACCCAGGTGACCAGGGCCGCACGCCGATTCCCGCTCCTCGGCGTTCCGAACCGGCCGACCGGCATCGCCGGTGTCTACGACGCCGCCGACGACTGGTCCCCCATCTACGACCGCACCGATCTGGCCGGCTTCTACGTCGCCATGGGCACGAGCGGCAACCAGTTCAAGAACGCTCCCCTGGCGGGCCGGTTCCTCGCCACCCTGGTCGACCGTGTCGAGGCCGGCCACGACCACGACCACGATCCGCTGCGGTACACGGGGGAACACACCGGCGTCGTCGTCGACCTCGGTGCCTTCTCCCGCAGACGGCCCCTGGCCGAGGGTGCCGCCTCTCGAACCGTCATGGGCTGACGTTCGGCCATCAGCGCCCGTTCACGAAGCCGGCGCCGTCCGGAAGTCGATGTGCGGGACGGCACCGGCCTCATTGATCCGGAAGCGGTCTACCGGCGGCCGCGTGCCGACGCCGAGCCGAGCTTGGAACTCAGCACCGACAGGAAGATCGGGAGCCTGGCCACCGCGGATTCGGGAACCGGGGTGACCTGGACCGTGTCCCGCACCACGTCCTGCACCACGAGTTTGTAGGTGCCGTCTTCCTCGACGAGTTCGGCGGCGTAGAGCAGTGTTTCCACCAGGGTTCCTTCGGTCGTGTCGTGCGGCGGGGTCAGGCGCCGTTGAGCCAGGCGTTCCAGGCCTTGGTGGCCAGCTCTTCGTCCGCGTCCTCGGCGAACAGGTGGTGGCCCAGCCAGATCGGCCAGTTCCAGGAGCTGCCGTTGAAGAACCGGTACAGCGCGTCCGGGCCTCGCAGGCCGACGAAGTCGGGGCTCAGCCAGTCCACGACCACCTCCGTCGAACCGCCGTCCGCACCCGGGATGTCGAGCGACAACTCGTCGCCGACGGCCGCGTCGTCGTCGAGGCCGAGGCGCCGGCGCAGGGCGGCGAAGTCGGCGGGGTCTTCGGTGGACTCGCCACGGGCGGCCCTGACGTAGACGGCGGGGCGGCCGGCGAAGTGCCTCAGGTACTCGGGGAGGGAGTGCTGGTAGAAGTCGACGTGCTTCTCGGCCGCGTCCGCCTTCGTGTCCCAGTTCCAGGTGTCGTCGACGACGCCCGTGTGCACCCAGTGGATTCCCATCCGCAGGTGGCTCGCGCCGCCGTCGGCCGGCTCGATGCGGTAGGTCAGCGTGTTGGAGAACCCGCCGTCCTGGGTGGCCCGGACCGCGAAGTGGTGCGGCGGCTCCCACGCCAGGACGGTGCTGTCGCCGCGCGTGGCCTTTCCGCCGACGCGAGGCTCGACCTCCATCGGGTAGAGCCAGCCGAGGTTGCCGGCGCCGGTGGCGACCGCGTCCCAGACCTGTTCGGGCGTGGCGGGCAGGTCCTGTTCCCGGCGGACCTCGAGCTCTCGGGCCATGGTCACTTCTCCTTCGTCGTTCATGGGTCAGTAGGTGAGCGGAAGCGCGGTGAGCCGCCGTTGCAGCGGGTTGGGCCGCCAGTCGAGTACCGCGCCGTCAGCGAGCCGCAGGTGCGGGAGCCGGCGGACCAGCGTGCCGACGGCCACCTCCGCCTGGAGCTTGGCCAGCGGGCCGCCGAGGCAGAAGTGCGGGCCGTTGCCGAAGCTGAGGTGCCGGTTGCCCGGGCGGGTCAGGTCGAGCCGGTCGGGGTCCTCGAAGCGCTCGGGATCCCGGTTGGTCGCGGCGAGGAACAGGTAGGCCAGCTCGCCCTCGCGCAGCGTCCGCCCGCCGATCTCGACGTCCTCGGCGGCGACCCGGACGATCGCCTGGGTCGGCGTGTCGTAGCGGGCGAGTTCGTCGACGGCCGTGCGGATCAGCATCGGGTCCTCGCGCAGCCGGGCCAGCTGGTCGGGGTGGCGCAGCAGGGCGAGCATGCCGTTGCCGACCAGGTGGGTGGTGGTCTCGTCGCCGGCGGTGATCAGGACGAAGCAGGTGGACAGCAGCTCGGAGTCGGTGAGCCGGTCGTCCTGCGCCTGGGTGGCGACCAGGGCGCTGATGAGGTCGTCGCCGGGGTCGGCCCGGCGGCGGCGGACGAGCCGGGCGAGGTACTCCTCGTACTGCTCGATCGCCGCCTCGGACTTGTCGATGTCCTCGCTCAGCCGGCCGAAGCGGTGGAACCAGGTCTTGACCCGCGGGAGGTCCTCGGGCGGGATGCCGAAGAGCTCGCAGACGACGGACAGCGGCAGCGGGGAGGCGACCGCCTCGATCAGGTCCATGGCCGGCCCGGCCGCGACCGCCTCGTCGATGAGCCGGTCGACGATCCGCTGGATGCCGTCGCGCAGGGCTTCGACGCGCCGGGCGGTGAAGGCACGGTTGGCCAGCCTGCGCAGCCGGGCGTGGTCCGGCGGGTCGGTGTTGCTCATCACCCGGCCGAGCCGGTCGGTGAGCCGGCTGAAGGCCTTGAGGTCGCCGCCGAGCGCACTGTAGGCGCGGGTCATCCGGTCCCGGTCGTTGGACAGCCGCAGGTCGCTCAGGGCCGCCTCGACGTCGGCGTACCGGGTGAGGTACCAGATGCCCTGGGCGTTGCGGTGGACCGGGTCCTCACGGCGCATGCGGGCGTAGAACGGGTACGGGTCCCGGCGGGCCTCGGGCGTGAGCAGAGCCGCGGCGAGGTCGTCGGACCGGGCGAGGCCCGCGCCGGCGCGGGCCTCGTCGGTGGTTTCGGTCAGGTTCACTAAGAGCCGCGCTACCGCTGGGCGTTCATGGCGTCGGCGAGGCTCTTGGGCCGCATGTCGGTCCAGGACCGCTCGACGTACTCCAGGCAGGCGGCGTGGGTGTCGGGTCCGTGGGCGACGCTCCAGCCGTCGGGGACGTCCGCGAACCGCGGCCACAGCGAGTGCTGGTTCTCGTCGTTGGTGAGCACGAGGAAGGTGCCGTCCTCGTCGTCGAACGGGTTGGTCATGGGAATCAGTCCTCCTGGTGGTGGGTTGGGGTGTCACCGGCGACCTCGGCGAGGCGGGCGGCCAGGATCGGTCCGATCTGGGCCAGCGAGCCGGCTTCGGTCATCCGGTTGTGCCGGGTGGTGATCTCGTGCGATTCGATCCGGCCCGCGATGTACGGGCGCCAGGTCGCGGGCCCGGCGTCGTCCCCGTCGCGGTCGATCGTCGAGTTGAACAGCAGCAGGTCGCCGTCGAACCCGGCGGGGACGAAGTCGACCGCCAGCCTCGCGTTGTTGATCATGATGTGGACGATGACCTCGATCTGCTGCTCCGTCAGGCCCTGCAGCGCGCTGCCCCGCCGGTTCAGGACCTCGGCGACCTCGGCGTAGGTCAGCTCCCGGTCGCCCAGCTCGTCCGGGTCGACGTCGAGCACACCGACGAGCACGTCCCGCTCGGTGGGCACGGGCATCTCCTCGAACTGCACGTCCTTCACCGGATAGGCGTCGAGGATGGCCAGCAACGCGGTCCGCCCGCCGCGCGCCTGCAGCTCACAGGCGACCGCGTGGGCGATCAGCCCGCCGGCCGACCAGCCGAGCAGCAGGTACGGGCCCTCGGGCTGGATCTTGCGGATCTGGTCGGCGTAGTCGGCCGCCATCTCCTCGAAGGACGTCGGCAGGGGTTCGGGCCGGCCCAGGCCGCGCGCCTGGATCGCGTAGACCGGGTGCTGGGGACCGATGTGGTTCAGGAGCCCGCTGTACGACCAGCTGATGCCGCCGCCGGGGTGGATGCAGAACAGCGGCGTACCGGTCCCGGTCGAACGCAGCGGCAGCACCACGTCCAGCGCGTCGGCGGGGTCGTCCATGACCAGGCGCTCGGTGAGACCGGCCACGGTCGGCGCCTCGAACAGCATGCGCAGGCCGAGCTCCAGGCCGAGGGTCTCGCGGACGCGGGAGGCCAGGCGGGCGGCCAGCAGCGAGTGCCCGCCCAGATCGAAGAAGTTGTCGTCGATGTGCACCTGTTCCCGGCCGAGGACCTCGGCGAAGAGGCCGCACAGCAGTTGCTCCCGCGGCGTCCGGGGGCCGCGTCCGGTGCCCGGCGCCCCGTACTCGGGGGCGGGCAGCGCGGCCCGGTCCAGCTTGCCGTTGGCGGTCAACGGCAGCCTGTCCAGGGTGACGAACGCCGACGGCACCATGTAGTCGGGCAGGTCACGGCGCAGCCGCCCGGAGAGCTCGCCCGCCTCGGGCGCGCCCTCGGGGGCGGGCACCAGGTAGGCCACCAGCCGCTTGTCGCCGGGCCGGTCCTCGCGGGCGACGACGGCCGCCTGGGCGACGCCCGGGCAGCTCGCGAGGATCGCCTCGATCTCGCCGGGCTCGATCCGCAGGCCGCGGAGCTTGACCTGGTGGTCGGTCCGTCCGGCGAACTCCAGTGTGCCCTCGGCCGGCCACCACGCCAGGTCGCCGGTGCGGTACATCCGGCTCCCGGGCGGCCCGTACGGGTCGGCGGTGAAGCGCTCCGCCGTCAGGCCGGGTCGGCCGAGGTAGCCGCGGGCCACGCCCGTCCCCGCGAGGTACAGCTCGCCGACCAGGCCCGTGGGCACCGGCCGCAGGCGGTCGTCGAGGACGTAGGCGCGCATGTTCGCCATCGGCCCGCCGATCGGCACGGTCGCGGCGTTCTCGGGGAGGCTGTGCACCGGGTGGCGGGTGGCCAGGGTCGTGGCCTCGGTGGGCCCGTAGCCGTTGACCACCTCGATGCCGGGACAGGCCTCCAGCACCCGGGCGACGGCGGCCGGGGAGACCACGTCACCGCCGGTCCACACCTCGCGGACCCCCGCGAGCAGGGCCGGCCGCTCCTCGGCGACCAGCCGGAACAGGCCGGCCGTCAGCCACAGTCCGGTCACGCCGTGCGTGCTGATCGTGTGCTGGAGCAGGTCGAGGTCGAGCCGCTCGGGCGGTGCGACCACGACCCGGCCACCGCCCAGCAGCGGCACCCACAGCTCGTAGGTCGAGAGGTCGAAGGCGGTCGGGGAGTGCATCAGCACCCGCTCGTGTCCGCCGCCGTGGTACTCGGGGGTGAGCGCGAGGCCCACCACGTCGCGGTGGGTGACGGCCACGCCCTTGGGCCGGCCGGTCGAGCCGGAGGTGTACATCACGTACGCCAACTGCCGCTGGTCGCAGCGTACTTCGATGTCGGACGCATCGGGCTCGCCCTCGATCGACGCGGTCAGCACGTCCTCGGTGAGCACCAGGGCGGCCCCGGCCTCCTGGAGGATCAGGTCGATCCGGGACTGCGGGAAGCGCGAGTCGAGGGGCGCGTAGGCGCCGCCCGCCTTGATGATCGCCAGGAGCGCCACGACGAGGTCCGCCGAGCGGTCCAGCAGCACCGCGACCGGTGTCTCCGGTCGCACGCCCTGACGGATCAGTGCCCGCGCGAGACGGTTGGACCGCTGGTCGAGTTCCCGGTAGGTCAGCTCGGTGGCGCCCGCCACGACGGCCACCGCGTCCGGGGTGGCGCGCACCTGGCGGGCGAACAGCTCCGGCAGCGCGGCCTCGGGCAGCTCGACCGCGGCGCCGGTGGACCGGGACAGCAGCCGTCGGCGTTCCTCGCCCGACATGATGTCGATCCGGCTGATCGGCCGGCCGGGGTCGGCGACCGCCGCGCGCAGCAGCCGCGCCCAGCGCTCGAACAGCAGCTCCACGGTGGCCGGGTCGAACAGGTCGGTGGCGTACTCCACCGCGCCGACCAGGCCGTCGGGGTCGCCGTCCGGGCGGAACTGCTCGGCCAGGCTGAACGTCAGGTCGACCCGCGAGGTCCCGGTCGACGCCTCCAGGTGGCCGGTCTCCAGGCCCGGCAGGGCGAACTCGCCCACCGGCGCGTTCTGCAGGGCCAGCATGATCTGGAACAGCGGGTGGTGCGACAGCGAACGGGCCGGGTTGACCACCTCGACCAGGTACTCGAACGGCACGTCCTGGTGGTCGTAGGCGGCGAGCGCCTTCTGCCGCACCCGGCCGAGCAGTTCGGCGAAGCCGGGATCGCCACTCGTGTCGGTGCGCAGCACCAGGGTGTTGACGAAGAAGCCGACGAGGTCGTCCAGCGCCTGGTCGGTGCGGCCGGCGATCGGGCTGCCCACGGGGATGTCCGTACCGGCACCGAGCCGGGTGAGCAGCGCGGCGAGGCCGGCCTGGAGCACCATGAACATGCTGGCGCCGCGCTCGGCGGCCAGGTCCCGCAGCGCCTGGTGCAGTTCGGGGTCCAGCCGGACCACGACCCGGCTGCCCCGCTGGGAGGCCACCGGCGGCCGGGGCCGGTCGGCGGGCAGCTGCACCTGCTGCGGAATGCCCGCCAGTTCGTCCTTCCAGTAGGCCAGTTGCCGGGCGAACAGGCTGTCCGGGTCGGCGGTGTCGCCGAGCAGGTCGCGTTGCCAGCAGGTGTAGTCGGCGTACTGCACCGGCAGCGGGGCCCACCGCGGTTCCTCGCCACGGCAGCGCGCCGTGTAGGCCGCCGCGAGGTCGCCGGAGAGCGGCCCCATCGACCAGCCGTCGGCGGCGATGTGGTGCACCACGACCAGCAGCACGTGCCGGTCGGGGGCGAGCGCGTACAGCTCCGCCCGGACCGGCGGCTCCGCCGCCAGGTCGAAGCCTCGCCGGGCCGTCCGCGCCAGCCGCCCGGCCAGCCGGCTCTCGTCGAGCTCGACCACCGGCAGCTCCGGGTGCGCCTGTGAGGCGCTCAGCACGACCTGGTACGGCACACCGTCCGTCTCGCGGAAGACCGTCCGCAGGCTCTCGTGCCGGGCGATCACGTCCGCGAGCGCGGCGTGCAGGGCCGGGCGGTCGAGTTCGCCGGTCAGACTCAGCGCGAGCGGCATGTTGTAGGTGGCGCTCGGGCCGTCCATCCGGTGCAGGAACCACAGGCGGCGTTGGGCGAAGGACAGGGGGACCTTCCCCCAGCCTTCGGCCGGGGGTGCCCCCATGGGTCGCGGCCGGGCGGTCAGCGCGGGCCGCGCCGTGCCGGAGCCGTCGAGGCGGGCCGCCAGTCCGGCCACGGTCGGCGTCTCGAACAGAGTCCGGACCTCGAGCTCCGCGCCGAGGGTCGCCCGGACGCGGGAGGCCAGGCGGGTCGCCAGCAGTGAGTGTCCGCCCAGGTCGAAGAAGCTGTCCTCGACACCGACCTGGGCCAGGCCGAGCACCTCGGCGAACAGCTCGGCGAGGAGCTGTTCCTGCGGGGTCCGCGGCGCCCGCCCGGCTCCGGCCGGGCCCAGGTCGGGCGCGGGCAGCGCGCGGCGGTCGAGCTTGCCGCTGGACGTCAGCGGCAACGTCTCCAGCGCCACGAACGCCGACGGGATCAGGTAGTCGGGCAGTCGCCCGCGCAGCCATTCGCGGAGTTCGCCGATGAGGGCGCCGGTGCCCCGGCTGCCGGTCGGGCGGTTGGTCAGCGACGACAACGGCGTGCTGATGGTCCGGGCCGACCGGTACGGCTCGGCCGGGGAGCCGTGATGCGCCCGCGGGCCGGCGAAGACGACGTCCAAGGCGTCGGCCACGGTGGCCGACCAGGTGACGCCCACCCAGCGGTCGAACTCCAGCCCGATGACACGGAAGTCTTCGGGGTCGGGGAGTTCGCTCTCCTCCGGTCCGTGCAGCCGCTCCAGCAGTTCGGCGAGCGAGCCGTCGCCGTTCTGCACCGCGCGGGATAGGGCGGCCTCCCGCACCACGCGACGGTTCGGTACTCCGGTGATCCGCAGCACGTCGGCGGGCGGCTGGGCGAGGAGTTCGCGCAGCTCGGCCAGTCCGGCGAGCCGGTGTCCCCACTCCAGCTCGACCGTCCGGCGCGGGGCCGCCGGAACGAGCGGGGCCTTGTGCAGCGTCACGTCGTAGCGGTAGCGGGTCAGTTCGTTGTGGTGACGGCCGCGCTTGACCTCCACGGTCACCGCGCCGATGTCCGTGCCGTGCTCGCGCAGGACGGTGAAGAAGTCCGGGTCGACCAGGAGTTCCTTCTCCACCCTGACGGCCTGCTCCACCGCGCGGCGCACCGCCGCGAGGTCACCGTCGGCAGCGGTGCGGTGCAGCTGGACCGCGGTGGCCAGCGGGCGCAGCAGCCGCAGGTTGCGGACGTCGCCGACGAAGAGCGTGCCGCCGGGGGCGAGCAGCCGCATCAGCTTCCCGATCACGTCCGCGAGGTAGTCGGCGGACGGGAAGTACTGCACCACCGAGTTGATCACGATGGTGTCGAACCACCCGGCCGGCAGGCCCTCGGTGTCGTGCGCCGGGCGGGTCTGCAACACCACACGCCCGGCCAGGTCGTCCTGTCGGCCGACCTGCGCGATCAGCGCGTCGACCGCCGTGGCGGAGAAGTCCGTCGCCCAGTAGGTCTCGCAGTGCGGCGCGATCTGCGAGAGCAGCAGTCCGGTGCCGACGCCGACCTCCAGCACCCGGCGGGGGCGCAGGGCCAGGATGCGGGCCACGGTGGCGTCCCGCCACTGGCGCATCTGCTCGACGGGGATCGGACTCGCGTCGTAACTGCTGTTCCAGCCGACGAAGTTGTGGCCGAAGCCGGCTTCCTCGGGGGTGATGGGCAGGGCGTCGTAGATGTCCTGCCACTCGCCCACGTGGTCCGCTTCCAGGCCGCTGTCCCGGGCCTCGCCCTGGTGCGGGACGACGTAGCCGATGAGCCGGTCGTCCTGGGCGAGCACGGCGGCCCGGGCGACGGCGGGGTGCTCGGCCAGCGCCGCCTCGACCTCGCCGGGCTCGATGCGGAAGCCGCGCACCTTCACCTGGTCGTCGGCACGGCCGACGTACTCCAGCTCGCCGTCGTTGCGCCGGCGCACCAGGTCTCCGGTGCGGTACATGCGCTCACCGGCCCCGAACGGGCAGGCGACGAACCGCCCGGCCGACAGGCCCGGCCGGTTCAGGTAGCCGCGCGCCAGTCCCGCGCCCGCGACGTACAGCTCCCCCGCCACGCCCGTCGGCACCGGCCGCAGCCGCTCGTCCAGCACGTAGACCCGGGTGTTGGCGATCGGACGGCCGATCGGCGGGACGCCCGTCCCCGGGGACAGCGGGGCGCTCATGGTCGCGCACACCGTGGTCTCGGTCGGACCGTACGCGTTGATCATCCGGCGCCCGGGCGCCCAGCGGTCCACCAGTTCCGGCGGGCACGCCTCACCCGCCACCACCAGCGTCGGCACCTGCACCGAGCCCTCCGGCACGGCGGCGAGGACGGACGGGGGCACGGTCATGTGGGTGACCGCGAGGTCCCGGTCGGTCAGCGCGGCGACCGGGTCCGCCGTCGGGGGCAGCACCAGGGCCGCGCCGCGCAGCAGGGCGGTGTAGATCTCCGACACCGAGGCGTCGAAGCTGGGCGAGGCGAACTGGAGCACCCGGCTGTCGGGTTCGATCGCGAACCGCTCGATCTGTGCGGCGACCAGGCTCGCGACACCACCGTGGCCGACCACCACGCCCTTGGGGCGGCCGGTCGAGCCCGAGGTGTAGATCACGTAGGCCGGGTGCCGGACGTCGAGCGCGACCACGGGATCGGTGTCCGGCCAGGCGGACACCTCGGTCACCAGCGCCGGGTCGTCGACCATCAGGGCCGGCCGGGCGTCGTCCAGCATGTACGCGATCCGCGCCGGCGGGTACGCAGGATCCACGGGCAGGTACGCGGCCCCGGCCTTCAGCACGCCCAGGACCGCCACCACGGACTCCACCGAGCGCGGCAGGGCCACGGCCACGGTCTGCTCCGGCCCGACGCCCCGGGCGATCAGCGCGTGCGCGAACCGGTTCGCCCGGGCGTTGAGTTGACGGTACGTCAACTCGGTGTCGCCACACACCAGCGCGAGGCCGTCCGGTGTCGCCGCGACCTGTGCCGCGAACGCCTGCGGCACCGGAACGGCCGCCACCTCGCGGGCGGTCGCGTTGCCCCGCTCCAGCAAACGGTGCCACTCGTCGGCGTCGAGGAGCTCGATCCGTCCGATCGACCGGTCCGGGTCGGCGGTGACCGCCTCCAGCAGGCGCGTCCAGCGCCCGGCGAGCGCCGCGACCGTCGAGCGGTCGAACAGGTCGGTGGCGTACTCCACCGCGCCGACGATCCCCGCCGGGCTGCCGTCCGGACCGAACTGTTCGACGAGGCTCACACCGAGGTCGAACTTGGCGGTCCCGGTGGCCACCGCGTAGGTGGCGACGTCCAGGCCGGGCAGGGAGAACCGGCCCATCGGAGCGTTCTGCACCGCCAGGACGGTCTGGAACAGCGGGTGGTGCGACAGCGAACGGGACGGATTCAGCGCCTCCACCAGGTGCTCGAAGGGCACGTCCTGGTGCGCGTACGCCGACAGCGCCGTCTCCCGCACCCGCCCCAGCAACTCGGCGAAACTCGGATCACCGCTCGTGTCGGTCCGCAGCACCAGCGTGTTCACGAAGAACCCGACCAGCTCGTCCAGCGCCTCGTCGGTACGCCCCGCGATCGGAGACCCGATCGGGATGTCCGTGCCCGCGCCCAGCCGCGTGTACAGCGCCGCCAGCGCCGCCTGCAGCACCATGAACAGGCTCGCGCCCGACTTCCGGGCCAACTCCACCAGCGCCGCGTGCAGTTCGGGGCTCAGCTCCAGGCCGACGTGGTCCCCGCGCCAGCCGGCGACGGCCGGCCTCGGCCGGTCGACGGGCAGCTGGAGCAGCTCCGGCAGGTCGGACAGCTGACGCTTCCAGTAGTCGAGCTGCTCGGCGAACCGGCTCTGAGGGTCGGCGGCGTCGCCGAGCAGGTCGCGCTGCCACAGCGTGTAGTCCGCGTACTGCACCGGCAGGACCGGCCACTGCGGCGCGCGCCCCTCGCACCGGGCGGCGTACGCCTCGGCCAGGTCGCGGGCCAGCGGACCGGTGGACCAGCCGTCCCCGGCGATGTGGTGCATCACCAGCAGCAGCACGTGATCGTCCGGCGCGAGGACGAACAGCTTCGCCCGCAGTGGCGCTTCGGCCTCCAGGGCGAAGGGCTGTCGTGCGAACTCGGCCAGCTGCTCGAACAGTTCGGCCTCCGACACCTCGGTCAGCCGCGCCCGGGGCCGGGCCTCGGCCGGGTCGAGGACGAGCTGGCAGGGTACGCCGTCGACCTCAGGGAAGACCGTCCGCAGGCTCTCGTGCCGGGCCACCACGTCGGCCAGCGCCTCGTCCAGCGCCGCATGGTCGAGCGTCCCGGTCAGCCGGAGCGCCAGCGGGATGTGGTACGTCGCGGCGCTGCCGTCCATGCGGTGCAGGAACCAGAGTCGGCGCTGGGCGAAGGACAGCGGCACCGCCTCCGGCCGCTCGTGCGTGGTCAGCGCCGGGCGGGCATGGCCGGCCCCGCCCAGCGCCGCGGCCAGGCCGGCCACGGTGGGCGCCTGGAACAGCGCGCGCAGCGCCACCTCCACGCCGAGCACCGAGCGCACCCGCGCGGCCAGCCGGGTGGCGAGCAGGGAGTGGCCGCCCAGGTCGAAGAAGCCGTCGTCGACCCCGACCCGCGGCACGCCCAGCACCTCGGCGAACAGCTCGCACAGGATCTGCTCCTGCGGCGTGCGCGGCGCCCGGCCGCCGACGGTCGTGCCCGGCTCGGGCGCGGGCAACGCCGCCCGGTCCAGCTTCCCGCTCGGCGTCAGCGGCAGCATGTCCAGCACCACGAAGACAGCCGGTACCAGGTAGTCGGGCAGCCGGTCCCGCAGGTACGCCGCCAGCTCGGCCGGACGTACGACCGTGCCGGGACGGGCCGCGACGTAGCCGATGAGCCGGTCGTCCCGGGCGAGGACGGCGGCCTGGGCGACGGCGGGGTGCTCGGCCAGGGCCGCCTCGACCTCGCCGGGCTCGATGCGGAAGCCGCGCACCTTCACCTGGTCGTCGGCACGGCCGACGTACTCCAGCTCGCCGTCGTTGCGCCGGCGCACCACGTCCCCGGTGCGGTACATGCGCTCACCGGCCCCGAACGGGCAGGCGACGAACCGCCCGGCCGACAGGCCCGGCCGGTTCAGGTACCCGCGCGCCAGACCGGGGCCGGCGACGTACAGCTCCCCCGCCACCCCCGGCGGCACGATGCGCAGCCGCTCGTCGAGGACGTACACCCGGAAGCCCGCGACCGACCGGCCGATCGACGGTACACCGCGTCCCGGGGACAGCGGGTCGCTCATGGTCGCGCACACCGTCGTCTCCGTCGGACCGTACGCGTTGATCATCCGCCGGCCCGGCGCCCACCGGGCCACCAGCTCCGACGTGCAGGCCTCACCGGCCACCACCAGGGTGGTGGCCGTGAGGTCGGAGCTCTCCAGCGCGGCCAGCGCCGAGGGCGGAAGCGTCACGTGGGTGACGTCGAGCCGGCGGTCCGTCAGGGCCTCCAGCGGGACCTCGGACGGGGCCAGGACGAGGGCGGCACCGGTGAGCAGGGCGCCGCACAGGTCCCAGAACGACGCGTCGAAGCTGGGCGAGGCGAACTGGAGCACCCGGCTGCCCGGCGCCACGCCGAGCCTCTCGACCTGCGCCGCCACCAGGCCCGACACGCCGGTGTGGCTCACCATGACGCCCTTCGGGCGGCCGGTCGAGCCCGAGGTGTAGATCACGTAGGCCGGGTGCCGGGCGTCCACCACGACATCCGGATCGGTCTCCGGCCGACCGGAAGCCTCGGTCACCAGTGCCGGATCGTCGACCACCACGGCCGGCCGCGCGTCGTCCAGCATGAACGCGATCCGTGCCGCCGGGTACCCCGGATCCACCGGCAGGTACGCGGCCCCGGCCTTCAGCACGCCCAGGACCGCCACCACCGACTCCACCGACCGCGGCAACGCCACCGCCACGACCCGCTCCGGACCGACGCCCCGGGCGATCAGCGCGTGCGCGAACCGGTTCGCCCGAGCGTCGAGCTGACGGTACGTCACCTCGACGTCACCGCAGACGAGCGCGACCGCGTCCGGCGTCGCCGTCACCTGCGCCGCGAACAGCTCCGGCAGGCTCCCCCCGGCCGCCCCGGCCTGGACGGCGGGCAGCAGCTCACGGCGCTCCTCTGCGGACAGCAGGTCGATCCCGCCGATCGGCCGGTCGGGCGCGGCGGCGACCGCGGCCAGCAGCCTGGTCCACCGGGCGACCAGGGCCTCGACCGTCGAGCGGTCGAACAGGTCGGTGCTGTACTCGACCGCACCGCCGATCCCGGCCGGCGCGCCGTCGGGCCCGTGCTCCTCCGCGAACCCGAAGGTCAGGTCGAGCCGCGCGGTCCCGGTGAGCACGGTCACCCCGGAGACCTGGAGACCCGGCAGTTCGAAGTCGCCGCCCGGCGCGTTCTGCACGACAAGACCGGTCTGGAACAGCGGGTGGTGCGACAGCGAGCGGGACGGATTCAGCGCCTCCACCAGGTGCTCGAAGGGCACGTCCTGGTGCGCGTACGCCGACAGCGCCGTCTCCCGCACCCGCCCCAGCAACTCGGCGAAACTCGGATCACCGCTGGTGTCGGTGCGCAGCACCAGCGTGTTGATGAAGAACCCGACCAGCTCGTCCAGCGCCTCGTCGGTACGCCCCGCGATCGGAGACCCGATCGGGATGTCCGTGCCCGCGCCCAGCCGCGTGTACAGCGCGGCGAGCGCGGCCTGCAGCACCATGAACAGGGTGGCACCCGACCCTCGGGCCAACTCCACCAGTGCCGCGTGCAGTTCGGCGTCGATCCGGAGTTCCAGCAGGTCGCCGCCGTACGACATGGTGGCCGGGCGCGGTCGGTCGGCAGGCAGCTGAAGCTGCTCGGGCAGCCCGGACAGCGCCTCGGTCCAGTAGGTGACCTGGCGGGCGAACACGCTGTCCGTGTCGTGCTCGTCGCCGAGGATCTCGTGCTGCCACAGGGTGTAGTCGCCGTAGGTGACCGGCAGCGGCGGCCATGCCGGAGCCCCGCCACCCTGCCGGGTGGTGTAGGCGGTGGCCAGGTCACGGGCCAGCGGGCCCATGGACCAGCCGTCCCCGACGATGTGGTGCATCACCAGCAGCAGCACGTGCTCGTCCGGCGCGAGCGCGAACAGCTCCGCCCGCAGCGGTACTTCCGAGGTCAGGTCGAACGCCCGTACCGCCGCCTCGCGCAGCAGGGCGGGCACCTCCGCGTCGCCGGCCGCGCGTACGGTCAGCGGGACAGCGACCTCGCCGGCGTCCAGCACCCGCTGGTACGGGACTCCGGCGGTGTGCGGGAAGACCGTGCGCAGGGTCTCGTGCCGGGCCACCACGTCCGCGAGCGCGGCGCTCAGCGCGGTCCGGTCGAGGCCGCCGGACAGCCGCAGGGCGAGCGGCATGTGGTAGGTGGCGCTCGGCGCCCCGAACTGCTGGAGGAACCAGAGCCGTCGCTGTGCGAACGACAGCGGCATCGGATCGCGGCGGGGCCGGGGTACCAGGGCCTGCCGCGCGGTGCCGGCGGCGTGCAGCCCGGCCGCGAGCCCGGCGGGTGTCGGCGCCCGGAACAGGCTGCGCAGTTCCAGCTCGACCCCGAGGGTCGCCCGGACCCGCGAGACCAGCCGGGTGGCGAGCAGGGAGTGGCCGCCCAGGTCGAAGAAGCCGTCGTCGAGCCCGACGCGCGGCACGCCCAGCACCTCGGCGAACAGCTCGCACAGGATCTGCTCCTGCGGCGTGCGCGGCGCCCGGCCGCCGACGGTCGTGCCCGGCTCGGGCGCGGGCAGCGCCGCCCGGTCCAGCTTCCCGTTCGGCGTCAGCGGCAGCATGTCCAGCACCACGAACGCGGACGGGACCATGTAGTCCGGCAGCCGCTCGCGCAGGTACGCCGACAGCGTCGCCGGGGTCGCCCCGTCCCCGGCCGACGGGACGACGTACGCGACGATCCGGTCCTCCCGGGCGAGCACCGCGACCTGGGCGACACCCGGGTGCGCGGCCAGCTCGGCCTCGATCTCGCCCGGCTCGACCCGGAACCCGCGGATCTTCACCTGGTGGTCCACCCGGCCCGCGAACTCCAGCTCCCCGTCGCCGCGCCAGCGGACCAGGTCACCGGTGCGGTACATCAGCGCGCCGGCCGGACCGTACGGGTTGGCGACGAATCGTGTGGCGGTGAGCCCGGGCCGGTTCAGGTAGCCGCGGGCGAGTCCCGCCCCGGCGAGGTACAGCTCACCCAGCACGCCGGGGGCGACCGGTCGCAGCGCCGAATCCAGCACGTATGCCTGGCAGTTGGCGATCGGCCGGCCGATCGGTACCGGCAGCGGGCAGTCGGCGGGGTCGGCCGGCAGCGGGTAGGCGGTGATCACATGGGTCTCGGCGGGCCCGTAGTGGTTGTGCAGCTCCCGGCCCGGCCGGCGGGTCTGGAAGCGGCGCACGGCACCGCCGAGGCGCATCGCCTCACCGGCCTGGGCGACCAGCCGCAGGCCGGGCAGTTCCAGCCCGGCCTCCTCGGCGGCCTCGGCCAGCGCCTCGACCACCAGGTTGGGCGCGAACAGCTCCTCGACCCCGTGCCGGTCCAGCCAGCGGGCGAACAGCTCGGCGCTGCGGCGCTGCTCCTCGGTCGGCACCACGAGGGTCTTGCCGTACAGCAGCGCGGAGAGCGTCTCCTGCACCGAGACGTCGAAACTGATCGCGGTGAACTGCGCGGTACGCGTGCCGGGTTCGCCACCGACGGACCTGTGGTGCCACGCCAGCAGGTTCAGCAGCCCGGCGGCGGGCATCACCACGGCCTTGGGCCTGCCGGTGGAGCCCGAGGTGTAGATGACGTAGGCCGGGTGCCGCGGGTCCACGGCGACCGCCGGATCGTGCTCCGGCAGGTCCCCGTCCGGTGTGACGGCCGCGAGGTCGTCGAGCACCACGGCAGGCCGGGCGTCGTCCAGCATGTACGCGATGCGGGCGGCCGGATAATCCGGATCGACCGGCAGGTACGCCGCACCCGTCTTGAGGACCGCGAGGACGGCGACCACCAGCTCGGTCGACCTCGGCAGCCGCAGGGCGACGACCTGCTCCGGCCCCACCCCGCGCGCGATCAGCGCGTGCGCCAGGCGGTTCGCCCTTCGGTTCAGCTCCCGGTAGGTCAGCACGGTGTCCTCGAACACCACCGCCGGAGCCTCCGGGGTCGCCCGGACCCGCGCCTCGAACAGAGTGGGCAGGCCGGCATCGGGAGCCGGGCAGGCGGTGTCGTTGCGTACGACCAGCAGCTCGTGCCGCTCCTCGGCGGTCAGGACGTCGATCCGGCTCAGCGGCCGGTCCGGTTCGGCGACCACCGACGCCAGCAGACGCAGCCACCGGGCGACCAGTGCCTCCACCGTGGCGGGGTCGAAGAGGTCGGTGCTGTACTCGACCCGCCCGACGATGCCGTCGGCCGGCCCGCCGGTGCCGTCGCGCTCCAGCAGGTGGAAGCCGAGGTCGAACATCGCCGTCGGCGTCCGCACCAGGACGATCTCAGCGGCCAGACCGTCCAGCGCGAACTCGGTGCGGGGCACGTTCTGCAGCGCGAGCAGCACCTGGAACAGCGGCTGACGGGCGAGCGACCGGGACGGGTTGAGGGCCTCGACGACGTGCTCGAACGGCAGGTCCTGGTGTGCGTACGCGGCCAGCGCGCCCTCGCGGACCCGGCCGAGGATCTCGGCGAAGGTCGGGTCGCCACCGGTGTCCGTGCGGAGCACCAGGGTGTTGACGAAGAATCCGACGAGGTCGTCCAGGGCCTCGTCGGTCCGGCCCGCGATCAGGCTGCCGACCGGGATGTCCGTTCCCGCGCCGAGCTTGTCCAGCAGCGATGCCAGGGCGGCCTGCAGCACCATGTACACGCTGGCGCCGTGCTCCCGGCCCAGCCGGATCAGCCCGGCGTGCAGTTCGGCGTCCAGTTCGATCGCGAGGTGGCCGCCGGAATAGGAGGGGGCCGCGGGGCGAGGGCGGTCGGCGGGGAGCCGGATCTGCTCCGGCAGGTTGGCCAACTGCTCGGTCCAGTAGGCCTGCTGGTGGGCGAAGAGGCTGTCCTGGTCGGCCGGGTCGCCGAGCAGCTCATGCTGCCACAGGGTGTAGTCGGCGTACTGCACCGGCAGCGGTGCCCACCCCGGTTCCTCGCCCTGGCGGCGTGCCGCGTACGCGGTGGCCAGGTCCGCGGCCAGCGGGCCCAGCGACCAGCCGTCACCGGCGATGTGGTGCATCACCAGGAGCAGCACGTGCTCGTCCGCCGAAACCCCGAACACCTCGGCGCGCAGCGGCGGTTCGGCCGCGAGGTCGAATCCGCGCGCCGCGGCCCCCGTCAGCAGTTCCGGCAGGTCCGTCTCGTCGGCCGTGGCGACCGACAGCCTCGGGTACGCCTCCGCGGTGGCCAGCACCTGCTGGTGGGGCACTCCGTCCACGGCCGGGAAGACCGTGCGCAGGGATTCGTGCCGGTCGACGACGTCGCCCAGCGCCGCCTCCAGGGCCGGCAGGTCCAGTGGCCCCGAGAGCCGCCACGCGAGCGGCATGTTGTAGACCGAGTCGGCGCCCTCCAACTGGCGCAGGAACCACAGCCTCCGCTGAGCGGACGACAGCGGCACCATCCCCCAGCCTTCGGCCGGGGGTGCCCCCACGGGCCGCTCCGCCCGCCCCAGGGCGAGCCGGGCCCGGTCCGCGCCGCCCAGCCCGGCGGCCAGCCCGGCCACCGTCGGGGTCTGGAACAGGGTGCGCAGCGCCAGTTCCACGCCCAGGGCCGCACGGACCCGGGCCACCAACCGGGTGGCCAGCAGGGAGTGCCCGCCGAGGTCGAAGAAGTCGTCGTCGACACCGACTTGAGGCAGGCCCAGTACCTCGGCGAACAGCTCGGCCAGTACCTGTTCCTGAGGAGTGTGCGGGGCCCGGCCGGCCCGCGACGCCGCGTACTCGGGCTCGGGCAGGGCGCGCCGGTCCAGCTTGCCGCTGGCGTTCAGCGGCAGCACGTCGAGGGCGACGAACGCGGCCGGCACCATGTAGTCGGGCAGCCGTTCGCGCAGGTGCGCCCGCAGGTCTTCCGGCCGAAGCTCCGCCCCGGTGGCGGGCACCAGGTAGGCGGCCAGGCGGGTGTCCCCCGCCCGGTCCTGCCGGACGGTCACGGCGGCCTGCGCGACCTGCGGGTGTTCCGCCAGCGCCGCCTCGATCTCGCCGAGCTCGATCCGGAATCCCCGGACCTTGACCTGGTCGTCGATGCGGCCGAGGAACTCCAGGTTCCCGTCCGGTCCCCACCGCACCAGGTCACCGCTGCGGTACATCCGCGAACCTCCGGGACCGAACGGGTCCGCCACGAACCGTCCCGCGGTCAGGCCCGGCCGGTTCAGGTAGCCGCGCGCCAGCCCCGCACCGGCGATGTACAGCTCACCCGGCACACCCGCGGGAACCGGCTGCAACGCGGCGTCGAGCACGTGCAACCGGACACCGCCGAGCGGCCGGCCGATCACCTGGCGCGGGCTCGACTCCAGCGATGCGACGGTCGAGTCCACCGTGCACTCGGCCGGCCCGTAGTAGTTCAGGGCGAACACCCCGTCGGCCGCCCGCAACCGTTCCCACAGGTGCTCCGGAACGGTCTCCCCGCCCAGCCCGACCAGCGACGGACGCCACCGCGGGCTGTCCAACAGGCCGTGGTCGACAAGGACTTGCAGGTAGGACGGGGTACCGCCGACCGTGTCCAGCCCGGCCCGCGCCGCGTACTCGAGGTAGGCGTCCGGGTCGGTCCAGGTCGCCTCGTCCAGGACGTGCAGCTCGTGGCCGGCGTACAGGGCGAACATCTGGTCGCAGGAGGCGTCGAACGACACCGACGTGGTCAGCCCCATCCGTACCCGCTCCCCCGTACGGAAGACCAGCGGACACTGGTTGGCGAACAGGTTGGACAGGCCACCGTGTGTCGCCACCACGCCCTTGGGCCTGCCGGTGGAACCGGAGGTGTAGATGACGTAGGCCGGATGGCTCGGGTCGACGGCCACCGCGGGGTCCGTCGACGGGCACCCCACCACCAGCGCGGCCGTCTCCGGGTCGTCGGCCACCAGCCATCCGGCGGGGCCGGTGTCCGGCAGCCGGCCCCGGGTGCGGGTGTCGGTCACCACCAGGACCGGTCGGGTGTCGTCGAGCATGTACGCGATCCGCGCGGCCGGGTACTCCGGGTCGACCGGAACGTACGCGGCGCCGGTCTTCAGCACCGCGAGGATCGTCACCACCAGCTGGGCCGAGCGCGGCAGCGCCACCGCCACCAGCCGCTCCGGCCCCGCACCCCGCGCGATCAATGCGTGCGCCAGCCGGTTCGCCCGCGCGTCCAACTCCGCGTAGGTCAGCGATGCTTCCGGCCCCACCAGCGCGACGGCGTCCGGAGTCGCACGCACCTGGGCCCGGAAGAGCTCCGGCAGGCTCTCGGTGAAGGCCTGGGCCGCCGGGCCGGTACCCAGCGCCGTCAACTCGCCGTGCTCCTCGGCGGTGAGCAGGCCGAACCGGCCGATCCTCCGCTGCGGGTCGGCGACCACGGCGCGGAGCAGCCGCTCCCACCGCTCGATCATCGTCTCGACGGTGGCCGGGTCGTACAGGTCGCCGGTGTACTCGACGAACGCGTCGATCCCCTCCGGGGTGGGGGCACCTCCCGGGCCGCCAGGCCCAGGGGGACCGTCCTGCGCGTGCCGCTCGGACAGGGTGAAGATCAGGTCGAGCTTGGCGGTGGTCGACGTCGACGGCATGTCGCCGACGCGCAGCCCGGACGGCGCGAAGTCGGCCCGGGGCGCGTTCTGCAGCACCAGCATGACCTGGAACAGCGGGTGGTGCGCCAGCGACCGGACCGGGTTGAGGGCCTCGACCAGGTACTCGAACGGAAGGTCCTGGTGCGCGTACCCGGCCAGCGCGGTCTCCCGGACCCGGCCCAGCAGTTCGGCGAACGTCGGATCGCCAGAGGTGTCGGTACGGAACACCAGGGTGTTGACGAAGTAGCCGACCAGCTCGTCCTGCGCCTGGTCGGTACGGCCCGCGACCGGGCTGCCGACCGGGATGTCGTCGCCCGCGCCGAGCTTGTTCAGCAGCACTGCGAGACCGGCCTGAAGCACCATGAACAGACTGGTGCCGTGGGCGCGGGCGAGTTCGCGCAGCCCGCGGTGCAGCTCGGCGTCCAGCCCGGCACGCACGGAACCGCCCCGGTGCGAGGCGACCGCCGGGCGGGGACGGTCGCCGGGCAGCTGGAGCTGCTCGGGCAGATCGGCCAACTGCCGCGTCCAGTAGGCCGCCTGGCGGGCGAACAGGCTGTCCCCGTCGGCCGCGTCGCCGAGCAGCTCGTGCTGCCACAGGGTGTAGTCGGCGTACTGGACCGGCAGCTCCTCCCACTGCGGCTCCTCGCCGCGGCGGCGCGCCGCGTAGGCGGTGGTCAGGCCCTGCGCGAGCGGGCCCAGCGACCAGCCGTCACCCGCGATGTGGTGGAGGACCACCTGGAACACGTGCTCGTCCGCCGCCAGCTCGAACAGCCCGGCACGCAGTGGCACATCGACCGCCAGGTCGAACCGACGGGCCTTCGCTTCCGCCATGACGTTCGGCAGCTCGGACTCGGTGGTCCGGCTGACGAGCAGCCGCGGGCGGGATGCCTCGACGTCCAGCACCTGCTGGTACGGCACTCCGTCGACCGCCGGGAAGACGGTGCGCAGGCTCTCGTGCCGCTCGACCACATCCGCCACGGCGGACTCCAGGGCGCGCCGGTCCAGATCCCCGGACAGCCGCCAGGCCAGGGAGATGTGGTAGTTCGCGCCGGCGCCCTCCAGCTGGTGCAGGAACCACAGCCGCCGCTGCGCGAACGACAGCGGGATCGCCTCGGGGCGTTCGCGCCGTGCCAGGGCGGTCTGCGCCGGTCCGGCCGCCACCAGGGCGGCGGCCAGGCCGGCCGGGGTCGGCGCCTCGAACAGGGTGCGCAGCGGCATTTCCACGCCGAGCGTCGCGCGGATCCGGGCGGCCAGCCGGGTGGCCAGCAGCGAGTGCCCGCCCAGGTCGAAGAAGCCGTCCTCGACGCCGGCCGACGCCACGCCCAGCACCTCGGCGAACAGCTCGCAGAGGACCTGCTCCTGCGGGGTGCGCGGCGCGCGGGCGGTTGCCGTCGGGGCGAGGTCGGGAACGGGCAGGGCCCGGTGGTCCAGCTTGCCGTTGGCGGTCAGCGGCAGCGTGTCCAGCACGACGAACGCCGACGGCACCATGTGTTCCGGCAACCGCTCGCGCAGGTGCCCACGCAGGTCGGCCGGACTCGGTACGGCGCCCGCGGCCCGCACCAGGTACGCGACCAGCCGGGTGTCGTCGGCCCGGTCCTGCCGGGCCAGGACGGCGACCTGGGCGACGCCGGGGTGCTCGGCCAGCGCCGCCTCGATCTCGCCGAGCTCGATCCGGAAGCCGCGCACCTTCACCTGCTGGTCGGCCCGGCCGACGTAGTGCAGGCTGTTGTCCGCCGCGCGGCGCACCACGTCGCCACTGCGGTACATCCGCGATCCCGGCGGTCCGAACGGGTCGGCCACGAAGCGCCCGGCGGTCAGGCCGGGCCGGTTCAGGTAACCGCGCGCCGGCCCTGGACCCGCGACGTACAGCTCGCCGGGCACACCCGGGGCCACCGGCCGCAGGTGGGCGTCCAGCACGTACGTCCGCAGGTCCGGAAGGGCCGTGCCGATCCCGCCGACGGCGCCGCCGGACCGGTCGAGTGCCGCGTACGTGACGTGCACCGTGGTCTCGGTGATGCCGTACATGTTGACCAGCAGCGGCGCGTCGTCCGGGTGCCGCTCGTACCAGCTCGCCAGCCGGGCGTGCTCCAGCGCCTCACCGCCGAACACCACCGTGCGCAGCGCGAGCGGGCGGCCGGTCTCCGGGGCCTCCGCGTCCGCCTGCATCAGCTGGTAGAACGCGGACGGCGTCTGGTTGAGCACGGTCACCCGCTCGCGGGCGAGGAGCTCCAGGAAGCGGCCGGGCGAGCGGCTGGTCTCGTGGTCCACGACCACCAGACGGCCGCCGTACAGCAGCGGGCCCCACAACTCCCACACCGAGAAGTCGAAGGCGTAGGAGTGGAAGAGCGTCCAGACGTCCTCTGCGGAGAAGCCGAACAGCTTCTCGGTCGTGCCGAACAGCCGCACCACGTTCCGGTGCGTGACCACCACACCCTTGGGGTTGCCGGTGGACCCGGAGGTGTAGATGACGTAGGCGGGGTGGCCCGGGTCGAGGGAGACCTCCGGGTCGGTGTCCGGCAGCCCGTCCAGGTCGGCGGTGTCCAGCAGCAGCCGGTCCACCGGGTCCGCGCCCGGCAGGTCGCCGGTCCGGCTCGTGGTCACGAGGAGCGCGGGCCGGGCGTCCCGGAGCAGGTAGGCGATCCGGGCGGCCGGGTACCGCGGGTCCACCGGCAGGTAGGCGCCGCCCGCCTTCAGCACGGCGAGCACCGCCACGACCTGCTCCGCCGAACGCGGCAGGGCCAGCGCCACGCGCTGCTCCGGCCCCACCCCCCGGTCGATCAGGGCGTGCGCGAGCCGGTTCGCGCGGGCGTTCAACTCGCCGTACGTCAGGGTGACTTCGCCGTCGGTGAGGGCGACGGCGGCCGGGTTCGCCCGTACCTGTCGCTCGAACAGCGCGGTCAGGCTGCTCTCCGAAGACGCCTCGCCCCGGTCGGTGCGTGCCGGGAACAGCGCGCGGAGCTCGTCGGCGGACAGCACGTCCACCTGGCCGATCCGCCGGCCGGGGTCGGCGACGACGGCGCACAGCAGCCGCAGCCAGCGCTCGACGATCCCGGTCACGGTGGCCTCGTCGAACAGGTCGGTGCTGTACTCCACCACGCCCGACAGGCCGTCCTCACCCGGCTGTTCGCCCAGGATGAAGGTCAGGTCGCACTTGGCCGTCCCGGTGTGGACCAGGTCGGTCGCCACCCGCAGCCCGGGCAGGTCGAACGTGCCGAGCGGCGCGTTCTGCAGGGCGAGCATGGTCTGGAACAGCGGGTGGTGCGCCAGCGTCCGGGTCGGGTTGAGCGCCTCCACCAGGTGCTCGAAGGGCACGTCCTGGTGCGCGTACGCGGCCAGCGCGTCGGCCCGCACCCTGCCCAGCAGTTCGGTGAACGACGGGTCGCCGGAGAGGTCGGTGCGCAGCACCAGGGTGTTGACGAAGAAGCCGACCAGGTCGTCCACGGCCTCGTCGGTGCGTCCGGCGATCGGCGTGCCCACGGGTACGTCGGTGCCCGCGCCCAGCTTGCCCAGCAGGGCGGCCAGCCCGGCCTGGAGCACCATGAAGAGGCTGGCCCCGCCGTCCCGGGCGAGCGTGCGCAGGCCCTGGTGCAGCTCGGCGTCGATCCGCACCGGCAGGTGGGCGCCCCGGTAGGACATCGCCGCCGGCCGGGGCCGGTCGAACGGCAGCTCGACCTGCTCGGGAAGGTCCGCCAACTGATCGCGCCAGTAGGCGAGTTGGCTGTTCAGCAGACTGCCCGGGTCCGCGCCGTCGCCCAGCAGTTCCCGCTGCCAGAGGGCGTAGTCGGCGTACTGGACCGGCAGCGGCGACCACTCCGGCTTCGCCCCCTCGGCACGGGCCGCGTAGGCGCTCGTCAGATCCCGCAGGAGCGGCCCCGTCGACCAGCCGTCACCGGCGATGTGGTGCACCACCAGCAGCAGCACGTGCTCCTCGGCGCCGAGCCCGAACAGTTCGGCGCGCAGCGGCGACTCCTCGGAGAGCTCGAAGCCGTGCCGGGCCGCCTCCGCCAGCCGCTCCGGCAGCTCACGCTCGCCCACTTCGGTCACCCGCAGCCGCGGCCGTGCCGCGCCCGGGTCCAGCACCCGCTGGCAGGGCACGCCGTCGAGCGCCGGGAAGACGGTGCGCAGGCTCTCGTGCCGTTCGACCACGTCCGCCAGAGCGGCTTCCAGGGCCCGCTGGTCCAGGTTCCCGGACAGCCGCAGCGCCAGCGGGATGTTGTACGTGGCGCTCGGGCCCTCCATGCGGTGCAGGAACCACAGCCGGCGCTGCGCGAACGACAGCGGAACCGCCTCGGGCCGCTCACACCGCCGCAGGGCCGGCCGCGCCCGGCCCGCGACGTCCACCGCCGCCGCCAGTTCCGCGACCGTCGGCGCGTCGAACAGGTCGCCGAGCCGCAGCTCCACGCCGAGGATCGAGCGGGCCCGGGCGACCAGTCGGGTGGCCAGCAGGGAGTGCCCGCCGAGGTCGAAGAAGCTGTCGTCCAGCCCGGGCTCGGACACCCCGAGCACCTCGGCGAACAGCCCGACGAGCAGGTGTTCGGTCGCGGTGCGCGGTGCCCGGCCCGGCGCGGCGGGCGCTCGCTCGGGCGCCGGGAGGGCCCGCCGGTCGAGCTTGCCGTTCGGGGTCAGCGGCAGCGCGTCCAGCAGCACGTACGCGGCCGGCACGAGCTGCCGGGGCAGCCGGTCCCGCAGGTGGTCGCGCAGGGCGGTGTCGGTCACGGTGGCGCCGGGCTCGGGCACCGCGTAGGCGACCAGCCGGGATTCCCCCTCGGTGCGCACCGTCACGGCGGCCCGGGCGACCTGCGGGTGCTCGGCGAGGACGGCCTCGATCTCGCCGAGCTCGACCCGGAAGCCGCGGATCTTGACCTGGTCGTCGGTGCGGCCGAGGAACTCCAGGTTCCCGGCCTCGTTCCAGCGCACCAGGTCCCCGGTGCGGTACATCCTCGACCCGCTCGGCCCGAACGGGTCGGCGACGAACCGCCCGGCGGTCAGCCCCGGCCGGTCGAGGTAGCCGCGGGCCAGCCCCGCGCCCGCGATGTACAGCTCACCCGCCGCACCGGTCGGCAGCGGCCGCAGGGCACTGTCGAGCACGTACAGCCGGGCGTTGGTGACGGGCCGGCCGATCACCGGGCGTGCGCTCGAACCCAGCTGCGCGACCACCGAGTTGACGGTGCATTCGGACGGCCCGTAGAGGTTGAGGCAGGATGCCCCCTCCGCCGCCCGCAGCTGCTCCCACAGCCGCTCCGGGACGGCCTCGCCGCCCACCGCGACCAGTGCCGGGCGCCGCTGCGGGTCACTCAACAGCCCGTGGGAGACGAGCACTTGGAGATAGGACGGGGTGGCTTCGATGTAGTCCAGACCGCAACGCGCCGCGTAACCGACGAAGGCGTCGGGGTCGGTCCAGGTCGCGTGCTCCAGGACATGCAGCTCGTGGCCCCCGAACAGGGCGAGCAACTGGTTCCAGGAGGCGTCGAAGGACACCGAGGTGGTCAGCGCCACCCGCAGCCGCTGCCGTGCCTTCAGCACCGGCGCGAAGTGCACCTGCCGGAGGTCGGCGAGCAGGTCGAGCAGGCCTCCGTGGGTCGGCAGCACGCCCTTGGGCCTGCCGGTGGAACCGGAGGTGTAGATGACGTACGCCGGGTGACCCGGGTCGACGGCCACCATCGGGTCGGCCGCCGGGCAATCCGCCACCAGGGCGGCCGTCTCAGGGGCGTCGAGCACCAGCCGGTCGACCGGACCGCTGTCCGGCAGGCGGTCCCCGCTGCGGGAGTCGGTGACCACCAGCGTCGGCCGCGCGTCGTCGAGCAGGTACGCGATCCGGGCGGCCGGGTACTCGGGGTCGACCGGAACGTACACCGCGCCGGTCTTCAGCACCGCGAGGATCGCCACCACCAGCTCCGCCGAACGCGGCAGCGCCACCGCCACCAGCCGCTCCGGCCCCGCACCCCGCGCGATCAGGGCGTGCGCCAGCCGGTTAGCCCGCGCGTCCAGCTCCCCGTAGGTCAGCGAGACGTCGCCGCACACCAGCGCGACCAGCTCCGGAGTCGCCCGGACGTGCTCCCGGAACAGCTGCGGCAGGCTCGCGGCCGGGGCCGGCGCCACCGGCCCGGCGCCGAGCACCGCCAGCTCGCGGCGCTCCTCGGCGGTCAGCAGTTCGATCCGCCCCACCGGCTCGTCCGGGTCGCAGTCCGCGACGGCGTCGAACAGGGCGAGCAGCCGCTGCTGGTGCGCGGCGAGGTCGTCGTCGCCGTACGCTTCCGGCGAGCCGTGCAGCCGGAGCAGCGGCGGGTTGCCGTCCCGGTAGTCGAAGACCCAGACGGCGAGGTCGGTGGTCGACCCGGACACGAAGTGGTGCACGGAGGCCGGGTGCCCGGCGAAGCTCGGCCTGGAGTTGAAGGCCATGATGTTGACGATCAGCGGGAACGCCGTCCCGATACCGCCGGGGGCGGCGAGGTCCCGCAGCAGGTCCTCGCTGCGGTAGCGCTCGTGCGCGACGGCCGTCTCGACCTCCCGCGCCGCCTGGGCGACGAGTTCGCGCCACGTCATGTCCGGCCGCACCGTCAGCCGCAGCGGCACCACGTTGGACGTCGTGCCCGGCACCGCCGTCAGGTCGCGGTCGGCGCCCCGACGGGCGGTGACGGGCAGGGCGAGCACCACATCCCGGTTGCCGGTCAGCCGGTGGGCGTAGAGCGCCGTCGCCGCGACCACCAGCCGGGACCACCGGACGCCGGAACGTCCAGCCGCCGCCCGCAGGGCGTCCGGGCGGCGCAGTTCCCGCTCCTCGGCCAGCCGGAGGGCGCGGTGCGGGTCGGTCGCAGAGGCGTCGGTGAGCCGGGTCGGGGCGGGCAGGTCGGCGAAGCGCTCGGTCCAGTAGGCGCGGTCGGCGGCGAAGTCGGCGGAGGCGCGGTAGGCGGCGTCGCTGTCGACCAGGTCCCGCAGCGAGCCGAACGGGCAGGGCGGCACGGCGCCGCCCTCGGCCAGTGCCGAGTACACCTCGCCGACCCGCTGCCGGAGCATGGAGCTGCTGATCGCGTCCAGCACCACGTGGTGGTAGTTCAGGTACCAGAGGTACTCCGTCGGCGACGCCTTGATCAGCGCGTGGCCGAACAGCGGGTCACGGGCGAGGTCCAGCGGGCGCAGCAGGTCCCGCTCCATCCATTCCACGGCCGCCGCCCGGGGGTCGGGCTCCCCGCTGAGGTCGAGGTGGGCCGGAGCCCAGTCCCAGCTCTCCCTGAGGACCTGGCGCGGGCCCTCGCCGCCGTCGACGAAGGTCACGTGCAGGGCGTCGACCTCGCCGACCACCCGGCGCAGCGCGGTCTCGAACAGCTCCCGGTCCACCGGCCCGTGGATCTCCAGGCACTCGCCGACGCGGTAGCCCGGGATCGGCGTCCGGGAACTCTGCTCGGCAAGCCAGATCTCGCGCTGGGCCGCTGTCAGGGGAAGGGAGGCGCCGTCGAGACGGGGCATGGGGGGATACCTCCGGGAGGGGGACAGACGTGGGGGGGGAGGGTGGGGGGAGGGCGCGCCAGGGAACACCGGCCGCGGTGACGTCATGTGGCGGGCGGCCGGTGGTACGGCTGGTGGGGTCAGGCGACGAGTTCTCCGGCCTGGAGCTGCCAGAGGGACGCGTAGAGTCCGTGCAGGGCGAGGAGTTCGTCGTGGGTGCCCTGCTCGGCCACGACGCCGCCCGTGTCCATGACGTAGATCCGGTCGGCGTGGCGGACCGTGGAGAGCCGGTGGGCGATGATCACCATCGTCCGGTCGGCGGCGAAGACACGGAGCGTGCGCTGGATGGCGGCCTCGGTCTCGTTGTCCACGGCGGAGGTGGCTTCGTCGAGGATCACCACCGGCGCGTCCTTGAGGATCGCGCGCGCCAGCGCGATCCGCTGCCGCTGGCCACCGGAGAGGGCTGCGCCGCGTTCGCCGATCACCGTGTCGTAGCCGTCCGGCAGTGTCGCGACGAAGGTGTGGGCCTCGGCCATTCTGGCCGCCTCGGCCAGGGCCTCGTCCGAGGCGCCGAAGCTGCCGTAGCGGATGTTGTCGGCGATGGTGCCGTCGAAGAGGAAGGGGTCCTGCGCGACGAACCCGATCGCGTGGCGCAGATCCTGCCTCGGCAGGTCGCGGACGTCCCGCCCGTCGAGCAGCACGCTGCCCGACTCCGTTTCCACGAAGCGCATCAGCAGCTTGGCGACGGTCGTCTTGCCGGAGCCGGTGCAACCGACGAGGGCGGTGACCTGCCCGGCGGGAATGGCCAGCGAGAGCCCCTCCAGCACCGGCGGCCGGTCGGGATAGGCGAAGGTCACGTCGTCGAGGACGATCTCGCCGCGCACCTTCCGGGCGTCGAGCGCCGCGCCGTCGCCGTCGACCTCGAGGGGGAGGGCTTGCAGCCGCCGGACCCGGTCGTAGGCGACAAGCGTGCGCTGGTACTGGTCGACGATGCCGCCGAGCCGGTTCATCCGCAGCAACACCATCTGGGGCAGCCCGATGAGCGGGCTGAACACCTCGAACGGCAGGCTGCCGTCGAGCACCGCCCGGCCGCCGATCAGCAGGGTTCCGGCCATCGAACTGGTCGTGCAGACCCGGACGATCTCGGCGTGGCGGATCGTGCTCCGGTCAGTCCGCCGGCTGCTGTCCTGGACCTCCCCGCTCAGCCGGTCGATGCGCTCGGCCTCGTAATCCTCGGTGCAGAAGCTCTTGACGGTGGCACCGGCGTCCAGCGTGTTCACCAGCTGGCTGTGCAGCTTGGCCCGGTGCTCGCCGGAGACTGCGTAGTCGGCCGCGACCTTGTCCTGGTAGTGGAACGACAGCCAGGCGATGACCGGGATGGGCAGGAACGCGATCCAGGCGATCTGTGGCGCCAGCAGCAGGAAGAGTGGAACCAGGAGGGCCAGGCTGGTGCCGAGGTGCAGCAGGTCGCCCGCCGAGGTGGCGAAGAAGGTGCCCAGTTGACGGACGTCGTCGGTGAGCGCGCCGGCGATCCGGGTGGTCCGCTCGCCTTCCAGGTGCCGTAGTTCGAGGTGCTGCACGTGGGCGTACGTCCGGTTGCGCCAGTCGTGCTCGATGTCCTGGCCGAGTCGGCGCCACTGGAGGTTCGAGGCGTACGAGAGGCCCGCCACGGCGGCACAGGCGGCGGCCATCAGCCCAGCCAGACCGAAGAGTTGGGCGGACGCGGTGGTCAGGCCGAGGCGAGCCAGTGGAGCTGCCTCACCCTTGATGAGGACCAGTCCGGTCCAGCCGAGGAAGGTACCGAGCGCCATCTCCGAGACCTGGCAGGCGACGGAGAGGGCAACGGCCTCGTAGAGACGGCGTCGGTGCGGTCCGACGATCTCCAGCAGGGGATGACGTTCGACGCCGGGCCCGGCCGCTTCCTGGGGCGCGTCGGCCGTTCCGCGCCAGGCCTTCCGGAGGACGGCCGTGGTCAACGCGGCCACCCCGCCCACTGCCACCAGTTGCCTGCTCAGCGCCGACCCCTTGATCAGCGCGACCCCGGCCGCGACCCCGCCGCCGACGGCGAGCACCGGTCGCACGACCAGGCCGCGGTCCACCTGCGGGGCCGGTGCGGCGACGGGGCGGGCCGGTGTCGGGCGTCCCGCTCCGGTCGGATCCTCCGCGACCAGGGTGACGGCTCTGCGGACGATCCGGCCGACGTCCGTGGCGCGCAGCCGCGCATCGTGCCGGACGAGCACCCCGCCGGTGACCGGGTTGGCCCGGGCCTCGGTGATCCCGGGAATGCGGCGCAGCGCGGCGGCGAGGAACTCGGCCGTCCGTGGCCGTCCGAGCACCAGCTTGACGTCCCAACGCTGACGGCCCGGAGTCACCGAGCGCGGGTTCACGTCCCATTCCGCGGACCGGAATCCGGCTGCGGCACCCAGTAGCGATGACATGCGTACAATCACCTGTTTGCGGAGGTCACGGGTAATCCGTCAACGGGCGCGACGGAATTCGGCGCACGGCGGATTCACTGCGACGGAGCGGAAAGTCCGAGAGGGAGGAAGAGGTGCGGCCGAAAGGCCCACGGCCGACCGCCGCGAGGACCCGTCTTCCGAGGTCGGCAGGAAGACGCGCCCAGGCGGCGGGCGGGCATCAGGGCGTCACTACGCCTTCGCGGCACCGACGGTCGCACGGATCTTCGGAGTCCTGGCCTCGTCCTTCTCGGCGGTCGAGGCTGCACCCTCGGTAGGCCGTTGGTCGTCGCCGGAGGCGATCTGCGCCGCCACCATCTCGGCAGCCACCTCGACCGCGAGGTCGTGGATGTTCTCTCCGGCCTCTTGGGCCGCTTTCTTCACCTCCATGACAAGACCGACGGACGTCGTGACGACACCGCGCATCAGTGGCTTGAGGACACGCTTGGCCAGTGGCGCGACGATGAGACCGATCAGGAACGGCGGAACGACGGGCGGCATGATGCTCCAACTTCTCTACGCAGATGTATGACAGGGGACCCAGGGCACTGCGCACTCCGGAGCACGCACAGCGGGGAAGGCGGAAGCACCCATTTCCGGAATTCTCGATATCCCGTGCCGGACTCCCTGCCGGGTTGAATTCCTTGCCGATGAGGCAAACCGTCCGCTTGCCGATCACCGTAGCCCAGTCACGACTGCCGAGGCCAAACGGTCTCGGCGGGTTTCACTCATGCGAGTGCCATCCCTGTTCTGACCGTCACGAATTGCAGTAGGCGAACTCACCGAGCGAAGTGCTTTTCTCATTTACCTATTACCGGTGATCTACTTCATGGTGACTTCCGAGTTCGCGCGCCATCCTCCGGCACCGGGCGGGAAATGACAGCGCGACTCCTGCCGACACCGCTTCGCGGAAGGCCCGCACGTCCCGTCCCGGCACTCACCGCGGTCCGGCCGCCGCCGTACGCGCCCGGCCCGAACCCGGTCGAGGCCGCCGTCCGGTCACTCGCGCGCAGAGCAATGACCCGCATTGCCTCCGGCACACCCGACGGCCTCGACCGCACACTCCGCCGCGCGTCACGCAGGATCCAGCTCCGGCCCCACCTGTCGGCAGTTGCCTCACCGCCATCGCCCTGCCCTCCGACTCACCTCACCGAGCCCGCCCTGAAAGGCTCAGTGATCGGAGAGACTTCCGCCGGAGACTTCCCGCGCACGCGTCCTGAGTCACGTCGCAGGTCCGACCGTTCACGGACGAGTGAACTCCCGGCCGGCCACTGGCGCACCGGCTGCCGCGAACGCCAGCATGATCGGCATGGCCACCACGTACCCCCGAGCTGAGCGGGCCGCCCAGGCCCGGGCGGCCGAAGCCCAGCTCGCCGCCGACGGAATCGACGGAGTGGTGTTCGGCTGGGTCGACAACGCCGGGCTGACCCGGGTGAAGTCCGTTCCGCTCGCCCAGCTCGAACACGCCGCCGAGTACGGCGTCGGCGCCGTACCCTGCTTCGACGTCGCCCTGGTCGACGACTCCATCACCACCGCGCCTTCGAGTACCGGCCCGGTGGGCGACCTGCGGCTCGTCCCCGACCTCGACCGGCTCACGCCGCTCGCCGCCCAGCCCGGCTGGGCCTGGGCCCCGGCCGACCGCTACGCCCAGGACGGCACCCCGCACCCCGGCTGCCAGCGCCGATTCGCCCGCCAGGTCACCGAGGCCGTCGAGCGGCGCGGGCTGTCGGTGCGAGCCGGGATCGAGGTCGAGTGGGTGGTGGCCGACCCGTCCGAGGCCCCCGCGACGGTCGGGCCCGCGTACGGGATGACCCGTTTCATCGAGCACTCCGACTACCTGCGGGAGGTGCTGCGCGCCCTCACCGCCCAGGGGTTGGCCGTACTCCAGCTCCACCCCGAGTACGCCGCCGGGCAGTTCGAGGTCTCGGTCGCCGCCGAGGGGCCGGTCGAGGCGGCCGACACCACGATGCTGGTGCGCCACACCATCCGGGCCGTCTCCGCCCGGCACGGCCTGCGGGTCTCGTACGCGCCCGTCTTCACCGAGGGCTCGGTCGGCAACGGCGGCCACCTGCATCTCAGCCTCTGGCGAGAGGGCCGGAACCTCGGGCACGGCGGCCCCGGCCGCCACGGGCTGCACCCCGACGCCGAACAGTTCTTCGCGGGCGTACTGGCCGAGCTGCCCGCCCTGCTCACCCTCGGCGCGCCCAGCGTCGCCTCCTACCTGCGGCTGGTCCCCTCCCGCTTTGCCGGGGCCTACCGCTGCTGGGGTCTGGAGAACCGTGAGGCGGCGCTGCGCCTGATCACCGGCTCCGCCGCCGGGCAGGCCAATGCCGAGTTCAAGTGCTTCGACGCCGCCGCCAACCCGTACCTGGAGATCGGCGGCGTGCTGGCCGCCGGACTCGCCGGCCTGGACACCGGCCTGCCCCTCCCGCCCGAGACCCCGAGCGACCCCGCCTCCCTCGGCGCGGCCGAGCGCCTCCCGGCGAGCCTGCCGGAGGCGATCGACGCCTACGAGAAGTCCGCACTGCTGCGGCAGGCCCTCGGTCCCGAGTTGTACGAGGCCGTGCTGGCCGTCCGGCGGGCGGAGGCGGAGCTGTTCGCGATGCACACGGATGCGGACGTCATCGAGGCCGTCCGCTGGCGCTACTGACGAGCACAGGCTCTGTTCCTCCGGCTCCCCATCCATGAGTTGGTCGAAGGCCTGCTGGTCGCCGCCAAGCTTCACGGAGCTCAGCAGGATGCGGCCCCGGAAGGCGCGGAGCAGATCCTTGACCGCGCCCGTGGCTGCGCCTGTGCCTGTGCCTGTGCCTGTGGCGAAGCGGTCGCAGGCACGGCGTCGTCCGAGGTGATGGGGAGCGGGCCAGGCGCCGTTGCCGTCGAGCGCCACGCCTGCCGACATAGGCTGCGGGAGACCTGCGCGAGCTGAGCATCGTACGTGTGCACCAGAACCCGGTACCGGGCAACACACCAGGCGTTCTGCGGCGGCAACCCCGCACCCACCGCATGTGGCGCCCACGCTCCGGACCGCGTGAGCGGCGGTCGCTCCACATGGCGAAGTTCATTTCGTACGACCCTCGCCACGTTCCTGCCCGAGGCGACTGGCGGCCACCTCGGTGTGTAGACGCTTGTCGCCCGTGCCGAGAGGCGAGGCCCACTTGTCGGTGCTCGACAACTCGTGCGTTCGGTGGGACTTCCGGCGTGGGTAGTGGTGCCGGCCCCACCGAGAGGGGAGTCAGCTCCTTCGAGGCACCACGTCTCACCGTCCCGGCAGGGTGGTCGAGCAGGTCGTCGGCGAGGGCGGCCGTGGCCTTGGATGGAGTGCCGACGGTGGCGAGGGCGCCGGGGACGGTCGCGGTGGCGTCGGCGGTACTGCTGCCGAGACCGGCGATTACCCCGGCATTTTGATCAGTTGTGCTGCTGCGGCCGGCCTGTCCGGGCCAGACGAACGCGTTCGCGACTCGGCACGTGTCCAAAACCCAGGTGGCGTACTGGAATCCGAGGACGAAGAGCAGTGCCTTGACGGTCAGTCGAGAGCGGCGGAACTCGTCGGATACGGAGGACATCCGCATCAGCCCACTTCGGCTCTGGAAGAGGATCCGAGAGTCGAACCGGCAACAGTGGGTGGCAGCGGCTTCGCCATGTAGACCGCCTCGGCACCGTAGCTCGCGGGCAGCCCGATCTCGGGCCGGGCACGGTAGCCCAGCCGGGACCACAGCGCCTCGGAGCCGCGCACGGCGACCAGAGAAAGGGTCCGGTAGCGGGCCGCCCGCCCGGTCTCCTCCAGATGCCGCTGCATCCGGCGGGCCAGGCGCCGGCCGCGCGCCCGCTCGACGATCGCCAGGTCGTGGGTGTGCAGGTTGCTTCCCCCGTTGCCCTCCTGTGCCGCGCCTTCCTCGGCCAGGCTCAGGTCCGGGCAGCGGAACAGCGGGTACGGCAATGCGAGCAGATAGCCTCCGAAGCCACCCGCGTACTCCAGTACGAAGCAGGTCGAGGGCGAGGCACGGTGCCGGGAGCGAAGCGCCTCCCGCCCTTCGGACAGGCCACTCGCGGCGTAGGCGCGTTCCTCCAGCGCGACCACATCGTCCCAGTCCTCCTCCCGGAACAGCCGGATCCGGGTGTCGGTCATGCGCCTCCTCCGTCCGGAGCCGGGCCTCCGACGCAGGCGTACGGCAGCGGCGCGAAGCCGTTGAACCCCCGGGTGGCGTAGGCGGCGGCGTACGCGCCGCAGGAGTGGACCCACACCGGGTCGCCGGAGGTGATCGCGTGCGGGACCCGTACCAGGCTGTCCTCCTGGGCGTACGCGTCGTCGCTGTCACAGGTCGGGCCGGCCAGCATGGCGCCGACGAACTGCCCACCGGAATGGGTGGGGAACTCCAGGCGGTACTGCAACTGGTCCATCTCGTAGAGGCCGTTGAACTTGCCGCAACTCAGGTAGAGCCAGTCCTCGCGGGTGCCGTCGAGCCGGTGTCGGGAAGAGAGCCGGGCGACGTGGGCGCGGATCGCTCCGTGATCGGCGACCAGGTGGCGACCGGGCTCCAGCAGGAAGTCCAGCGGGGCGGCGTTGACGGCACGCAGCCGTTCCATGCCCTCGCGGATCACCACGAACATCTTGTCCAGCGGCGGTTCCAACGGCCGGCCGCGCCGGTCGAGGACGCCGAGGGCGGGCAGTCCGCCGCCGAGGTTGATCCGGTCCGGGGTGATGCCGCGCCGGCTGAGCGCCTCCAGGACCGCCACCAGCGAGTCGACCGCCGCAACCCAGGCCTCGGCGGTCATCTGCTGGGAGCCGACGTGCACCGACAGGCCGGAGGGCACCAGCCCGGCGCTCCGGGCGGCGCCGAGCACCCGCAGGGCGTCCTCGGGCGAGCAGCCGAACTTGCGGCTGAGACCCCACAGCGCGCCCTCGCCGGTGGTCGCCAGCCGGCAGAACACCCGGGAGCCAGGGGCGTGTTCGGCGATCGCGCCGACGTCCTCCAGGCAGTCGGTGGCGTAGTCGCGTACACCCAGCCGGTAGGCCTCGGCGATGTTGCGGTCGGACTTGACGGTGTTGCCGTAGTGGATCAGCCCGGGGGCCACCCCGGTGCGCAGCGCCTGGGCGATCTCCTGCGGGCTCGCCGCGTCGAAGCCGGAGCCGAGCCGGGCGAGGTGGCCGAGCACCTCGTCCACCGGGCAGGCCTTCATCGCGAACCGGACGGCGACGCCGGGCAGTTCGGCGCACAGGGCGGTGTACTGGCGGCCGATGCCGTCCAGGTCGTAGATGATGGTGTCCTCGATGGCGGCGGCGAGCGCGGCACGCAGGGCGGGGTGGTCGTGCTGGTCGGGGAGGGACGCGGTGGATGCGTGGACGGTGGCCGGCATGGTGGGGGCGCGATGGCCGGTTCTGCCGTGGTCGGCCGTCCGACGCGGTTCGGCGATCTGGCGCACGTCGGTGGTCTGAGGTTTCACGTGTCAACTCCCGGTCCGACTGGATGAATGATGCCAAGGGCCTGCCGGCCCGCATGAGATGAGGCGAGGGAGTCCAAAGGTCGGCTGTGACGCCTGACCTGGACTCCCTCCACGCCGCACTCTATGCACTTCCGCGGCCTGCACCTGCACCCTGCGCGGCCTGCCCGCCACCTTCGCGTTGACCGGCGCAAAGGCCGACGATCATGCCTGTCTCCCAGCGCGGCCAGCCCTTGTCCGGCCTGCCGCTCACTGACGCAGTACGCACCGCGTCATCGGTACAGCGCTCGAACCGGGCGGTGAGGAACGCCCGGTCCAACCAGGTACCGAACGCGTAGCGTGCGAACATGTTTGCCGGTACTGGCGAGGCAACGGACCCTTGAGCACTCCCCCGATCCCGTTCCCTCAAGGTGCCGCCGGGCAGTTGCAGCGCCTTGAGCCACCGCTCGGCATACAGAACCACCCTAACGGCGTTGGTGTGAGCCTCCACGACCTTGACGATCAGGTACCACCGGATGCTGCGGGCCGGTCGGCCCCTCGACCCGCTCGGCGAACGTCGTCGCCGGACACAGTGGATCGAGCCACCTCAGCCGCGCACCACGAGTTCGACACCGCCGGGACTCCTTCAACGCGCGCGTCCATGAGCCGGCGTGCGCGCCCCGGGCCGACCGGGGACGTTCTTCACCTCGGGTGCGTGTCCCCGTTGGGTGAGGTTAGCGAGGTCGCCCGTGTCCGGCGTGATGCCCGTCTCGTTGCGATAGCTGGTTGATCAGCTGGCGCGGGAGGTGGGTCGGATGAGCTGTGATGAGGTGCTGCGGCTGCTCCGGGAGCGGGAGGCCGCCTGCCACAGCGAAGCGGAACGGCTTGGGGCCGAGGCTGAGCGGATCACAGTCCGGCCGGTGATGTGTGAGCAGGAGCCGGCCCGTATCTCAACGGCGCGCGAAGTCGTCGGTGAACTGCCGCGAATCGAGCCGGTGCCGGTATCCCCTGCCGGCTCCACCGCCATGGTCCCCGGCCCCGCGCCGGGGTGGACATCCGCCGGACCCCCAGGCTCTGGAACATCTGCTTGCGGTACTGGCCGGGTACGCCGGTCCGGTGTGTTGTCGGCAGGCGGTGGAGGGTCTTGGTCCGAAGGTGGTGCCCCGCCGGATGGAAGTGATCCGACACCGTTCGAAGAAGGCCGCTGCGGCGAAGCTGGCGGTGCGAACGGCGGGCGGATCGTTCACCGGGACGCGTGGCACGGTCACGGCGAGCGGGTGAACGTGCGGCAAGAGAACGGTCTTCTCCTCGTCGGCCGGGCTGATCTGCCTGACCGCGCAAGAAGGAAGACCTTCGCCCCGACAGTTGGAAGGTGCCATGAGCGCGCGTCGTCTGCTACCGAACGATGAGTCCCTTGACCTCATCAGGCTGGTCCGGAAACTGGCGGCCGATGAACTCGCGTCGCGAGCGGATGCCGATGAGGCGAACGAGGCATTCCCTCGTGACGTGTTCAGGCTCCTCGGACGCGTCGGCCTGCTCGGTTTACCGTACTCCGAGGCTTACGGCGGCAGCGGCCTGTCGTACGAGGTGTACCTGCAGGCTGTCGAAGAGATCGCGTCCGTGTGGGCTTCGGTCGGCGTAGGCGTCTCCGTGCACGTGCTGTCGTGTTTCGGCCTGGCGACGATGGGCACCGAGGAGCAGAAGCAGGAGTGGCTGCCCGCGATGCTCGGTGGCGAGTTGCTGGGTGCCTACTGTCTCTCGGAGCCGCACGCCGGCTCGGACCCGGCCGCGCTGCGGACCCGGGCCCGTCTGGACGGCGATCACTACGTCCTGAACGGTGCGAAAGCCTGGACGACCCACGGTGGTCACGCGGACTACTACAAGGTCATGGCCCGCACCTCGGAGGACCGCACGGGCATCTCGTGCTTCATGATCCCCGCTGGCACCGAGGGCCTCACCGCTGATGTACCCGAACGGAAGATGGGCCTGACCGGGTCCACGACGGCGACCATGGTCCTCCGGGACGTCCGTGTCCCGGTCGAGCGGCGTATCGGCGCCGAGGGCGGCGGCCTGCGTATCGCTCTCGCGAGCCTGGATTCCGGCCGTCTCGGTATCGCGGCAGTCGCGGTCGGTCTCGCCCAGGGCGCCCTCGACCACGCGATCGCCTATGCACGCGATCGGGAGACGTTCGGATCACGCATCATCGACCACCAGGGAGTCGCGTTCCTGCTCGCCGACATGGAGGCCGCGGTCTTTTCAGCGCGTGCTGCGACCCTCCATGCCGCCCGACTGAAGGACGCGGGACTGCCGTTCAGCCGTGAGGCGTCGGTCGCGAAGCTCGTCGCGACCGACAACGCGATGCGTGTCACCACTGATGCGGTGCAGGTCCTCGGCGGGGTCGGCTACACGCGCGAGTTCCCGGTCGAACGGTACATGCGTGAGGCCAAGTTGACTCAGATCTTCGAAGGCACGAACCAGATTCAGCGCATGGTCATCGGGCGGTCGCTCGCCAAGTCCAACCATGGTGACCTCACCCTGGCCCCTTGAGACTTGACTCTGAAACTGATCGGAAAATCGACCTCGAACGACGAAGGGGCGGACGAGGCCGTCACCGCCGGGTCAGCGGCCGCAGGCCGGGGCACAAGCACCGGCTGAGCAGGACCCGGCATTGACGATCTGGAGACCAAGGTGACCTGGTGGCCTCAGTGAGCGTCAGCGTCGCAACAGCCCGCTCCGCGACATCCGTCGCCGGCGCACGCGAGAGCGCCCGGGAGACTGATGTCTTGGACTCCCTGTGGGGGCGCATCACCCGTGTCGCCGTCAACCCCGAGCACTGGCCGGTCATCCCGCACGAGGTGCCCGTCCGCGGTCACGTCGTGAAGGTCGGCTGGTTCACCCCGGAACTCGACCCGCACAAGCTTCTTCTGCTGTCCTACGGCACCGGCCGCTGGGACCTGCTGGTGATCCCGCCCGAGACCGGCCCGGAGGCAGCGGCACGTCTGATGGCGGCGGCATCCGAATACGGCGGCCCGCCGCTGACCGCGAGCGCGCTCATCACCGCCGACCGGGCCCTGCACGACGTATCCGTGCCCAACCAGGTGCAGGATGCGGAGAGGGCCTGGGAGTCCGAGGGCAGGGTGTGTCGGCAAGCGTGTCGTCCAGCTGCTGGACGCCCGGTAGCTGGTCCGGGCCTCGTGTCCGCGGCCAAGATCCGGGCCATTCCCGGACCAAGTCGCCAACCGCTGCGGACAAAGCTCCCTTTTCCGCAGGTCAGAGCAGGTGCCTCGCGTGTACCACCAGCAGACGAAGAACCTCCTGGTCTCGTACTCGCCGAAGAAGCTGGGCTTCTTCTAGACGCACGGAAAAAGGCGCCTGACCTGGGTTCTCACCCGTCAGGCGCCTTTCGCTCAGCCCGCTCTCGACCAAGCCAGGCTTGCACGCTAACTCCCAATTCCTCCCATGACTGCACCCCTCCTGACCAGTGCTTCCGGACCAGTCACGGACCAAACCCCCGGTTCAACCCTCGGGTGTGTCACCTCGACCGACGCGCTGCCACTCGTTCATGGACTGCTCGATGAGGCGGTTCGCCTGCTCTCGAAGGCCGTCAAGAAACTTGGCGTAGCGGCGAAAGAGAACCTCGATGCTCTGGCCGGCGCGGCGGGCGCACTCGGCCGGGTCCACTCCGGAGTAGAGCCAGAACGAGATCCCGGCGTGCCGGAGATCGTAAGGTCGCTTGACCAGGCGAGAAGTGCGCTCAGTACGCGTCAGAGCGTGTTCCCGGGCCCGCGCCCAGGTGATGCCGTAGGCGGCAGCGTCCACGTAGTTGCCAGCCTGGTTCCGGAAGAGCCGACCGTCAGGTGCCGCATCGAACCGTTTCACATGGGCACACAGCATGCTTACGAATTGCGGCACGATGGGAACAGGCCGCGTCGCGCTTGCCGCTCGACGCTTGAGCGAGTGCACCTCGTGCACCTCACCGTCGTCGGTCCACTCCTTGCCCGATGTGACAACCCCGCCCGAGAGGTTGAGCATCCCCCGTCCAGTCTTCGGCAGGCGGCATTGATCGATCCGAAGATGGATGACCTCAGCTGGCCGCATAGCCGCGAAGTACACGCAACCGAAGAATGCTTCAAGATGAGGACCCCGCCCCCGTTGGCGAGCAACGGCCTCGAGCAGCCGAAGCACTCGGGCCGGATTGGGAACGGCGCTCATGCTTCTCAACTGCCCTGTCCCCGAGCCTTGGACGCGTGCCAACGGAGCTGGAGCGACGTCACACGATCACAGTGGTCAGCCTTGAGGATCCTGCGGTTTGACCTCGACCTCTCGCAGGCTCTGCTCTTTGAGCTCGGTGCGTGCCTCGGTGCGGTGCCCCCGGGCGATGTAGTCACGCACGACTGCTTCGACGGCGTCCTGAGGCGAGCCGACCCCGGCCAGGACCATCACTTCCACCACCAGTTCGGCATCGAGACTGATGTTGACCTTGGCCACGAGCGGCCCCCTTCGTAGGTCCGGGACTCTAACAGCCGCACAGCAGCGACTCGTTCCCGCTGCGGTTCGTGACACAGGACAACAACAGGGCGAACGTTGCTCGATACGGCACTGGCACTCCCCACCGAACCCGCTCGGGGCAACTCCCTGGGGAGAATCTGGGGAGTACGAGCGGCGCCGGGGAGCGCGTGGGGAGAATCGACGGCGTAACCGGGCACGAGCATGAAAGGCCCAGAAAGACGGATCAGCCCAGGCCAGAGACGTTCCCAGCCACATCTCCGCAGCTCAGCGCCCCAGGTAGACGACTTCATGACGTACGTCCCGAGGTCGTCGGCCTCGACGAGTCCCGGCAGCGAGCCGCCCTCGCGCAGCGGCGTGATGTAGCGGGTCGCGGCGACCTCTTTCAGTATTTACCCAGGCCACCCGCCTACTCAGGCTTGCAATCCACGGTCAACTTTGGAGGGGTGTAGCAGCGGGAATCACCCGTCAACGGGCCTGGGTTGAATCTGGGGAGTTTCAGCCGGCCTGCCCCCGCTCCCCGAGCAGTCCGTCGATGGCGGTGCGCCCCTTGCTTCCGGCCTCCCGCATGAAGTGAGCACAGTAACCGAGGGTGATCACGGGAGAGGAGTGCCCGAGCCACCGCGCCAAGGTCACGACAGACTCTCCGGGGGGCCTCGGCTGCGTCCAGGGAAGTGGTGTACGGGTTCGACCTGATCCGGGGGTCTGCTCCGGCATCGGGATGGTGCCCGCGTAGACGAACGGCCACCGGCTGATCTTCGAAGTGTCGAAGGAGATCAGCATGATGACCGCACCACACAGTCTGCCCCTGCACGCCATCGCCGAGGACAACCTCGCCGCGGCGAGTCCCGATCCGCTGCGCGCGATGGTCAAGACGTTCGCCGACGCGCTCATGTCCGCCGAGGCCGATGCCCTCTGCAACGCCGAGTACGGGCAGATCAGCGACGAGCGCGTCGACCACCGCAACGGCTACCGCCCGCCCGAGTGGGACACCCGCGCAGGCACCGTCGAGCTCGCCGTCCCCAAGCTGAGGCAGGGCAGTTACTTCCCGTACTTCCCGCACTGGCTCCTCGAACGACGCCGCCGGGCCGAACAGGCCCTCATCTCGGTGGTCGCGACCGCCTACCTGCTCGGCGTCTCCACCCGCCGGGTCGAGAAACTCGCCGAATCCCCCGGCGTCACCCAGCTGTCGAAGTCCCAGGTCAACTCGATGGCCAAGCACCTGGACGAGCAGGTCGCCGCGTTCCGCAACCGGCCCCTGGACCAGGGCCCTTACGCGTTCGTCCGGGTCGACGCACTGCCCCAGAAGGTCCGTGAGGGCGGCCGCATCATCAACGTCCACGCCCTGGTCGCGGTCGGCGTCAACGCCGACGACCACCGCGAGATCCTCGGCATCGACGTCGCCACAGCCGAGGACGGCGCCGGCTGGCTCGCCTTCCTGCGCTCCCTGACCGCCCGCGGCCTCTCCGGCGTCCAGCCCGTCGCCTCCGACGCCCACACCGGCCTGGTGAACGCGATCGGCGCCGTCCCGCCCGGCGCTTCCTGGCAGCGATGCCGCACGCTCCCCCACGCCCTGAACGGGCACGGGGGCACCCCCATCGCCCGAAATCTGCTGAGCCAGGTCCCGAAATCCGCCCAGCCCTGGGTGGCCACGCTGCTGCGGACCGTCTCCGAACAGCCCGATGCCGACGCGGTCCAGTCCCAGATGCGGCACGTCCTGGACGCGCTGGAGGCCAAGTTCCCCAAAGCCGCCGCCCACTTGGACGCCGCACAGCACGATCTGCTGGCGTTCACCGGCTTCCCGCGTGAGATCTGGCGGCAGATCTGGTCGAACAACCCGCAGGAGAGGCTGAACAAGGAGATCCGCCACCGCACCGACGTGGTCGGCATCTTCCCCGACCGCACCGCCCTGATCCGCCTGGTCGGAGCAGTGCTGGCCGAGCAGAACGACGACTGGACCGAGGCCCGCCGCTATATGGGGCCGGACCTGCCGGCCAAGACCCGGATCCACCCGATCGAGTCAGAAACCGACGAGACCGACCTGCCCACCGAACTCACCGCATAGCCTCAAAACGAGATCACCGAGTGGCCGTCGATACACCACTCCAGCGGACGTGACCGTCACAACAGCAGCCACGCCAAGATCCGCTGCCTTGGCGAGCGGGCCATGGCCACCCTCAAGGGCTGGCGCCTCCTACGGAAGCTCCGCTGCAGCACCAACCGAATCACCGACGTCGTGAAGGCTGTCCTCGTCCTTCACCACGCGTCAGCGTGAGGTTGGAAAACGCTCAGTGTCCAGTGATCCGGCGGCCTCCTTCGCCCGCGCGCTCGGCCTCTTCCCGCCGCGCGGCGCGACGTTCGCCGAGGCCGACGCGGCCGCGGCCCTACAACACCGCACCGACCGCAAGTACCTGGTCGACCACGGCACCCGCGTCACCCTCGACGGAGTCCTCACCTGCCTGCCACGACAGTGACCGCTCAGCCGCCCTCGACCGAGGCGAACACGTGCCGTATCAGCTCCCCGTCCGTCTTCGGCACCATCAAGTCGTACGTCCCGTCAGCGGCGACGAGTTCGTAGCGGTCGAACTTGGGTGCCATCCGCACCTTCGCGGCCGTGAGCTTCAGGCGGTACGGCGGGGGCAGGGTGGCGGTGCGGCCGCCCCGCCGGTCGCTCCAGACCGGAGCCTCACCGGCGGCGAGCCGCAGGTATCCCTGCCGCAGCCGGGCGATGCTCTTACCCTTGCCGACAGAGCGCGTGACCGCCCCGCCGATGTTCTTCGTGAACCCCACGACCCGCAAGGCCTGGCCGTTCTCGAAGTCCTCGATGTCCTGCGCGGGCGTACGGCGCCGGACCCACGTCCAGCGCAGCAGCACGTCCACCACGGTCTGCGTACCCGCGGCACGGCGTCCTACCGGTCTGCCGTCGCTTACCATTCTCGTCCTCCGTGGGAATTCATCCTGATCGTCTCTTCTGCTGTCTCGCGAGGCGGTCCGCGAGAGCGGTGCGGAAGTGGGAGAACCGAGTTTCGTCCTCTTCGATCACTTCGAGAATGTCCAACGCGTTCTCCGCATCTCCGGACATCGCCTCGCGGTAGAGCACCCACAGCCCTTCTCGGGCTTTCTCGTAGCACTCCTCGTCGAGGCTCTCCCGTCCTGCCGCCGTCTCGCTGGAATGCGACTCCCCGGAAACCGTGAACAGCAGAGTCACCAGGAAGTGACTGCGTACGAACGGCGCGAGATCCTCGGTGAGCGCGGCCAGGATGACGGAGACGGCTGGGACCGCGGCCTCGAACAGCATCGACTGGACTTCGACGTGCCCGTCGAGACGGTAACCGACTGCGTCCTGGGGTGATTTCGCCTCCAGCAGTCTGCGAAAGGTCACCGGAAGGTGCGCCGCACCTTCTCCGCAACCGCATCGCAACAGCGACCAGTCGTACCTCTCCAGCTCAAGCAGAGCCGCACTCAGCATCATCGTCTCCTATCCGCTGTGGCCCGGCTTCGTCGCCAGAAGAGCTCCGGGAACGAACGACTCCAGCGGGAGGATTCCCTGGCAAGTTGTGCAGATCTCCATCTCCTGCCAGACCTTACCAAGGCCGTCCTCGATGTCCATGAGCCTGCCTGCCCGCGTGAACAGGACATTCTCCGGGTCCCAACCCGTAAACTCCAGAATGTTCACTTCCGCACAGTTCCCGCCCCCGGAACAGCCGACCGCGATATCTCCGTTGGTCGTATTGATGGCGGAGGAGTACGTACGGTATTTCGCGTCACCGGTGGCGACCGTTCCGACATCGTCCCGGAGCGCGTTCGCGTCCGACACGCGGCCTTCCAGGTCCCAGTCCCCGGTCGACGGATGAATCGTGACCTTCGGCTGGAACTTGCCCTTGGCGCCTCTGGTTCCGCGTGCGGCGCTCGTACCGCTCTTGGGCGCGGCCTTCGCAGCCCGTGCTGTACCGCTCGCCGTGCCCGTCGACGCCGTGGTCACCGCGTCGGCCTCTGACGCCTTGGCACCCGCCGACGTCGCGGCTTCCTCCTTGGCACCGGTCTCCACGCTCTTCTCGACCACCGCCGCCCCGGCGCCGGCGATACCGACCGTCCCGGCGATGACCGCCCCACCTTCGCCCGCCACTCCGACGGCGGCGCCGGTCACCGCTGCTCCGAGGCTGCCCATTTCGGCGCCAGCGGTGAAGCCCTCGGCGCCGGCTGCCAGTACGGCTCCACAGGCGCCCGCCGTGGCGGCCACGCAGGCGACCACCCCGACCACCGCCGCCGTGGCCACCACTGCCGCGATCACCGGGTGCCGCTGGACGACGTGGTAGGCCTTCTTGGCGTAGCAGGAGAAGGACCAGCCGCAGCTGTGGTGCGAGCTGCCGCCACCGCCACTGTGGGAGCTGGAGGTCGTGGTGGTCGTCGTGGTCGTCGCGGGTGTCGTCGTGCCGCAGTCGATGGCGCACGTGTTCATCGTCGGGTCGTTGTACCAGTCGTCCAGACCGGTCGGGTCGCTGCCCGTGACCGGGTTGTCCGCCGCGTACGTGTACCCGTCGATCTGCTGGGCGTCGGTCAGTTCGAGGACCGGATCGTCCGAGACGAAGCGGCCGATAGTGGGGTCGTAGTCCCTCGCCCCAAGGTGCGTCAGCCCCGTCGTGGCGTCGGCGACACCACTGACGAACCCCCTGTCGCCAAGCCACGTGCTCGAACTCGGCTGTGTGCCACGGGCGTTGCCGAAGGGGTCGAGGCGCCGCCGGGTCAACGCCTGCGTCGTCGCGTCCACCGCTGTCTCGGCGGTGTCGTGGGCGTCCGTGACCTGCCACTGCAGGCCGCCCGTGCTCGTACGCACCGCGATGGTCTGGCTGGCCCAGGTGTAGTAGCGCGTCCCCGTGGCCGTCGTCGCGCCCTTGGCGACGTGCAGTTCGGTGTCGCCCAAGTACAGGGTGGTGCCGGAGTCGTCGCGGGAGAGCAGCCGGTTGCCGTCGGCGTCGTACAGGTACGAGGCCGAAGTCCCGTCCGCGTTGGTCACCTTGGCAAGGTGGCCCTCGGAATCCCAGACCAGCGTCTGGGTCTTGCCGTCGAGGGTACGGGTGTGGGTATTGCCCGAACCGTCGTAGGTGTACGCGTCCGTGGTCGTCGTGGAGCCCTTGGTCGTCGTCGACGACGACAGCGTGTGCGGCTGGCTGCCGCCCTGCGGCGGGTACCCGTACGACGTCGACGTGTCCGAACCGCCCGTGGTCGTCGCATGGCCGACGTCGCTCTTGCGGTTGCCGAGGTCGTCGTAGGCATAGCTGTGCCAGTACGGCGCGGGACCGCCGAGGACCGCGGTAGACGCGGCGGCGGCGCAGCCGTCGGTGGCCGTCCATGCCTCGGTGAGGCGGTCGTGGCCGTCGTAGCGGTAACACTGGACGTCGTCGGTGCCGTCGGCGTGCGTGGCGACCTTTGTCGGGTTGCCCGCGTCGTCGTAGGCGTACGTCGTGTCCTGGACGGGTGCGGTCTGCGCGTCGTCGGTGACCAGTTCCCGCTTGAGGCGGCGGGTGCCGTCCTCGTAGGTGTTCGTGATCTGGAGCCACTTAACCGTGTCCGAGGACGAAACACCCAGCGTGAGCTGGCTGATGTCGCTCAGTTTGGTGTAACCGGTGTTCTGTACGTAGCCGGTGGCGCCGGTAAGCGTCGTCGGCATGCTCAGGTCGTTGTAGCCGTAGGTCAGCGACTCGGAGGGCAGTCCGCCGGCGGCCGGATCGGAGGTGACCTGGATGGTGCCGTCGAGGTTGTAACCGGTCGTCGACGTGTAGGTGCCGGCCAGTGACTCCTCTCCGGTGGCGGAGGGGATCGTGACCCGGGTCAGGGTGGGCCGGTACAGCGAATCGTACGCGCCGATCTGGCTGATGTACGCCTGGCCGGACGAGCCGCCGACGTACCGGATCGACGACGTCGGCTGCCCCTTGACCACCGAGTCGTAGGTCCACTTGGCCAGTTCGTGCGCCGCATCCTTCGTCGTGCCGTCGTACATGTCGGTCTTGCGGCCGAGGATGTCGTACGAGTAGCTCAGCGTCTTCTCGTCGGCCGTGTCGAGCGCCGAGGTGGTCGTGGCGACCTGGTCCAGGTCGTCGTACGTCGTCTTCGTCGTGCCCGTGTCCGGGTCCGTCGCGGTCGTCTTGCGGCCCATCAGGTCGTAGTCGTACGACCAGGTGTTGCCGTCGTCGTCGACGACCTCCTTCAGCCGGCTCTTCGCGTCGTAGTGGTACTTGATGGAGGTGTAGGAGCCGGTCGGAGTGCCGTTGTCGTACTGCCGGGTCTCGGTGGTACGGCCGAGGGTGTCGGTCAAGGTCGTCGTCGCGATGCCGCCCTTGGGCGGGGTGACGGTGGTGCGGTCACCGCCGTATTCGGTGGAGGTCGTCCAGCGCTTGATGCCGAGCGCGTAGAAGTCCTTCGCCGTGGCGCGACCCGCGCCGTCGTAGCTGGTCAGGGTCTGGGACGGCACCACCGAGGTGATGTTCGCCAGGGTCCCGGCCGGGGCGGTGTCGTCGGTGTAGTCGGCGTCCTGTTCCACGGCCACGCCGCGGCTGTCGTACTTTGTCTCGGCGATGACCCGGCCGCCGCCCGGTGCCGGGGTCTGCGTCTGGCGGGGCCGCAACAGCGCGTCGTAGAGGGCATAGGTCGTGTCGTAGGTCGTGCCGTCGTTGTTGAGCTTGCCGGTGGAGACCGTGGAGGCGGCGGTGTTCGAGATCGCGTAGTTGTACACGAGGCTGGCGCTCTGTCCGGAGGACTTGGAGCGGTTGGCCAGCCATAGCCCGGTCAGCCGGCCGAGGCCGTCGTACCCGTAGTCCGTGCGCTTGCTGTTGGCGTCAACGACCGAGGTGGCAAGGCCACGCGCCGGGTCGAAGGTGGTGGTCGTCGGATAGGTCTTGGCGTCCGTGGTGACCGTGCTCGTCAGCGGACCGCCGGTGGTGGGCGTGTACTTGGTGGTGCTGACCGTGTTCTGATCCGCGTCCTTGACCCAGTCGACCCGGCCCTGCGTGTCGTAGTGGGACGTGGACACCGTCTGGTAGACGGGACTGCCGCTGCTGTACGACGACAGCCGCTGCGTCGACGTCTCGTCGCCGAGCGTCGGGGCGGTGCCGTAGGACTGACTGTCATAAAGGGTGCGGACGTCGGAGATCACGTCGTCGGGACGAGTCGGCGTCGCGTCGCACGCCACGTCGACCGTCTCGACGCGGACCGGGAAGGCCATCAGCCAGTCGGTGGTGTTGTTCGCGATCGTCGTGCGGGTGCACTGCTCGTCGCCCTTGGCAGCCGTGTCGCCCGCGTCGTCGACCGTCAGCGCCGCACCCGTCGCCGGGTCGTACGTCGTGGACACCGCGGTGTCGCGGGTGCCGCCGGAAGCCAGATCCGTACGCGTGCGGACCGCCGCCGGGCGGGTCAGATACGCGCTGCGGATACCGTCCGTGGCCGTCTGGTGGATCCACTGGTCGGTGATCGTGCCGCCGACCTCGGCGGAGCCGTCGTAGGTGACCGACTCGCGGGTCTGGCCCGCCAGCGGATCAGCGTCCGTGACCGAGGCCTCGGTGGAGTCGGTGACCTTGACGCTGCGGGTGGTGCCGTCGGACTGCTTGTCGCCGTCCATACCCCGGAAGTACGTCGAGACCGTCTTCGTCCGCTTCGACTGCGCGTCGCCCGTCGTCGTGGTGACGCTCCCGTAACCCCGCCACTGCGACCACGTCCTGCGCTTGGCCGGCGCGGTGACGTCGTCGCTGTCGTAGTGCCAGGCAGGGGAACCGCCGTAGGTGTAGTCGGCCTCCTTCAGCGGCGCGCCGCCTGTCGGATCCGACTCCGTCACCTGGGTGACAACGTACTTGTGGAACCAGTCCAGTTGGGGGTCGGCCGTGAACGGCGGCTGCCAATACGTCGGGAAACAGCGCAGGGTGTCGGAGTCGGGTGCGCTCGGCATCGTCGTACCCGCGACGCACTGCGGGTCGGAGTAGTTGACCGTGAGGACCGACCCCGTCTCCGAAGTGATCGTCCGCACCCGCCACTTGACCAGTGCCGCGATGTCGTCGTGCGTCGTGTCCACCCGGTTGTACAACTGCACACCGGCGAACGTGACAGGCGGCATCGCCGTCGCCGAACCGTCCTTGCCCGTACGCGTGATGGACTTCAGCCACAACCCGGCCGACGTACCGTCGCCAGGGTCGGGGAAGGACTGGTCGAGTGCCCAGGAGTCGACGTCCCGGTAGGCCGGAGTCGACAGACTTGCGTCCCACACACTCGTCGTGACACCCGTCAGCCGCTTACGGGAGAAGAACGTCGGCCCCGTCGCGCTGCACACCTTCCCCGATGCGCAGATCTCGTCGAACGGCACATCCGGCCAATGCGACGACGTGGACGAGGTCAGCGACGAACAGTCCTCGCTGCTGGTCACCAGGCAGCGCTCGGCCGTACCGAAGGAGACCTTCTCCGGCGCCGTGCCGAACACCGTCGAGGACGTGATCCCGTAGTCGATCCGGTTCAGGTAGCCACCGCGGTCGTACACCGTGCCGTTGTCGGTCGTGGTGCCGTTCTTCGCGTAGTAGTTGGTCTCCTTGGTGTACCAGTACGACATCGCGTTGCCGTGCGGATCCACGACATAGTCCAGGTTCCATCGCCAGGCCTGGGTCAGCGCCCGGCCCGAGAAACTGCTGCCCTGGTCGTAGCCCGGTTCACCGGAGTCGTCACCGAACACCGGGGCGGTCCAGGTGGAGTTGGTGACCGCGTTCCCCGTGGCCCAGCCCGGCAGACGGTTCTTGCCGAAGACGTACTGGGTGCCGTCCTGGGTGGTGACGGTCCAGTACTCACCGTCGTTGTCTCCGTTGGTCGCCCCCGTGGAGTGGGTGACACGCTCACCGTCGTCGGCCTTGGGATGCCATTCGCCGGTCGTCGAATCCTTGATCAGCGGACTGGACTTGCCACCCAGGACCAGGGTCGCGTTGTCGTTCGCCCAGCACTCGTCGTTCTTCCCGGACTGCCCGTCGTCGTCACACGAGTCGTACGACCGCTCGATGTACCCGGTCGTCAGGTCGAAGCCCTCACCGACCCAGGACGGCTGGTTGTTCGTCGACGGCAGCCGGCCGTCCACACTCTGCGCGTCATACGTGAGCGCAAGGTTCGGCGACGGACCACCGTTGGACGGGGGCACCGACAGCGGATACGACCAGGTGAAGTCGCCGCTGGAACCACCCGCGCTCCAGGACGCGGACGGGTTCAGGGACGTCGCCTGGTACGAACCGGCACCCGACTTCGCCGCGGCGGTCGCGGCGAGGGCCATGGTGGAAAGGGTGAGCGGCGCGGTGGCGGTGAGGGTGTGCGCCGCCGTGTCGTTCGTCGTGGGCAGCGGCGACGCGGTACGGCACTTCTTCAGTGCAGGGGTGGCCAGCGCGCAGGAGGGCAGCCGGACCAGCGAGAGCCGGGACGCGTAGTCACCGCCATAGGCGTTCGCGAAGCCCGAATAGTCCAGCGTGAAGCGGGTCTTGGCGGCGGTCCTTGACCCGTCGGTACGGGTGAGAGCGAGGACTGCGCCGTGGATTCCGAGGGCGGTGGCCGTGCTTCGCGGCGCCGTACGGACGGTGACTTTCGTGGCGGCGGCGCCCTTGCCGGAGCCGGCAAGCCTCACGGGGAGCCTGCCGACGGTGACGGTCGCGGCCGAACTCCCGGCCACCGCGAGGACCTTGGCGGCGGCGGTGGGCCAGATCACGGGCTTGGTGACGGCCTCGGCGGTACGGGCCGCTGCTGCCTTCGCCGGGTCCTTGCGCTTGACGGTCTTCGTCTTGAAGGCAACAGCCGTACCGTTCTTGACCATTGGCGCGTCCACCGTGTGGTGGCCATGACGTTCGCTCGCCCACACCGCGGGGGCGGTGCCAAGACCTGCGGCCACCACCGCGCTCACCGTGACGCCGACCACCCACAGCCGTGCCCGCCGCAGCCGCCCGTGCCGTAGCCCACCCATGTCTGAACTCCCCCTGTTTTGAAGGCCTTCGGAACGCATACCGGTACTTGTCGCCGCGACCCATGCCGCGACCGGCGCCGCCGTTACAACGGGATGGGCACTTCGTTGACGTACATCTGGTCGATAGCGGTATCCGATATGACACCGGTCCACACCCGCACATCGTCGACGAGACCGTGGGCGAAGTCGCTGTACGCGCCGGTGCTGATCCGCCCGCGCCCGATGTTGAAGGTGCCGGTGGCCTGCCAGGGCGAGGTGAACACGACGCCGTCTCCGGTGTCGTCGTCCGTGTCCGTGTCTCCCTGCGCGCCCTGGCGAACACCATTGACGTACAGGAACAGCTGGTGATGGGCACCGTCGTACACGCCGGTCAGCAGGGTCCAGTCGCCCGGATCAACCAGCTGTGCCGAAGCGGTGGTGGCGGGCACCTTCACGACCGTGGCGCCGGTGCCGGAGACGTCCGCGGTTGTACGGCCGAAGACCCACATACCCTGCGAGGAGCCCGCCGCCTGGTCGTACCACAGGCCCCATGAGTCACGGACGCCGCCGGACTGGGTGGCGATCCTCATGTGGTGGGCCACGGTAGTGTCGGCCAGCGACGCCGTGTCGAGCTTGGCCCAGGCCACCACCGTGAAGTCGCCCTGGGAGTCGACGATCGGACCGTTCGCTGTGGCGTTGGCCGTCGAAGTACCGTCCAGTGACAGGACGTTGCCCTTGCCTCCGTCAGCGTCGGCAGCCCAGCTGCCACCGCCGGCGACCGTGGCAGCGTGACCGTATCCGGAGGAGTCCGAGGCGCTGGTCCCCGAGGTCTCGTCCAGGCCCCACTCGGCGGCGAGCGCCGGCTGTGCCTGGCCGGTGCCGGCATCGGTCATCGACTGGAGGTCGGCGATCTCCTCCTCCGACAGGATCCGGTTCCAGGCGGTCACCTCGTCGACCTGGCCCGGGAAGTAGTCGCTGAACGCACCGCCGATCTGACCGCGGGCGATCTGGAGGCCGCCGGTGCCCTGCCAGGGCGTGGTGAAGGAGACCGGGTCGCCCTGCGCCAGGCCGTTGACGAACAGCTGGATCGTCTGCTCCTGCGCGTCGTAAACGCCCATCAGGTGGGTCCAGACACCGACTTCGGGCGTGGTGGTGCCGATCGAGCGGACGATGGTCGGTGCCGCCACGTCAGTGGTGTACCGGTTGAAGATCCACGCGTTGTTGGAGGTCGAGTAGTAGACCGCGAACGCCGATCCGTTGACTCCCGCCTGCGCGACGGCGACGGCGTTGTGGGAGTTGCCGGTCAGCCGGGCCCACGCCGAGATCGTGAAGCTCTTGGTGGTGTCCAGGACCGTCGAGCCAGTCGCCGCGTATGACGAAGTCCCGTTGGTCTGGAGGGACTTGCCGAGCCGGGCGAGTGAGGACCAGTCGGCCGAACCGGCCAGGGTCGCCGTCCGGCCGCTGACCGAGTCGGTGGCCGCGGTGCCGGTGCCTTCGTCGAGGGACCAGTGGGCGACGGGGCCCGCGCCGGGCGCGACCTTGAAGGTGTACGTGTAGCTGCCGGAGGCGTTGCCTGCCGCGTCCCAAGTCTGGACGGTCAGGGTATTGACCCCGCGCACGTCCGGCGCCAGGGGCACCGCGTAGCTGGTGGTGGCGGTGGTGAAGGTCTTGGTGCGCACCGGGTTGTCGTTGAGCTGGTAGGTGTACTTGACCACGTCCGTCGCCCCGTTGGCCTTGAGCGTGAACGTCGCGGGGGCGCCCACACCGCCGTAGGCCGTGCAGTCGTCCGGGCTGTCCGGGCTCGCGCACTCCTGGTACGTCGTCGAGTCGACGTCCGGCTGCACCGGCGCCGAGGAGTCGATCCGGAACCAACACCCGCTGGTCCAGGACGAGTACATGGAGGCGGTCTTGCCGTCGAAGGAGTACTGGTACTGGCTGCGGACGCGGAACCAATACGTCTGCCCGTTAGTCAGTGCCGGGGTCGTCCAGGTGCCGGTCGTGCCGGAGGTCGTGTACGCCGACGGGCTGCCCGAACCGGCCAGCGGGTCAGTGACGTCGGCCTCATACTTGTACACCTCGAAGTTCGGCCGCAGCGTCGACTGCGAGCCGTCTGCCGACTTCGGCGCCGCACCCAGCGTGGGCGTCGTGTCCCGGATCACGGCCGCGGTGGCGCGGGTCGTCGAACACGCCAGGTTGGGGCTGGACAGCTTCACACCGGTCGGTGCGGACGGCTTGGACACGAACGTCACCGACAGGCTGGGCTTGTGGTCCGACGGCGACGCGAACTGCTTCCAGGCGATGTCGTCGCCCTCGTCTGCGGCCCGCAACCCGAGTGTGGTCGTCGACGCGGACTCCCCGGCGGTGTAACTCACCGCCTTGGTGGCGTCGAAGGAGACGTTTCCGCCGGGGCAGGCGGACGAGTAGCCCTTGGCCGTGGAGACCGAGTCGACCTGAGTGGACCAGGCTGGCTGCGCCGACCACTTGGTGCCCGAGGAGATCGATCCAGTACGCCACAACTGCACGGCTTTGTCGGTGCAATTGGCCGACCACACCTCAAGGGCCGTGAAGGTCGCCGAGAGGATCTTCTTGCCGCCGAGGGTATGCGTGTCGAACTGGTACAGCGAACGAGCCTTCTTGTTGTCCACCCACTCGTCGTAGCCGACGCCCAACGCGTGCGAGGTCTTCCAGAACGACGTGTCCGGCGAACTCGTCCACACCGTTGTCCACCCCGAGAGCGACGCGCTGGTCGTCTGCGGGTCGAGGACCACGGGGTAGGTGGTGTCCGGGTCGTCGAGGAAGGACTTGTCCGGCCGCAGCGTCAGCGCGTCGTCCGAGGCGGTCACGTCCATGGCGGTGGCACGGGCTCCGGGGTCGGGACCGTCGAGGACGCTGGCTTCGGCAACGGCCGTCCGCAGGGCGGCGGTCGTCACGTCGGACGAGGTACGCGACGCGGTCGGTGCCGTGACCGAGGTCCTGGAGGCCGCCGCGGTCGAGGCCTTGGACGCGCCAGCCGCGTTCGGCGTCACGGTCGTGGCAGCGGCCGTCGAGGAGTCGTACATCAGCGCGCTGCCGGTAGTGAACACCGGCTGCCCTTTGCCGTCGACGAAGGCCGCACCACCGGAGTGAGTGTCGTACGCGGAGACGCCTTCGACCGAGACGGGGAAGCGAACGCTCGACAGATCCGGGTTGTCGGCCGCCGCACGGGACTTGACGACCAGGTTCTCGCTGAAGCCGTCCGCCGTCGCCTGGACCACCAGATTTATCCCGGGCATGACATCCGAATACGTGGCCGTGGAACCGGAGAGCGTCGGCGTCGGCAGCGTCCAGGGTGAGCCGACGCTGTAGGTCTTGCCGTCCTTGGTGATGCGCGCCAGGGGGTCGTGCGCGCCGCCCCCGGAGAAGGTGATGTCCACGGCAGCGGCCTTCGGCGCAAGCTCGCCGGCGGAGTCTTTCGCGAGGTCAGTGTCGACCGGCACCCAGCCCGACGCCTGCCGCACACGTACCGCTTCGGGATCGAACTCGACGCTGAACGTGCCGTCCGGCTGCGCCGTGACCAGTTGGGTGGGCGTCGTCTCGGAGTCCACGGCGACGGGCGAACCCGACTGCGCGGCCTTCAGCGACGCGCCCGCCTCGGGCGACAGGTCACCGCTGTCGACAGACGCCTGCGCATCGTCGGGCGTCGCCTGTACGGCGACCGCCTGCACGCCGGCGGTGCCCACCAGCTGCAGAACGAGCACGGATGCCGCCACACAGACCCGACGCCCCAGCAACCGTCTGACGCGTTCCCTCGCGCCGACAGCACGACGCGACCCCGTTAACCCCATAGCCCCCACCCCGTGGTCACACGATCTCCATATCGGCCAAGATCGAAGCTCAGAACATTCCACCTGTCAATCGCGTTCAGATTGAACAGATCCGACCGAATCTGCCCACCACATCCAAAACACCCGCCCAAACAAGACGGACAAGTCAAAAGGAAATACAAAGACATCGACAACGGCGGATCATCGAACAGGAATGCCCATTCCATGAAGCGGAAGAAATTGCCGCGCCAAGCCGGCTGGGCCTCGAACACAACAAATGAAGAGAAAATTAAACGCAAAAGTTACACATGATCAGGACCTGCGCTTCGACCGGCGTCCCGGCCAGCGCCTTGCCGGGACACGCGCGGCGGTTACGGCAACGCGCGGTGGGCGCCTGGCGCGGCGGGAGTGAAGGGCGCTGCCTCCGCCACGCGACGAACCCGCCGGGGCGGGGCGATAGTGCGCGAGGGCGATAGGGCCGGTTCGCACTTACCCGGGGCGCTCCTGGGCGGTAACCATGGGGAAGGCTGTTTGGCCAGCTATGACCTGAATGAGCTGATTCCCAGGAGGGCTCATGAACGCCCCGACCGCCACGACGGCCGACCCCGTCGCCCAGGACGACGCGCAGGAGGACCCGACCGTCCACATTCTCTGGATCAACGCGGGGCTGAGCTGCGACGGGGATTCGGTCTCGCTGACCGCCGCGACCCAGCCCAGCATCGAGGAGCTGGCGCTCGGTGCCCTGCCGGGACTGCCCAAGGTGGCGGTCCACTGGCCCCTGATCGACTTCGAGTGCGGGCCAGTGCAGGGCGCGGACAATTTCGTCGAGTGGTTCTTCAAGGCCGACCGGGGCGAGCTGGAGCCCTTCGTGCTGGTCGTCGAGGGATCGATACCGAACGAGCGGGTCAAGCCGGAGGGCTACTGGTGCGGCTTCGGGGACGACCCGGAGACGGGTCAGCCGATCACCACCAGCGAGTGGCTCGACCGGCTCACCCCCAAGGCGCTCGCCGTCGTCGCCATCGGGACCTGCGCGACGTACGGCGGTATCCACGCGATGGCCGGCAATCCGACCGGCGCGATGGGGGTGCCTGACTATCTGGGCTGGGAGTGGAAGTCCAAGGCGGGCATTCCGATCGTCTGCATCCCGGGCTGCCCCGTGCACCCGGACAACGCCTCCGAGACCCTGCTCTACCTGCTGTACCAGGCGGCGGGCGCGGCTCCCATGATCCCGCTGGACGAGGAACTGCGGCCGACCTGGCTGTTCGGCGCGACGGTGCACGAGGGCTGCGACCGTGCCGGGTACTACGAGCAGGGACAGTTCGCCACCGAGTACGGATCTCCGGAGTGCCTGGTCAAACTCGGCTGCTGGGGCCCGGTCGTCAAGTGCAATGTGCCCAAGCGCGGCTGGATCAACGGCGTGGGCGGCTGCCCGAACGTCGGCGGGATCTGCATCGCCTGCACCATGCCGGGCTTCCCGGACAAGTTCATGCCGTTCATGGACGAGCCGCCGGGCGGCCATGTGTCCGCGACGGCGAGCGGTATCTACGGCTCGGTCATACGACGTCTGCGGAACATCACCGCGAAGACCGTCGACAAGGAACCGAAGTGGCGCGGCAAGGGCGAGGAGCTCACGACCGGCTACAAGGCCCCGTGGTGACCACGGTTACCCACCCGCTGAGCAGGACACTCGACAGGAAGGTGGCGCGGCACCATGGCGACGGCGACGAACAAGCCGGGCGGTGACGGCCTCACGGAGATGTCGTGGGACCCGATCACCCGCATCGTGGGCAGTCTCGGCATCCACACCAAGATCGACTTCAAGGCGAAGCGGGTCGCGGAGTGCTACAGCACCTCGTCCGTCTTCCGCGGGTACAGCGTGTTCATGCGCGGCAAGGACCCGCGCGACGCGCACTTCATCACCAGCCGGATCTGCGGCATCTGCGGCGACAACCACGCGACCTGCTCGGTCTACGCCCAGAACATGGCGTACGGCGTGGCACCCCCGCACCTCGGCGAGTGGATCATCAATCTCGGCGAGGCCGCGGAGTACATGTTCGACCACAACATCTTCCAGGAGAACCTGGTCGGCGTGGACTACTGCGAGCGGATGGTCCGCGAGACCAACCCCGGCGTGCTCGAACTCGCCGAGCGCACCGAGGCCCCGCACGCGGCCGACCACGGCTACCGCACCATCGCCGACATCATGCGCTCGCTCAACCCGCTGGAGGGCGAGTTCTACCGTGAGGCGCTCCAAGTGAGCCGCTACACACGGGAGATGTTCTGTCTGATGGAGGGCCGCCATGTGCACCCCTCGACGCTCTACCCGGGCGGGGTCGGCACGGTCGCGACCATCCAGCTCTTCACCGACTACCTGACCCGGCTCACCCGCTACGTGGAGTTCATGAAGCGGGTCGTCCCGCTCCACGACGACCTCTTCGACTTCTTCTACGAGGCACTGCCCGGGTACGAGGAAGTGGGCAGGCGCCGGGTGCTGCTGGGGTGCTGGGGCGCGCTGAACGACCCGGAGTACTGCGACTTCCAGTACGCCAACATGGAGAACTGGGGCCGGCGGATGTTCGTCACCCCGGGTGTGGTCGTGGACGGCAAGCTGGTCACCAACAGCCTCGTCGACATCAACCTCGGCATCCGCATCCTGCTCGGCAGCTCGTACTACGAGGACTGGTCGGGCATGGAGAAGTTCGTCGAACGGGACCCGCTCGGCAACCCCGTCGACGAACGGCACCCGTGGAACCAGCACACCATCCCCGCCCCGCAGAAGCGGGACTTCGACGACAAGTACAGCTGGGTGATGTCGCCGCGCTGGTTCGACGGCACCGACCATCTGGCGCTGGACACCGGCGGCGGCCCGATCGCGCGGCTGTGGTCCACGGCCCTGTCCGGGCTGGTCGACATCGGCTACATCAAGGCCACCGGGCACAGCGTGCAGATCAACCTGCCGCGCACGATGACCAAGCCGGAGATGGCGCTGGAGTGGAAGATCCCGCAGTGGAGCAACGCCCTCGAACGCAACCGGGCCCGCACCTACTTCCAGGCGTACGCCGCCGCGGCCGCCCTCTACTTCACCGAGCAGGCGATGGAGGAGGTACGCGCCGGACGCACCCAGACCTGGGAGAAGTTCGACGTGCCGGACGAGTCGATCGGCTGCGGCTTCACCGAGGCGGTCCGGGGCGTGCTCTCCCACCACATGGTGATCAGGGACGGCAAGATCGCCAACTACCACCCGTACCCGCCGACGCCGTGGAACGGCAGTGTGCGTGACAGCTACGGCACACCGGGCCCGTACGAGGACGCGGTGCAGAACACCCCCATCTTCGAGGAGAACCCGCCCGAGAACTTCAAGGGCATCGACATCATGCGGGCCGTCCGCAGCTTCGACCCGTGTCTGCCGTGCGGCGTGCACATGTACGTCGGCGGCGGCCGGACCGTCGAGCAGACGCATCTGCCGACCGGGCTCAGCGGACTGGCGGTCTGACCTCCCCCAGGAGCTGGATCTTCCCCAGGGTCTGACCTCCCGCAGGATCTGACCTTTGTCAGGAGAGGGGCTTGCCGATGGCCGGACAGGAGACGGGCGAGCGGATAGGCGCGCTGCTCGACGAGCTGGCGCAGCAGGCGGGACCGGAGGCGCGCGACACCGCGGACGAACTCGTGCGCTGCCTCATGGAGTTCTACGGCGAGGGCCTGGCCCGGACCGTACGCCTGCTGCGCTCCGCCCCGGACGGCGCGGATCCCCTCGCCGTCCTCACCGCCGACGAACTCGTCAGCGATCTGCTGATCCTGCACGATCTGCATCCCGAGGACACCGCGACCCGGGTGGGCCGCGCCCTCGACAAGGTCCGTCCCTACCTCGGCTCGCACGCGGGCGACGTCGAGGTGGCCGGGCTCGACCTGGAGGCGGCCGACGGTCCGACGCTACGGCTCAAACTGCGCGGGAGCTGCGACGGCTGTCCCTCCTCCACCCAGACCGTGCGCTGGACCATCGAGGAGGCGGTCGCCCGGATCGCCCCCGAGGTCGAGCACATCGAGGTCGAGGGAATGGCCGAGGAGAGCCCGCAGCCGGCGCTGCTCCAGATCCTGCCGCACCGCCCGGACGACGCTCCGGGCGAGGCGGCGCCGTCCGCGGAACCGGCCGATCCGGCACGCTGGTACACCCTCGGCCCCCACGCTCTGCCGTTGGGCGACCGGGCCACCGGGGTCACCGAGGTCGCCGGCCGCACGCTGCTGCTGGTCCGGCTGCCGGGGCAGCTGTACGCCTACCGCGACCGCTGCCCGGTCTGTGCGGCGAGCCTCGCTCCGGCGGTCCTGGACGGCGAACTGCTGCGGTGCGCGGGCTGTGCCGCCGAGTTCGACGTGCACCGGGCGGGCCGGGGCGAGAAGGGCCACCTGGAGCCCGTACCGCTGCTGGAGGAGGACGGGTCGGTGCGGGTGGCGCTGCCCGGCGAGCTGCTGGGGGCGGGGCCATGACCACCGACGTCCTCAGGCAGTTCACCCGGAGGCCGCCACCCAAGGGCGAGCGCTGCGACCTGTGCGGGGAGCCGCTGCCCGCCGAGCACCGGCATCTCGTCGACACCTCCCGACGGTCCCTCAAATGCGCCTGCCCGCCCTGCTATCTGCTCTTCACCCGGCCGGGCGCGGGGCAGGGACGCTTCCGGGCCGTCCCGGACCGGTATCTCACCGATCCCGGGTTCGACCTGGACGAGGCGGACTGGAACCGGCTGCAGATCCCGGTCGCGCTGGCCTTCTTCTTCCGCAACTCCGAGCTCGACCGGCTCGCGGCCTTCTATCCGAGCCCGGCGGGCGCCACCGAGAGCGAACTCGACCCCCAGACCTGGGACGCGGTCCTCGGGCGCAGCCGGCTCGCGGAGCTGCTGGAACCCGACGTGGAGGCGCTGTTGCTGCACCGCGGACGCGGCGGCTCGGTGACGTGCACGCTCGTCCCGGTCGACGTCTGCTACGAGTTGGTCGGCCGGATGCGGCTGCACTGGAAGGGCTTCGACGGCGGTACCGAGGCACGCGCGGACATCGCGGAGTTCTTCGACCGGATCACGGCGGCCGCCCGGCCGCTGGACCCGGAAACCGGGCCCACAGTCGCGTCGGCGCACCCCGGACCCCCCACCCCGTCGGCGGAAGCCGGTCCCCCCGCCGCTCCGGAGGAATCCGCGGGCCCGGCCAGGCATTCCGGGGGCACCCCGTGACCGATCTCCAGTTCACCTGTACCGGTGTACGCCCCGAGCCGTACGGAGCCGGGCCCACGCTGTTGTTCGGGCTGCGCATCGAGGAGGCCGACCACCAGCCCGTGCACGCCCTCGCGCTGCGCTGCCAGATCCGTATCGAGCCCGCCGGGCGGTCCTACGAGCCGGAGGAGGTCGGCATGCTGGGCGACCTGTTCGGCGAGCCGAGCCGCTGGAACAGCACGCTCAAGCCGTTGCAGTTCGCCCACGCCTCCATCACGGTCCCGGGGTTCACCGGTTCGACGGAGGTGGATCTCCCGGTGCCGTGCACCTACGACACCGAGGTCGCGTCCGCGTCGTACTTCCGGGCGCTGTCGCGCGGTGAGGTCCCGCTGCTCCTGCTCTTCTCCGGCACGGTGTTCACCGGCCGGGACGGCTTCCGGGCCGAGCCGGTGCCCTGGCACAAGGAGACGTCGTACCGGATGCCGGTGGACGTGTGGCGGAACATGATCGAGCAGTACTTCCCCAACTCGGGCTGGCTGCGCGTCCGGCTGGACGTGCTGGACGCGCTGCGCCGCTACCGCTCCTCGCGCGCCCTGCCGTCCTGGGAGCGGGTCTTCGACGAACTCCTCGCCACCGCCGACGCGAGGAAGGGGGCCGACTGAGATGAGCAATCCCCTGGAGAACCGCTTCGAGCAGGCCCGTACCATTGCGGACGCCGTCCTGTTCGAGGGATACGTCCTCTACCCCTACCGCGCCTCGGCCGCGAAGAACCAACTGCGCTGGCAGTTCGGCGTCCTGGTGCCGCCCGCCTGGACCGCCACGACCGGAGAACACTCCGTCCAGCGCACCGAATGCCTGCTGGAGCCCCGTGACGGGGACCGGCTGCACGCCGAACTGCGCTTCCTGCACGTGCGGCGCCGCACGGTGGAACGGCTCGACGCCGACGGCGGCTACACGGAGGTCCCCGAACTCGACCTCCCCGACCGGGTGTTGGTGCCGTGGGACGAGGGACACGAGGAACGCGTCCTGATCCATGAGACCTTCGCCGAACTGATGGGTGATCAGGCCGCCTTCCACGCCGTACGGTTCGACCTTCCGGACGCCGTCGAGTACGAGCCGGTGACCGACGCCGAGGGCCGGACACTGGGCCGTCTGGTGCGGCGCAGGCAGCGCCTGACGGGCGAACTGCGCCCGCGTGTCGAGGAGTTGCCGGGCCCCTACCGGGTCCTGCGGCTCACCGTGAGCGTGCACAACACCACCACCGCCCCCGAGCACGCCGGCACCGACCGCGAGACCGCCCTCGCCCACAGCCTGATCGGCACCCATCTGCTGCTCGGCGTGCCCGGGGGACGGTTCCTGTCGCTGACCGACCCGCCCGAGTGGGGCCGCCCGGCGGCAGCGAGCTGTCAGAACGAGCACACCTGGCCCGTACTCGCGGGCCCGCCCGGCACGGACGACGTCATGCTGTCCTCGCCGATCATCCTGGAGGACCACCCCGCTGTCGCCGAGGAGAGCCCGGGGCCCCTCTACGACGCCACCGAGATCGACGAGATCCTCTCGCTGCGCACGGCCGCGCTGACCGAGCGGGAGAAGCGCGAGGCGCGCGGCACGGACGCCCGCGCCGCCGGGGTCATCGACCTGGTCGACGACATGCCGGAGGCGGTCCGCGAACGGCTGCACGGGGCGATCCGGGGGCTGCGCGAGATCACCGGCGACGACCCTGCCGGCGAGCCGCTCCCCCCTGCTCCCGATACCGGGCTGAGCCTGCCTCAGGGCCCCGGACACCCCTGGTGGGACCCGGCGCAGGACGCCGGGGCCGCCGAGGTGCCGGGCGTCGTCATCATCGACGGCGAGGCCGTAAGGGCCGGCAGCCGGGTCCTGCTCACCCCCGGCGCCCGCCGCTCCGACGCCCAGGACGCCTTCCTCCACGGCCGGCACGCCACCGTCGAGGCCGTGGTCGGCGACCTCGACGGCGAAACGCATCTCGCCGTCGTCGTGGACGACGATCCCGGCACCGACATACGCCGTACACAGGGCCGTTTCCTGTACTTCAAGCCCGACGAGGTGGCCCCGCTGAAGGAGGAGGCGACATGACCGGACCTGATGGCACCGAGGCGTACGGTACGGCCGGACGGGACGGGACCCGCCGCGTTCTGGTCGCCGGAGTGGGCAACGTGTTCCTCCAGGACGACGGGTTCGGGGTGGAGACCGTACGGCGGCTCGCCGCCCGCACGCCCGAACTGCCGCCCGGCGTCGAGCTGATGGACACCGGCATCCGCGGAGTGCACCTCGCCTACCGGCTGCTGGAGGGCTATCAGGCCCTCGTGCTGGTGGACATCGTCAGCCGCGGAGGGCCGCCGGGCACGCTCTACACGATCGACGTGGGCCCCGAACCCCCCACGGCACGGCCCGAGCCGGGGCCGCTCGACACGCACGCCATGGACCCCGCCACCGTGCTGGCCCTGCTGCACGACCTGCACGCCGGCGCGGGCGGCACCCTCCCCAAGGAGGTGTACGTCATCGGCTGCGAACCCCGCGACACGGACGAGGGGATGGGGCTGACACCCCCGGTGGCCGATGCCGTGGAGGCCGCCGCCGACCTGGTGCTCGACCTCGTACGCCGCGCTACCTCTGTACCCCAGAGGAGCTGATCACCATGGAGGCAAGGATGGAATGGCAATGGGTGGGCCTGGCCGCGGGCCTCGTAGTGGCCTACGGAGTCGCGAGGAACCTGTCGGACATCCGCCGCTACTTGCGCATGCGGCGCATGTGATCCGGCGTCCGCGCACGATCCGGTGGACGCGCGCCGGCGCCGGGACCCCCGCCCTCGCGCCGCTCCGCGCGGCCACCGACGTCCTCGAGCTGCACATAGCGCTCGAGGAAGAGATGCAGGGTGCTGTGGAGTTCGCCCAGGCGGACGAACCACAGGGCGAGGTTCATGGCGCCCTGCTGGGTGATCGCGTAGACGCGGCGCGCGGGACCGCTCTCCGAGGCGTGCCAGTGCGAGGTGACCTCACCACCGCTCTCCATGCCCCGCAGCAGCCGGTACACATGCGCCTGATCCGCGTCGCCGCAGCCGAAAGCGCCCAGGCGCTGCACCAGTTCGTAGCCATGACCTTGGCGTTCGGCCAGCAACAGGAGCAGCACCGGGGTGAGCAGAGCGCGTCGCTCGACTTCGTGCCCGGTCATCGTCTTCTCAGAGTAACCAGGCATGCGCGAGCCTCACACCCGGGCGCCACGGCGCCGCCCGGCGGCTCGGCGGCGGGAGGTGAGGGCCGTGCATGAGCTGTCCATCGCCGTGGCGGTCGTCGAACAGGTCGAGGAAGCCGTACGGGAACAGGGGCGCCCGGTCGCGTCGCTGACCCTGCGGATCGGCGAGCTCGCGGGCGTGGTGCCCGAGGCGCTGGACTTCTCGTTCGGGCTGGCGGCGGAGGGCACCGCGCTGGCGGGGGCCCGCCTGCTGATCGAGACTGTCGATGCACGGGGCCGCTGCGACGGCTGCGGGCGCGAGGCGCCGACCGGGATGCCTCCGGTGCTGTGGTGCGCCGAGTGCGGGGCCACGCTGACCCTGCTCAGCGGCCGGGAGCTGGAGATCGTCCGGGTGACGCTGGCCGACGGGCCCCCGGACGGGAAGAGCGCGGGCGACGGGCCACGGGCCGCGCCGTCCGGGCTGCCGGTACGCGACGAGGAGGCGAGCCATGTGCCGCACCGTTGACCTGCATCAGGCCGTGCTCGCCAAGAACGACGAGAACGCGCTGGCCCTGCGGGGCTATCTGGGTGACCGCGGCACGGTGGCGGTCAATCTGCTGTCCAGTCCGGGCAGCGGCAAGACGGCGCTGCTCGAACAGCTGCTGGCGCGCGCCGTCGCGGGCGGTACGCCGGCCGCCGCCGTCACCGCCGACCTGGCGACCGAGAACGACGCGACCCGGCTGGCCCGCTCCGGCGCGCCGGTGCGGCAGATCCTCACCGACGGGCTGTGCCATCTGGAGGCGGGCATGCTCCAGCGGCGGCTCGAGGGCTGGCTGCCCGAGGGCAGCCGGTTGCTGTTCGTCGAGAACGTCGGCAATCTCGTCTGCCCCGCCTCCTACGACCTCGGGGAGACCCTGCGGATCGCGCTCGCGTCGGTGACCGAGGGCGAGGACAAGCCGGTCAAGTACCCGGCGGCCTTCGGGCTCGCGCAGCTGGTCGTGATCACCAAGACCGACATCGCGGACGCCGTCGGCTTCGACCGGGAGGCGTTCCTGCGGGGTGTCCAGCAGGTCAACCCCGGAGTGCCGGTCCTGGAGACCTCGGCCCGCACCGGTCAGGGGGTCGACGCGCTGCTGGCGCACATCCTGCGCTGCGCGGCCGGCGACGAGACGCACGTACCCGTCCTGGCGCGGCAGCACGAGCGGTACCTGCACAGCCACGAGAACGGCAACGGGCACCCGCACGCCGACGGCGACAGCCACGTCCACGCCGACGGGCACCCGCACGCGCGGGAGGCCGGGGCCGGACCGAGCCGGGAACAGGCGCAGGGGCACCCGCGGTGAAAGGAGCCCCGGGGCGCGAGCGCAGGCACGTCACCGTCACGGGCGTCGTCCAGGGGGTGGGGTTCCGGCCCTTCGTGTACACCCTCGCGGAGGAACTCGGGCTGACCGGCTGGGTCACCAACAACGCGCGGGGCGTGGAGGCCGAGGTGGAGGGCCCGGCGGCCGACGTGGCCGTGTTCTGCGCGCGGATCGGGACCCGGCCGCCGCCGCTCGCGGTCGTCGAGTCGGTCGAGCACCGTGCCGTGCCCCTGGAGAACGACGGCTCGGTGTTCACCATCCGCCCCTCCTCCGGCGGGCCGGGCCGCACGCTGGTCTCCCCGGACACCGCGACCTGCGACGCCTGTCTGAGCGAGCTCGCGGACCCCGCCGACCGGCGGTACCGGCACCCGTTCATCACCTGCACGCACTGCGGGCCGCGGTTCACCATCGTGACCTCGCTGCCGTACGACCGGGACAGCACGACCATGGCGGGCTTCCCGATGTGCGCGGACTGCGCCCGGGAGTACGCGGACCCGGCCGACCGGCGCTTCCACGCCCAGCCGATCGCCTGCCCCGCCTGCGGTCCCCGGCTCACCCTGCGCACCGGGCCGGACGATCCGGGCGAACTGCGCGACGGGCAGGCGCTCGCCGAGGCCCGTCGGCTGCTGGCCGAGGGTGCCGTGGTGGCGGTCAAGGGGATCGGCGGCTACCACCTGGCGTGCGACGCGGGCGATCCCGCGGCCGTCCGCACCCTGCGCAAGCGCAAGAACCGCGGCGGCAAACCCTTCGCGGTGCTGGCCGGCTCGCTGGAGACCGTCCGGCGGCTGGCCCATGTCGGCCCGGCGGAGCGGGAGTTGCTGCTCGGGCCGCGCAAGCCGGTGGTCCTGCTGCGGCGGCGGGCGGGCGCCGGTGGCGAGATCGCGGCGGGAGTCGCGCCCGGCAGTCCCGACCTCGGCTTCATGCTCCCGTACACCCCCGTGCACCGGCTGCTGCTCGGGCTGCCCGGTGATCCGCCGGGTCCGGCCGTCCTCGTCATGACCAGCGGAAACCGCTCGGGCGAGCCCATCGTCACCGACGACGACGAGGCGCTGACCCGGCTGGCGGGACTGGCCGACGCCTGGCTCGCGCACGACCGGCCCATCCACGTGCCCTGCGACGACTCGGTGGTCCGGGTCTGCGCGGGAGCCGAGCTCCCGGTGCGCCGCTCGCGCGGCTACGCCCCCTTCCCGATCGCGCTGCCGGTGCCGGTGGTCCCGGCGCTGGCCGTGGGCGGCGACCTGAAGAACACCTTCTGCGCCGGGGACGGCCGTTACGCCTGGCTGTCCGCCCACGTCGGGGACATGGACGACCTGGCCACCCTGACCGCGTTCGAGCGGGCCACCGGCCATCTGACGGACCTCACCGCCGTCGCACCCCGTCTGCTGGTCGCCGACCGGCATCCCGGCTATCGCGCCACCCAGTGGGCGCGGCGCGCCGCCGAGTCCCGCGGCCTGACGCTGCGCCAGGTGCAGCACCACCACGCCCACGTCGCCTCCGCGATGGCCGAGCACGGTCTGGACGGTTCGGCGCCGGTGATCGGGATCGCCTTCGACGGGACCGGTTACGGCGACGACGGTGCCGTGTGGGGCGGCGAGGTGCTGCTCGCCGACTACGACGGATACCGGCGGTTCGCCCATCTGGGCTATGTGCCGCTGCCGGGCGGCGACGCGGCCGTACGCAACCCCTACCGGATGGCGCTGTCGCATCTGCGGGCGGCGGGACTGCCCTGGCGGGACGAGCTGCCGTGCGCCGCGGCCGCCACCCCCGAGGAGCGGCGGCTGCTCGAACGGCAGCTGGAACGCGGGCTCAACTGCGTTCCCACGTCCAGCATGGGACGCCTCTTCGACGCGGTGTCCTCGCTCGCGGGGGTCTGCCACCGGGTGGAGTACGAGGCCCAGGCGGCGATGGAGCTGGAGAACGCGGCGCTGGGCGACCTGGCTGGGCCGCTCGCCGACGACGAGCGGAACGACGCGTACCGGTTCATGCTGAGAGCGGTCCGTCAGGACCCCGAGGTGCCGCTGATCGCCGATCCGGCGCCGGTCCTGGCCGCCGCCGTCGCGGACGTCCGGGCCGGTGTCACGGCCGGGCCGGTGGCCCGTCGGTTCCATCGGGCCGTCGTCGGTCTGGTCCTGGAGGTGTGCGCGGTGGCACGAGAGCGCACCGGCATCCGAACGGTCGCCCTCAGCGGCGGGGTGTTCTGCAACGCCCTGCTCACCGAGGGCTGCGGCGCCGTCCTGGAACGCGACGGCTTCACCGTACTGAGGCACCACAGGGTTCCACCCAACGACGGCGGTCTGGCCCTCGGGCAGCTGATCGTCGCCGCCCGAGCACGGGACTAGCGCGCAACAGGAGCGCTGGAGCGAGTCAGGAGCGAGTCATGTGTCTGGCCGTACCCGGCAGAGTGCTGGAGATCGAGGAACGCGACGCGACGCGGATGGCCAAGGTCGACTTCGGCGGTGTCGTCAAGGACGTGTGTCTGGAGTACGTGCCGGACATGAAGGTCGGTGACTACGCCATCGTCCATGTGGGATTCGCGTTGCAGCGGCTGGACGAGGAGTCGGCGAAGCAGACCCTGGAGCTCTTCGAGAACCTCGGAGTGCTGGAGGAGGAGTTCGGCGACGCCTGGGGCAAGGCCGCCCGGGACGCGGGAGCCGAACGCCCCGCCGGAACCGGACTCCCGCCCCTGGAGGGCGTCGAGAAGGAGGCGCGGTCATGAAGTACCTGGACGAGTTCAGCGATCCGGTCCTCGCCAAGCGGCTCTTCGACGACATCAGGGCGGTCACCACCCGGCCCTGGTCCATCATGGAGGTCTGCGGCGGACAGACGCACTCGATCATCCGCCACGGCATCGACCAACTCCTCCCCGAGGAGATCGAGTTGATCCACGGGCCGGGCTGCCCGGTCTGTGTGACCCCGCTGGAGATCATCGACAAGGCGCTGGAGATCGCCTCCCGCCCGGACGTGATCTTCTGCTCCTTCGGCGACATGCTGCGGGTGCCCGGCAGCGGACGCGACCTGTTCAAGGTCAAGAGCGAGGGCGCGGACGTACGCGTCGTCTACTCGCCGCTGGACGCGCTCAAGATCGCGCAGGAGAACCCCGACCGTCAGGTCGTGTTCTTCGGCATCGGCTTCGAGACCACGGCGCCGCCCAACGCGATGACCGTCTATCAGGCCAAGAAGCTGGGCATCCCCAACTTCAGCCTGCTGGTCTCGCACGTCAAGGTGCCCCCGGCCATCGACGCGATCATGAACTCGCCGGACTGCCGGGTGCAGGCGTTCCTCGCCGCCGGGCACGTCTGCACCGTGATGGGCATGGGCGAGTACCCCGAACTGGCCGAGCGCCACCGGGTGCCGATCGTCGTGACGGGCTTCGAGCCGCTCGACATCCTGGAGGGCATCCGCCGCGCGGTACGCCAACTGGAGGCGGGACAGCACACTGTGGAGAACGCCTACCCGCGCGCGGTGCAGGCCGAGGGGAGCCCGGCGGCCCGTACCATGCTGTCCGACGTCTTCGAGGTGACCGACCGGGCCTGGCGCGGGATCGGCATGATTCCGCGGAGCGGCTGGCGGCTGTCCCCCAAGTACCGCGAGTACGACGCCGAGCACCGCTTCTCGGTGACCGGCATCGCGACCGAGGAGTCGACCGTCTGCCGCAGCGGCGAGGTGCTCCAGGGCCTCATCAAGCCGCACGAGTGCGCCGCGTTCGGCAAGGAGTGCACCCCGCGCAATCCGCTGGGCGCGACCATGGTCTCCAGCGAGGGCGCGTGCGCCGCCTACTACCTCTACCGGCGGCTTCAGACCCCCGACAAGGAGGCGAGTTCCGTTGGCTGACTCCGCATACGCTCCCGCCGACTTCTCCTCCTGGACCTGCCCGGCGCCGCTGCGCGACCACGACAGGATCGTGATGGGGCACGGCGGTGGCGGCACGCTCTCCGCCGAACTGGTGGAGCACCTGTTCGCGCCCGCCTTCGGCAGCGACGTGCTCGCCGAGCTCGGCGACTCCGCGCATCTGCTGATGGGCGGCGCCCGGCTCGCCTTCTCCACCGACTCCTTCGTCGTACGGCCGCTGTTCTTCCCCGGCGGCAGCATCGGGGACCTGGCCGTCAACGGCACGGTCAACGACCTGGCCATGGCGGGGGCCGTACCGGCCTACCTCTCCTGCGGGTTCATCCTGGAGGAGGGCGTCGAGCTGTCTGTCGTGGGGCGCGTGGCCGAGGCGCTGGGCGAGGCGGCCCGGACGGCCGGGGTGGTGGTCGCGACGGGCGACACCAAGGTCGTCGACGCGGGCCACGGCGACGGCATCTTCATCAACACCGCCGGGATCGGCCTGATCCCGGACGGCGTCGACATCCGCCCGCAGCGCGCGGCCCCCGGTGACGTGGTGCTGGTCAGCGGGCCGATCGGCGTGCACGGAGTGGCGATCATGAGCGTCCGGGAGGGGCTGGAGTTCGGCGTCGAGATCCAGAGCGACACCGCGTCGCTGGCCGGTCTGGTCGCGGACATGCTGGCTGTCTGCCCCGACATCCACGTGCTGCGCGATCCGACCCGCGGCGGTCTGGCCACCTCCCTGAACGAGATCGCCGCGGCGGCGCGGGTCGGCATCGCGCTCGACGAGCGCTCCCTGCCCGTCCCGGAGACGGTCGCCAACGCCTGCGCCTTCCTCGGCCTCGACCCGCTGTACGTGGCCAACGAGGGCAAGCTGGTGGCGTTCGTGGCGGCCGAACACGCCGACGCCGTGCTCGCGGCGATGCGCGCCCACCCGCTCGGCAAGGAGTCCGTGGCGATCGGCCACTGCGTCCCGGACCACCCGGGCATGGTCGTCGCGGCCACCGGTCTGGGCGGCACCCGCGTGGTGGACATGCCGCTCGGGGAGCAACTCCCGCGCATCTGCTGACCCACCGCGTCCGCGGCCACCGGATCCAGCGGCACCTCGTCCGCCGGCACCAGGCCGGCCGGCCGCGCTCCCGCGGCCGCCCCATCGGCTGACACCTCGTCCGCCCGCATCCCGTACTCCCGAGGCCGGTCCTCGGTGACGACCCGCGACACGCGGGCGTCACCGGGGGCCGGCCTCTTCCGTGTCCGGCGTCTGCAACCCTCTCGCAACGTCCGGGATGGTCGGCTGAGCCGTGCTCCGCGCAGGAGCCGTGAGAGCCGTGAGACCCGAGGGGGAGTGCCGATGGACGTCGTCCCGCGCGTGCAGCTGACGCCCGCGGCAGCCGAGCTGCTGCGGCGACTGCGCACCCAGCACGGACCGCTGATGTTCCACCAGTCGGGCGGCTGCTGCGACGGCAGCGCGCCCATGTGCTATCCGGAGGGCGAGTTCCGCACCGGTGGCTCCGACGTGCTGCTGGCCGAGCTGGAGGTCGAGGGCGTCGACGAGCCGATCACCTTCTGGATCTCGAAGAGCCAGTACGCGCTGTGGAACCACACGCGTCTGATCGTGGACGTCGTGCCGGGCCGGGGCAGCGGCTTCTCCCTCGAAGCACCCGAAGGAGTGCGTTTTCTGATCCGTTCCCGCGTCGTCGGCGCCTAGCCACCGGCCCGGGTACCAACCTCTGGTGCAATTCCCCTGAGTCCTGGGAAAGTTGACGAGACATCAGGGGGCACGGTGACACGTCGCGGCAGACGGTTCAGAACGGCACTGACGGTCTTCACGGCAAGCGGAGCGCTGGCCGGTGCGGCCCTGACCGGGGCGGCACCGGCCAGCGGCGCGGAGGACGCGACGGACATCGCGCCCGGCGTCGAGTACACGCAGCTGGACATCCCGGCGGCCAAGGGAGTGGCGCACGCCCACGTGTTGACCGTCGATCTGCGCAATCCCCATGTGCGCGTCGACCTCCTCTACCCAGGCGCCGTGGCGTCGAGGGAACCCGTGTCCGAGCTCGCCGACTCCCAGGGCGCGGTCGCCGGGGTCAACGGCGACTTCTTCAACATCACGGAGACCCAGCATCCGGGCGTCGAGGCGACGGGCGCGACCGTGGGGCCGGCGATCGCGAGCGGCCGCGGGCTCAAGGCCGCGGTCCCGGACGGCCAGCGGTTCGGGCCGGCGCTGCCGCCCGGCACGACCACCGAGGACGTGTTCGGAGTGGGCGTCGACCGCCGGGCCCGGCTGGACGGCGTGGCCCTCGACGGATCCGTCCGCAGCCCCGACGGCACCTGGCCGCTCGGCGGGTTCAACCAGTACGCGCTTCCGGTCGGCTCCGTCGGCGCGTTCACCGCGGACTGGGGCAGCGTCTCGCGGGTGCGCGCGACCTGCGGTACGGACACGGACCGGGCCGCGCCGTGCAGCACCGACACCTACGAGGTGACGGTCCGCCGCGGTCGGGTCGTGTCCGCCGCCGACGCTCCGGGCGGCGGACCCATCGCCCCGGGCACCACGGTGCTGGTCGGTCGCGAGGCGGGTGCCCAGGAGCTGCGGAAGCTGTCCGTGGGCGAATGGGTCGGGGTGCGGCACCGGCTGGTGGCGAAGACCTCCCGGGTCCCGTACCGCTTCGCGGTCGGGGGCTATCCGATGATGACCGACGGCGTGCCGCTGCCGGGCCTGGACGACAGGACCGCCGCCGTACGGACCGCGGTGGGCTTCTCCGACCACGGGCGCCGGATGCAGCTCCTCGCCCTGGACGGCGCCCCGGAATACCGCAACGGGCTCACCATCGCCGAAGTGACGGCGGCGATGAGGCGGTTGGGGTCGCGGGACGCCTTCAGCCTGGACGGCGGCGGATCCACCACGATGGTCGCCCGGCAGGCGGGAGCGGACGCCGTCAGTGTCCTCAACCACCCGAGCGGCGGCGCCGAGCGTCCCGTCCCGAACGGTATCGGGGTGTTCGCGGGCCCCGTGACCCGGCGGCAGGTCATGGCGTCAGGCTGCCCACGATGTCAGCCGTCGCGGTGAGACCGCTGTGGATCGTCGGGGCCATGCTCGTGCTGGCCAGCAGGAACCCGAGCAGGGCGCAGACCAGCGCGTGAGAGATCTTCAGCCCTCCGTTGCGCAGGAAGATCACTGCCAGCAGAAGGAGCAGCAGCACCACTGAGATGGAAATGGCCATCGTCAACCTCCTCCGCCACGTCACTTCGCGGCGTTCGGCCGTAAGTGTGGCGTAGCGGAGGGGTCGTCCGAGAGGCTGACATGTCCCCCGAACGGGTGGTCTTCTACCGTCGGTCGTGGGCGTCCAGGAACTCTTCGAGACCGCCCAGGTCGTCGGTGTTGAGGTAGTCGACGTCGGCGGCGAGGAGTTCGCGCCACAGCGCCTCGCGTGCCGGACCCGCGAGGTCGGGGGTGGCCCAGAACCGGACCTTCTGCCGGCGGGCGTGCGCGGCCGCCATGATGTTCCGCAGTTTCTCGCGCTCGGCGTCCGGGAACGGGCCCTCGCCCGGCCAGCTGAAGTTGAGTGTCCAGTTGTCGCTGATCAGCGGGATGAAGGAGGCGGGGGCGGCGCTGCCGAGGTCGGCGAGCCGGCCGTCGTAGAAGGCGAGTCGCCCGGTCTGCGCCTCCATGGGTTCGCGCGCGGCCCGGTCCCCGGAGATCACGGCCGTGAGGGGCCCGGGGCGCACCCGGCCGTGCGCGTACGTCGTGAAAAGGTGCCGGTGGCGGCGCAGTTGACGGTCGAGTTCGAGGTACGTCGAGGAGCCCTCGGTCTTGATGTCGATGAGCAGGTGGAGCGGCTTGCGGTAACCCCGGTACACCGAGCCGTGGTTGGCCCTGACGCGGGCGGCCAGCGGTTCGAGGTAGAGGGATTCGAGCGTGCGGGCGGGGTCGAGTTCCACCGGGTCGTGGGCGACGAGGAGTTGGTCGCCCACGAGGTGGATGTCCGCCTCGACGCTGCCGAAGCGGTGGTCGAGGGCGTCGAAGAGGGGGCGCGGATGCTCGTAGTCGTTGTGGGCGTGGGCTCGCCACAGCGGGCGCGTGCGGGGCTTCGCCTCGCCCGCGAGAGCCCGCGACGCGGGCAGGGTGAACGAGCCCGCGAGGGCGGCGCCGAGGGTGGTGAGGGCTCTGCGCCGGGTGGTAGGGGCCATGCTCTGCCTCCCTTGAGGGGTGCCGTACGGAACGTCAGGGAGTATGCGGCGAACAGGGCTCAAGAAACCCTGCCCTGAAGGGAGTTGGCCGGACCGACGGAACGCGTTCACTTCGCCGGATCCGGGCGCGGTCCGGCGTTCCCCCTATCCCCTCCCCCGTGTGTCGCGGGCGCACGAAAAAAGCCCGCCCCAGGTGGGGCGGGCTTCGCTCGGGATCGGGTCAGGGCGCCTGGAGATCGACCAGTTCGGCCAGGGCCGCGCGATGCGCGCCCGCCGTGCCGTAGGCGATCGAGTCGGCCTTGGCGCGCTTCAGATACAGGTGCGCCGGGTGCTCCCACGTCATGCCGATGCCGCCGTGCAACTGGAGCGCCTCCTCGGCCGCGTGCACGGCGACGGGTGCCGCGTACGCCTGGGCGACGGCGACCGCCAGGTCGCTGTCCGCGCTGCCGGTGGCCAGCGCGTCGGCGGCGTTCCGGGCGGCGGCGCGGGTGCCCACGACCTCCAGCCACAGCTGGGCCAGCCGGTGCTTGAGCGCCTGGAATCCGCCGACCGGCCGGTTGAACTGCTTGCGCTCCTTGAGGTAGCGGACGGTCTCCGTCAACGACCAGTCGGCGAGCCCGAGTTGCTCGGAGGCGAGCAGTCCGGCACCGGCCCGCAGCGCACGTCGTACGGCTGCGGGCGCGTCCTCGGTGAGCAGCCGTGCGGGCGCCCCGTCGAAGGTGATCCGGGCGAGCGGCCGGGTCTGGTCGAGACAGACCTGCGGGACGAGCGTGACGGCGTCCGCGTCGACGGCGTACAGCCCGCCGTCCTCGGCCGGAACCAGCAGTACGTCGGCGGCGGCCGCGTCCGCGATGCCCGTCAACTCCCCGTGCAGGGAACCGTTCTCCAGCCGTACGACCTGGTGGGCGGCGCCCGGTCCGACGTTCAGCGGGACGGCGAGGGCGCCCACCGTGCGGCCGGAGGCGAGCGCGGCGAGCAGGTCCGCCGCGGCCGGTCCCTCGCAGGCCAGCAGCGCCTCGGTCGCGACCACGGCGCTCGTCAGATAGGGCACGGGAGCGACCGCGCGGCCCAACTCCTCCAGGACCACGGCGGCTTCGCGGTGCGTGGCACCCTGGCCGCCCTGCTCCTCGGGCACCAGCAGGCCCGCGAGGCCCATGCCCTCCGAGAGGGCCTTCCACAGCTCGAGGTCGTGCGGAGTGCCCGACTCGGTGCGGGTGATGACGCCGGCCGCGGCGCAGCGGTCGGCGAGGAGGTCGCGGACGGCGGCGCGCAGCGCCTCTTCCTCCTCCGTGTAGAGCAGATCGGGCTCGGTGCTCACCTGGCTCATCGGGCGAGGTCCTTCCATGCGACGTCCTTGTCGGTGCGCGGCTCGGACGGCAGGCCCAGGACGCGTTCGGCGACGATGTTCAGCAGGACCTCGCTGGTCCCGCCCTCGATGCTGTTGCCCTTGGAGCGCAGGTAGCGGTATCCGGCGTCCCGGCCGGTGAAGTCGACCAGTTCCGGCCGGCGCATCGTCCAGTCCTCGTACAAGAGGCCTTCCTCGCCGAGGAGTTCGACCTCCAGTCCGCTGATCTCCTGGTTCAGGCGGGCGAAGCCGAGCTTCATGCCGGCTCCCTCGTGGCCGGGCTGGCCCAGGGCGAGCTGCTGGCGCAGCCGTTCGCCGGAGAGCCTGGCGACCTCGGCCTCGACCCACAGTTTCAGGAGCCGCTGGTGGGTGTCGTGGGTGCGCAGTTCGGGCCGCTCGCGCCAGGTCCTGGAGACCGGGCCGATCATGCCGCCCTCGCGCGGGATGCGCATGCCGCCGATGGAGACCCGCTCGTTCATCAGCGTGGTCTGCGCGACCCGCCAGCCGTCGCCGACCTCGCCGAGGCGGTGCGCGTCGGGGATGCGGACGTCGGTGAGGAAGACCTCGTTGAACTCCGCCTCGCCGGTGATCTGGCGCAGCGGCCGTACCTCGACACCCGGGTCGGTCATGTCGCAGATGAAGTAGGTGATGCCGCGGTGCTTGGGCACGTCCGGGTCGGTGCGGGCGATGAGGATGGCCCAGCGGGCGAGGTGGGCGCTGGAGGTCCACACCTTCTGCCCGTTGATCACCCAGTCGCCGCCGCTCCCCGGCGCGTCCCCGTCCGCGCGGACGGCGCGGGTGCCGAGCGCGGCGAGGTCCGAGCCGGCGCCGGGCTCGCTGAAGAGCTGGCACCACACCTCCTCGCCGACCCACAGGGGCCGCAGGAAGCGCCGCTTCTGCTCCTCGGTGCCGAAGCCGAGGATCGTCGGCGCTGCCATGCCGAGGCCGATGCCGATGCGCCGCGGGTCGTTGTCGGGCGCGCCCGCGGCCGCCAGCTCGGCGTCCACGACGGCCTGGAGACTGCGCGGGGCGCCGAGTCCGCCGAGGCCCTCGGGGTAGTGCACCCAGGCGAGTCCGGCGTCGAAGCGTGCCTTCAGGAAGTCCAGGTGATCGGTTTCCAGCGGAGGATGCGCGGCGAGCAACTCCTGGGTGCGGCGGCGCAGTTCGGCTGCGTCGGTCATGCGGCGGCTCCGTTCTCCAGTGTGGGCACCACGGCGATCCGCCCGGTGGTGACTCCGTCGGCGACCCGCTGCACGGCGGCGGCGGCCCCGCTCAGCGGCACCCGCTCGCTCACCAGCGGCTTGATCGCGCCCCGTGCGGCCAGCTCGGTGAGCCGCTCGTGGCAGTGCAGGACCAGCTTCGGGTTCTTGGTGTTGTACAGGCCCCAGTGCAGGCCGAGGATCGCGTAGTTCTTGACGAGGGCGTGGTTCAGCGCGGCGCTCGGGATCGAGCCGCTCGCGAAGCCGACGACCACGATCCTGCCCTCGAAGGCGACGACCTTCGTGGACTGGGTGTAGGCCTCGCCGCCGACGGGGTCGTAGATCACGTCCGCGCCGCGTCCGCCGGTCGCCGCCTTGACGGCGCCTATGACGTCCTCGGACCGCCGGTCGATGACGACGTCGCAGCCCAGCTCACGCGCCACGGCGGCCTTGTCGGCGCCGCCCACGACACCGATGACGGTCGCGCCCGCCGCCTTTCCGAGCTGCACGGCCGCGCTGCCGACCCCTCCGGCGGCCGCGTGGACGAGCAGGGTCTCGCCGGCCTCCAGACGGGCCCGGCGGTGCAGGCCGAACCAGCCGGTCTGGTAGCCGATGTGCAGGGCCGCGGCCTCGGCGTCGTCGAGGGCCTCGGGCGCCGGCAGCAGGGCGGCGGCGTCCGCGACCGCGTACTCGGCGAATCCTCCGTACGGCAGCGCGGGGGTGGCGATCACCCGGCGTCCGTCCTCGGTCTCGCCGCAGATCTCCACGCCGGGCGTGAACGGCAGCGGCGGCCTGACCTGGTAGTGGCCGCGGCACATCAGCGCGTCCGGGAAGTTGATGTTCGCGGCGCGCACCTTGAGCAGGACCTGGCCGTCACCGGGCGTCGGCCGATCCACCTCCTGGAGGCGCATCGCCTCTGCGGGCTCGCCGTTCTGGTGCACTTGCCATGCCTGCATGCGGGGCCTCCAGGGGACTGCGTCGTCTGACCGGGGTCGATCGCATACTAAGCGGTCGCTTGCCGACCTGGGAACAGCCGGCGGCCGTCGTCTTCACCACGCCCGGCCCGAGCCGCCCCGCCCCCCCTCGGTTCTCACAGCTCCTTGCCTCGCGCCTTGGGCCGCGCCCGTACATGCATCCGCTCCCCCTGCGGCCCGAACAGGCTCAGGAACTCCACGGGCCCCTCCCCCGTCGACCCGAACCAGTGCGGAACCCGGGTGTCGAACTCCGCCGCCTCCCCCGCCCCGAGCACGACGTCATGCTCTCCGAGCACCAGCCGCAGCCGCCCGGACAGCACGTACAGCCACTCATAGCCCTCGTGCGTCCGCGGGTCGGGTTCCATGGTCCGCCGCGGTTCGACCATCTTGTACGCCTGGAGTCCGCCGGGCTGGCGGGTCAGCGGCCAGTGCGTCCGGCCGCCCCGCACGATCGGCTCGGCGCGGACCCGGGGGTCACCGACCGGCGGGGCGCCGACCAGCTCGTCCAGCGGGACCTGATGGGCCCGCGCGATGGGCAGCAGCAGCTCCAGGCTGGGCTTGCGCAGCCCGGACTCCAGGCGCGAGAGCGTGCTCACCGAGATGCCGGTGGCCTCGGACAGTCCGGCCAGCGTCGCGCCGCGCTCCTTCCTGATCCGCCGCAGCCGGGGCCCCACCTCGGCGAGAACCTCGTCCGTCGCCGCGTCGCCGGTCGCTCGCTGCCCGGCTCCGCCACTGACACCCGCGGGGGCCGCGCCGCTCATCCCGTCACTCATCCCATGCCTCATCCCCTCATTGCAGAATCGGCAAAGCCATTTGTCAATCCGGCGAGTACCGGGCGACCTTCTCCGCGGAGGTGGCCACCATGACCGGGACAGACGAAGTGGTCGTCGTCCCAGGCGGCACGGCGGGGCTTTCCGCGGCGCTGGTCCCCGGCCGGGCGTGGCGCGGCACGCTCGTCGTCGACGCCGTCGAGCCGCGCAACGCGCCCGTCGCGCACCTGCGGGGCTGAACTCCCGGGCATCAGGCGGAGCCGCCCCGGGGAGCCGGGGGCCGGGTACCCCTGCGCGCCGGGCTTGGCGGGCCCGTCCGGGACGGCGGACCGGCGTCGCGCGAGGGCGCGGCCCGAGTGCCCGCGGCCGGCCCCGAACCACGGGGCCGCCCCTCCGGCGAGCCCGAGCCCCGGCGCAGCCGCCGAGGCGCCACCGCGTGCGGCCAGGGAGCCGCACGCGCTCCGCCTCCGTACGGGTGTGAACCCGGCGTCCGCGTTGCACCATGGCTGCATGCTGCTGAGCCGGCTCGCCCATGTGTCCCAGGAGGTCGCCGCCACCTCGGCGCGGTCCCGGAAGACCGCTCTGCTCGCGGAGCTGTTCCGTGACGCCGACGCGGACGACGTGCCGATCGTGATCCCGTATCTGGCGGGGCGGCTGCCGCAGGGCAGGCTCGGTATCGGCTGGAAGGTGCTGAGCGAGCGGGTCGCCCCCGCCGCCGAACCCACGCTCACCGTGCGCGAGGTGGACGCCCGCCTCACCGCGCTCGGCCAGGTCTCCGGAACCGGATCGCAGGCCGAACGAGCCCGTCTGGTGGGCGAGTTGATGGTGGCGGCCACCGAGGACGAACAGCGCTTCCTGTTCGGGCTGCTCACCGGCGAGGTGCGCCAGGGCGCTCTGGACGCGGTCGCGGTCGAGGGGCTCGCCGAGGCGACCGGCGCGCCCGCGGGGGACGTACGACGGGCGGTGATGCTCGCCGGTTCGCTGCAGGCCGTCGCGCGGGCCCTCCTCGCGGACGGCCCCGGGGCCCTGGACGGCTTCCGGCTCACCGTCGGCCGGCCGGTGCTGCCGATGCTGGCGCACACCGCCGCCTCCGTGTCCGAGGCGGTCGGCAAGCTCGGCGCCTGCGCGGTCGAGGAGAAGCTCGACGGCATCCGGGTACAGCTCCACCGCGACGGCGAGGACGTCCGTGTCTACACCCGCACCCTCGACGACATCACCGACCGGCTGCCCGAACTCACCACCGCGGCAATGGAGTTGCGGGGCGAGCGGTTCATCGTGGACGGCGAGGTGATCGCGCTGGACGAACAGGGAAGGCCGCGTTCCTTCCAGGAGACGGCCGGGCGCGTGGGGTCCCGCGTGGACGTGGCGACGGCCGCGGAGACCGTGCCCGTCTCCCCCGTCTTCTTCGACGCCCTGTCGGTCGACGGGCGGGAGCTGCTGGACCTGCCGTTCACCGAACGGCACGCGGAACTGGCCCGGCTGGTGCCCGAGCCGATGCGGGTCAGGCGGACGCTCGTGCCGGGGCCGGACAAGGCGGCGGAGGCCGAGGCGTTCCTCGCCGACACGCTGGCCCGGGGGCACGAGGGCGTCGTGGTGAAGGCCCTCGACGCCCCGTACAGCGCGGGCCGGCGCGGTGCCGCCTGGCTGAAGGTCAAGCCCGTACACACGCTGGACCTGGTGGTCCTCGCGGCCGAATGGGGCCACGGGCGGCGCACCGGCAAGCTCTCCAACCTGCATCTGGGCGCCCGTACCGGCGACGGCTCCTTCGCCATGCTCGGCAAGACGTTCAAGGGCATGACCGACGCGATGCTCACCTGGCAGACCGAACGGCTCCGGGAACTGGCCGTCGAGGACGACGGCCACGTGGTGGCCGTACGGCCCGAGCTCGTCGTCGAGATCGCGTACGACGGTCTGCAGCGGTCCACCCGCTACCCGGCCGGCGTCACCCTCCGGTTCGCCCGGGTCGTGCGTTATCGCGAGGACAAAACACCGGCCGAGGCCGACACGGTCGACACCCTGCTGGCCGCCCACCCGGAGGTGACGCGATGAGCGGCGAGCAGCACGGAAGGAGGAGCGCGGGACTGCTGTTGTTCCGGCACACCGACAACGGCCTGGAGGTATTGCTCGGCCATATGGGCGGCCCCTTCTTCGCTCGGCGGGACGCCGGGGCCTGGACCCTTCCCAAGGGCGAGTACGAGCCCGACGAGACCGCCTGGGACGCGGCCCGCCGCGAGTTCCGGGAGGAGCTCGGGCTGCCGCCGCCCGACGGGGAGGCCATCGCGCTCGGCGAGGTCACCCAGACGAACGGCAAGGTCGTCACGGCCTGGGCGGTCGAGGCGGATCTCGATCCGGCGGCCATGGTCCCCGGCACGTTCACGATGGAGTGGCCGCCGAGGTCGGGGCAGCGGCAGGAGTTCCCCGAGCTGGACCGGGTGGAGTGGATGGCCCCGGAGCGGGCCCGGACGCTGCTGGTGAAGGCGCAGACGATGTTTCTCGACCGGCTGGCGGAGCACTCGGCCTGAGAGCCGGCGTTCGGCCAGAAGCGCCGGCTCACCCCGAAAGCCCTCCGCGTTGCGCCGCGCCGCTCCGCGCGGGAGGGTCGGGGAACAGCCCGCTTTCAGGAGGTCGGCCATGCCCATCGCGACGGTGAACCCGGCGAACGGCGAGACGCTCAAGACGTACGACGCCCTCGGCGCCGAGGAGATCGAGCGCAGGCTCGCTGCCGCCGAGGCCACGTTCCGCACGTATCGCACCACCTCGTTCGCCGAGCGGGCGCGGCTCATGCACCGGGCCGCCGATCTCCTGGACGAGGACCTGGAGGACATCGGCCGGGTGATGACCACCGAGATGGGCAAGCCCGTCAAGCAGGCCCGCGCGGAGGCCGCCAAGTGCGCCAAGGCGATGCGCTGGTACGCCGACCACGCCGAGGATCTGCTCGCCGACGAACTGGCCGCCCCCGCCGACGCCGCGGACTCCGGGGCCTCCCGGGTCCTCGCGCGCTACCGGCCGCTCGGGCCCGTGCTCGCCGTGATGCCGTGGAACTTCCCGCTCTGGCAGGTGGTCCGGTTCGCCGCGCCCGCGCTGATGGCGGGCAACGTGGGCCTGCTCAAGCACGCCTCGAACGTGCCGCAGACCGCGCTGTACCTGGAGGACCTGTTCCGCCGGGCGGGTTTCCCCGAGGGCTGCTTCCAGACGCTGCTGATCGGCTCGGGGGCGGTCGAGGGCGTCCTGCGCGACCCGCGTGTCAAGGCGGCCACCCTCACCGGCAGTGAACCGGCCGGCCGGGCTGTCGCCTCGGTCGCCGGGGACGAGGTGAAGAAGACGGTGCTGGAGCTCGGCGGCAGCGACCCGTATGTCGTGATGCCGTCCGCCGACGTCGAACGCGCCGCGCGGATCGCCGTGACAGCGCGTGCGCAGAACAACGGGCAGTCGTGCATCGCCGCCAAGCGGTTCATCGTGCACACCGACGTCTTCGACGCCTTCGCGGAGCGGTTCGCGGCGGGCATGCGGGCCCTCAGGATCGGCGACCCGCTCGACGAGGACACCGAGATCGGCCCGCTCTCCACCGAGCAGGGCCGCGCCGACCTGGAGGAACTCGTCGACGACGCCGTGGAGAACGGCGCGACGGTGCTGTGCGGCGGCGAACGCCCCGACGGCTTCGGGGACGGCTGGTACTACGCGCCGACCGTGCTCACCGACATCACCCCCGCGATGCGCGTCCACCAGGAGGAGACCTTCGGTCCCGTCGCCACGCTCTACCGGGCCGCCGGCCTGGACGAGGCGGTCGCCCTCGCCAACGACACCCCGTTCGGGCTGAGCTCGAACGTGTGGACGCGGGACGAGGCCGAGGTGGAGCGGTTCGTCCGGGATCTGGAGGCGGGCGGGGTGTTCTTCAACGGAATGACGGCCTCGCACCCGGCGTTCCCGTTCGGCGGGGAGAAGCGGTCGGGTTACGGACGTGAACTGTCGGGACACGGAATCCGCGAGTTCTGCAACATCACCACCGTATGGCACGGAGCGTGAGCGTTCCGCAGTTACGATCCCCTGTGTGAACCGCGAAGTGACCCTCCCTCTGATCGTCGACGACCGCGGCACGTTGCAGGTGGCGGCCGCCGACGTCAGCAAGCTGCTGCGTACGGTGGGCGGCCGATGGCTGCATCTGGTGGAGGCCGGCCAGGACGGCCTCGACGAGGACACGGTGGCCGCGCTCACGATCGAACTGGCCAAGCTGGCCGACCGGATCGACGTGGCCTGCATCGCGCACAGCAGCGGGACGAGCGGTCGCTGAGGCGACAGCGCCGCGCCGGGTGACGGTTGGGCCGCGAGCGGTCGCCGGGCGTCCGGCGACCCGCCGTTCCCGGACTCAGACGACCCGCTGGTCCAGTTCCCACAGGGCGTGCCAGAACTTCGCCTCGTAGGCCTGGAGCAGCCGCCCCTGGCGGTGGACGTCGTCCCGCGAGATCCGTCCGGCGTCGAGCCCTGCCTGCACGGCGGCCAGCGCCCTGTTCTCCAGCTCGGGTGCGGGCGCGGCGAAGAGGTCGAAGAAGCCGCAGGCCTCGTCGTCGAAGCCGTAGTGCCGGCGCAGGGCCTCGGCGATGGTCTCGCAATAGCCGCCCCACGCGGCGAAGTTGGCTCCGAGGGCGAGGACCACGTCGGTCGGCTCCCCGTTCAGGGCGAGCCAGGCGACGTACGCCGGATAGGCCTGGCAGTCGGCGAGCGGTTCGTACGCCGCCGCCTGTTCCTCGTCGGCTCCCACCGCGGCGGCGAACGCGGTGAGCCGGTCCCCCGCCAGTGCCTCGCCCTCCGCGAGCATCTCGAAGAAGGCGGCGCTCGCCGGGTCGGCGGCCGACGTCTGCGAACCCGCCGCCGAGCGTTCGGCCAGATGAAGGAACGCGCGGTGGTCGGCGGCGATCACATGGCGTTGTTCGAGGGCGAGGGCGGCGAGCGTGGTCCGCTGGGCGGCGCCCCGGTCGATCAGGGGCAGCAGCCGGTTGGCATGGGGGTCCGGGGCGAGTTTCCCGGTGATGTCCTCCAGCACTTCCCTGGCCGTCCGCGTCATCGCGCGCTCCTTCGGTCCGGCAGACTCCGAGCCCCTTCGACCAGGGTGCCATGCCCGGCCCCGGCACTCCGGTTCCGAGCGGTCCGACGCGATGTCGCAGGTCCGACGGGTGACGGTCGCATCGAAGGCGAAGCGGACGCGCTCGCCCTCTACCCAGGCGTCCGCCCCCGACGCCGGGCACACCGGTGCTCCGCGGCGCCTCGTCAGCGGTGCGGGGAACGCGACGGGGGCCGTGACCGGCCCCCGGACCGCGCGGCGCCTCAGCGGATCGGCATCCCGGACAGGGTGCGGGCGATCACCAGCCGCTGGATCTCGCTGGTCCCCTCGAAGATCGTGTAGATGGCCGCGTCGCGGTGCATCCGCTCCACCGGGTACTCCCGCGTGTAACCGTTGCCGCCCAGGATCTGGATCGCCTGGCCGGTGACCTTCTTCGCCGTCTCGCTGGCGAACAGCTTCGACATCGACCCCTCGGCCGCCGTGAACTGCTTGCCGTTGACGGCCATCCAGGACGCCCGCCACACGAGCAGCCGCGCCGCGTCGATCGAGGTGCGCATGTCGGCGAGCTGGAAGGCGACACCCTGGTTGTCGATGATCGGGCGGCCGAACTGCTCGCGCGTCTTGGCGTAGTCGAGGGCGACCTCGTACGCGGCCCGCGCGGTGCCCACCGCCATGGCGCCGACGGCCGGTCGGGACGCCTCGAAGGTGGCCATCGCGGCGTTCTTCACGCGCTCGCCGCCACCAGCCTTCGCGCGCTCGCGGGCACGGGCGAGGCGCTCGTCGAGCTTCGCCTTGCCGCCGAGCAGGCAGGAGGCGGGGATGCGCACGTTCTCCAGGACGACCTCGGCGGTGTGCGAGGCGCGGATGCCGTGCTTCTTGAACTTCTGGCCCTGGGACAGGCCGGGGGTGTTCGGCGGGACGATGAAGGAGGCGTGCCCCTTGGAGCCGAGTTCGGCGTCGACGACCGCGACGACGACGTGGACGTTGGCGATGCCGCCGTTGGTCGCCCAGGTCTTCGTGCCGTTCAGGACCCACTCGTCCTTGGCCTCGTCGTAGACGGCGCGCGTACGCATCGAGGCGACGTCGGAGCCGGCGTCGGGCTCGGAGGAGCAGAAGGCCGCGACCTTGACATCGTTGGCATCGCCGTACATCTGGGGGATCCAGGTGCCGATCTGCTCCTCGGTGCCGTTGGCGAGGACGCCCACGGCGGCGAGGCCGGTGCCGACGATGGACAGGGCGATGCCCGCGTCGCCCCAGAACAGTTCCTCCATGGCCGTCGGTATGCCGAGGCCGGTGGGGTCGAAGTACTGCTGGGCGTAGAAGTCCAGGGAGTAGATGCCGACCTTCGCGGCTTCCTGGATGACCGGCCAGGGAGTCTCTTCGCGCTCGTCCCATTCGGCGGCCGCGGGGCGGATGACATCGGCGGCGAAGCCGTGCAGCCAGTCCCGGACCTCCTTCTGTTCGTCGTTGAGCTCCATGGTGAACTCGGCCATATCCCCTCCAGGGCTGCACTAAACTGTTACTTGCGGTAACTGGAGTCTGTTACCGGCTAGTAGAGAAAGTCAACTCCCGAGCTCTGCTCGGCAGCCCGTTCGATACCCATACGGCGATCAGTGTTAGTTTGCGCAGGCGTCACCGAATCACCACGGGTGGGGAGAGCACATGGACACCACACAGCGGACCGATCAGCAGAGGTCCGCCGACCGCCGCCGGCGCGAACTGCTGGAAGCCGCCGACAGAGTGGTGCTCCGCGACGGCCCCGGGGCCTCCATGAACGCCATCGCCGCCGAGGCGGGCATCACGAAGCCCATCCTGTACCGCCACTTCGGCGACAAGGGCGGCCTGTACGCCGCACTCGCCAAGCGGCACACCGACGCACTCCTCGAAGCGCTGCGGGCGGCACTGGACGCCCCGGCCGAACGGCGTGAGCGCGTCGAGGCGACGCTCGATACGTACTTGGCCGCCATCGAGGCGCGCCCGCAGGTCTACCGTTTCCTGATGCATCCGGCGGAGGGCGGCCAGCCGGGCGACCCCGGCTTCGACGTGGGCAAGTACTCCGCGCCGGTACTGCGCCGCATGGGCGAGGAACTGGCCGAGGTCATCGAGGAGCGGGTGGACCTCGGACCGGGCAGTCAGCAGCTCGCACGGGTGTGGGGCCACGGCATCGTCGGCATGATGCACGCCGCCGGGGACTGGTGGCTCGGCGAACGGCCGTGCACGCGCGCCGAGTTGGTGCGCAGCCTCGCCGACCTGCTGTGGGGCCGCCTCGCGGCGGCGGGCGACCGCGTCGGCGGACCGGGTTTCTGACCCGTACTCACGCGGACACCCCGTCAGGGGCACGGCACCGCCGGCCGGAATCGGCCGGCCGCGCGGTACCGCTCTCAGCCGCTCCAGGAAGCCCGCGCCACCTGGCGCAGCAGCCGCCGCCGGCGCCACCCGGTGAGCCGGTCCGCGTACACCCCGCCGTCGAGGTGGTCGCACTCGTGCTGGAGGCACCGCGCGAACCAGCCGGTGCCGTGCACGGTGACCGGCTCGCCGGTCACCGTGCGCCCCTCGACGACCGCGTGGTCGTACCGCTCGGTGCCGGCCTCCAGACCGGGCAGCGAGAGGCAGCCTTCCGGTCCGCGCAGGACCACACCGTCCGCCTCGACAAGACGGGGGTTCACCACATGTCCGACATGGCGGACATCGTCGTCGTCCGGGCAGTCGTATACGAAGACCCTGAGGCCGACGCCGACCTGGTTCGCGGCGAGGCCGACGCCCTCGGCCGCGTACATCGTCGCGAACATGTCCTCGACGAGCCCGGCGAGTTGGGGGCCGAAGTCGGTGACGTCCTCGCAGGCCCCGCGCAATATGGGGTCGCCGAGCAGGGTGAGGGGCCGGACGCGCCCGTGGGCGCCCGGGATGGAACCGTGTCGCATGGCGGCAAGGGTACGGTCCTGGTAGGCGCGCGCGTGTCGCGCCGGCACCGAGGTGGTGCCGCGATTCGGGCCCGTGAGCGGATCTCGATAGGCTGAGCCCCCAACGGTGCCGGGGGCAGGGGCGCGGCGCGTACGCAAGGAGGATCGAGAAACGATGTCAGGCAACTCGGACCCGCTGTCGCCGCGGGCCAAGCTGGCCGTGACGGCGGGCAAGGCGGCGGCGGCCGTCTCGCGGGCCGCCGGACGCGGCAGCGGATCGGTGATCGGCGGCCGGGTGGCTCTCAAGCTCGACCCCGACCTGCTGGCGAGGCTCGCCACGCACCTGGACGTGATCCTGGTGTCGGCGACCAACGGCAAGACCACGACGACCCGGCTGATCGCGGAGGCCCTGGGCGCCGCGGGCCCGGTCGTGTCCAACGCGCTCGGCGCCAACATGCCCGCGGGCATCACCTCGGCGCTGGCCGGCGGATCGGACGCCAAGTTCGCGGTCATCGAGGTCGACGAGAAGTACCTCGCCGGTGTGGCACGTGACACCGACCCGAAGTGCATCGCCCTGCTGAACCTCTCGCGCGACCAGCTCGACCGGGCCGCCGAGACGCGGATGATGGCGGAGCACTGGCGTGAGGGTCTTGCCGGTTCCAAGGCCGTCGTGGTCGCCAACGCGGACGACCCGCTGGTGGTCTGGGCGGCGTCCTCCTCGCCGAACGTCATGTGGGTGGCGGCCGGCCAGATGTGGAAGGAAGACGCCTGGTCCTGCCCGTCCTGCGGCGGCGTGATGCAGCGCCCCGGCGACGACTGGTTCTGCGGCGACTGCGGCTTCCGCCGTCCGAACCCGACCTGGGCCCTGTCCGGGGACCACGTCCTCGACCCGCACGGCTCCGCCTGGCCGATCCACCTCCAGCTGCCGGGCCGCGCCAACAAGGCGAACGCCGCCTCCTCGGCCGCCGTGGCCGCCGTCTTCGGCGTGCCGCCGCAGGTCGCCCTGGAGCGCATGTACCAGGTGCAGGCGGTGGCCGGACGCTACGACGTGGTGCAGTTCATGCAGCGCGACCTGCGTCTGCTGCTCGCCAAGAACCCCGCGGGCTGGCTGGAGACGTTCTCCCTGATCGACCCGCCGCCGACCCCGGTCATCCTGTCGGTGAACGCGCGCGGCGCCGACGGCACCGACACCTCCTGGCTGTGGGACGTCGACTACACCCGTCTGACCGGACACCCGATCTTCGTCCTCGGCGACCGCAAGCTGGACCTCGCCGTACGCCTCGAAGTCGCCAACCAGCAGTTCCAGGTCTGCGAGAACCTCGACCAGGCCGTGCAGCAGGCACCGCCCGGACGCATCGAGGTCATCGCGAACTACACCGCTTTCCAGGACTTGAGGCGTCGTGTCGGCAACTGAGCCACGGAGGACGAAGAGAATGAGTGACAACAGCCTGCGTCTGGTGTGGATCTATCCGGACCTGCTGAGCACCTACGGCGACCAGGGCAACGCCCTCGTCGTGGAGCGCCGGGCGCGTCAGCGCGGCCTCGACGTTGCCCGCGTCGACGTGCGCAGCGACCAGCCGATCCCGACCTCCGGTGACATCTACCTCATCGGGGGCGGCGAGGACCGGCCGCAGCGGCTCGCCGCGGAGCGGCTGCGCCGTGACGGCGGTCTGGACCGCGCGGTCGGCAACGGCGCGATCGTCTTCTCCGTCTGCGCCGGCTACCAGATCCTCGGGCACGAGTTCATCAACGACCTCGGCCAGCGCGAGCCGGGACTCGGCCTGCTCGACGTGGTCTCGGTGCGCGGTGAGGGCGAGCGGTGCGTCGGTGACGTCCTCGGGGACATCGACCCGCGGCTCGGTCTGCCCCCGCTGACCGGCTTCGAGAACCACCAGGGCGTCACCCACCTCGGGCCCACCGCCCGCCCGTTCGCGAACGTGCGGCTCGGCAAGGGCAACGGCACGGGCGACGGCACCGAGGGCGCGTACAACGACACCGTCTTCGGTACGTACATGCACGGGCCCGTCCTCGCCCGCAATCCGCAGATCGCGGACCTGCTGCTGAAGCTGGCCCTCGACGTCAACGCGCTGCCGCCGATCGACGACCGCTGGTACGAGGCGCTGCGCTCCGAGCGCATCGCGTCCGCCCAGCAGCCCGCGTAGGCCGACCCGCCCGGCGGGCCAGAGGAACCGTTCCTCAAGGAGGAACGGTTCCTCTTCGCGTTTCCCGGGAGGAACCGTTTCCACCCCGGGAAACGGTCCGTCCAGCCTCGTCCGGAGCCCGTCTGAAACCGTATCCGCACAGGTGAGCGGGTGCGTCCAGCAGGCGGACGCACAGTGCGGCCGGGCCCCCTCCCGCCGGTAGGGTGGCGTCGATCCTTGCCGGACAACGTGGTCCGGTCCCCGGACCACGTTGAGAAGGTATTTCGGGCTATGCGCATTGGTGTCCTCACGTCCGGCGGCGACTGCCCCGGCCTGAACGCCGTCATCCGGTCGGTCGTACACCGTGCCGTCGTCGACCACGGCGACGAGGTCATCGGTTTCCGGGACGGCTGGAAGGGTCTCCTGGAGTGCGACTACCTCAAGCTCGACCTCGACGCGGTGAGCGGGATCCTCGCTCGCGGCGGCACCATGCTCGGCTCCTCCCGGGTCCAGCCCGCGCATCTGCGTGACGGCGTGGAGCGGGCCAAGGGCCATGTCGCGGACCTCGGGCTCGACGCGATCATCCCGATCGGCGGCGAGGGCACGCTGAAGGCGGCCCGCCTGCTGTCGGACGGCGGCCTGCCGATCGTCGGCGTGCCGAAGACCATCGACAACGACATCGCGGTCACGGACGTCACCTTCGGCTTCGACACCGCCGTCGGCGTCGCGACCGAGGCCCTCGACCGGCTGAAGACCACCGCCGAGTCCCACCAGCGCGTGCTGATCGTGGAGGTCATGGGCCGTCACACCGGCTGGATCGCGCTGCACTCCGGCATGGCCGCCGGCGCCCACGCCATCGTCGTACCCGAGCGCCCCTTCGACATCGAGGAGCTGGCCGCGCGGGTCGGCGAGCGTTTCGAGGCGGGCAAGCGGTTCGCCATCGTCGTCGCCGCCGAGGGCGCGAAGCCCCGCGAGGGCTCGATGGTGTACGACGAGGGCGGCAAGGACATCTACGGCCACGAGCGCTTCGCGGGCATCGCCCGGCAGCTCTCGATCGAGCTGGAGGAGCGGCTCGGCAAGGAGGCCCGGCCGGTCATCCTCGGGCACGTGCAGCGCGGCGGCACGCCGACGGCGTACGACCGTGTGCTCGCGACCCGGTTCGGGTGGCACGCCGTGGAGGCCGTGCACCGGGGCGAGTTCGGGAAGATGACCGCGCTGCGCGGGACCGACATCGTCATGGTGTCGCTCGCGGAGGCGGTCGAGACCCTGAAGACGGTTCCGGACGAGCGGTACGCAGAGGCGGAGTGCGTGCTCTGAGACGTACGCAGTCGGAACCGCCCCCGGTCGCAGCGGCGGCCGGGGGCGGTTCTACTCTGGTGCGGACAGACAGCGCACAACCTCCCCCAGTGCCTTAAAAGGGCCTGGGAGGTATCCCCCAGAAACAGGAGCCGGCGGATGGATCACAGCGGGCACGGCATGACCATGGATCTGCCGCCGTTCACGCTGGGGCGGGGGTTCGAGTGGTCCGCGGACCCGTTCTTCCTCGTCGCGTGCCTGCTCGGGCTCGGACTGTACGGCTGGGGAGTCGTGCGGCTGGCGCGGCGCGGCGACGCGTGGTCGTGGGGCCGTACGGCCTCCTTCGTCGTCGGCGTACTGACCGTACTGATCATCACCTGCACCCGGCTGAACGACTACGGCATGGTCATGTTCAGCGTGCACATGGTCCAGCACATGGTGATCAGCATGCTGTCGCCGATCCTGATCCTGCTGGGGGCGCCGATCACGCTGGCGCTGCGCGCGCTGCCGGTGGCGGCCACGCGGGGCAACAAGGGGCCGCGTGAACTGCTGCTGATGTTCCTGCACAGCCGGTACATGCGGATCATCACCCACCCGGCGTTCACCCTCCCGCTGTTCATCGCGAGCCTGTACGCGCTGTACTTCTCCCCGATCTTCGACTTCCTGATGGGCTCCACCACGGGCCACATCGTGATGATGTGCCACTTCCTCGCCGTCGGCCTGGTGTTCTTCTGGCCGATCATGGGCGTGGATCCCGGCCCGCACCGCCCTGGCTACCTGATGCGGATGCTGGAGCTGTTCGCGGGCATGCCGTTCCACGCGTTCTTCGGCATCGCGCTGATGATGGCCTCCCAGCCGATGGTCGAGTCGTACAAGAACCCGTCGGCCTCCCTCGGCATCGACGCGCTCGCCGACCAGACCGCCGCGGGCGGTATCGCCTGGGCGTTCAGCGAGATCCCCTCCGTCCTCGTCCTTCTCGCGCTGCTCTTCCAGTGGTACAGCTCCGAGCAGCGGCAGGCCAAGCGCCAGGACCGGGCCGCGGACCGGGACGGCGACAAGGAACTCGAGGCCTACAACGCCTATCTGGCCTCACTCAACGCACGCGGTCGCTGAATTAACCGCGTCATTCGCGCTTGCATGTGGGAAAAGGCATTTCCGTTCATTGACTTGCTCCCCTGAAGCAGGGAGATTCCGGCCTTCCTCACTGAGTGCTGTGCCGCTGCGCGGCACGGACCCCGGCGTGGATTCCGTGGCTTCCTGCTTCTTCGCGCTGTGCCGGAACCACAGGTTCTGGTCTTACCCGCGCCCGACAGGCTGTCACCGCCGGTCCGGCGGCCTGTTTGAGGTTCCTGGCGGCGTCGTGCCCCCACCCGTGGCCCCTGGCGGGCTCCTTCCACCGAGGCGAAGAAGTTGCCGTAGGCGCGCTCCACGTCCCGCAGCGCCTGCTGCAGGACCACCGCCGACACCTCGGACAGCCACCACCGCCCGGGGTTCTGCTTCGCCTCGGTGATCAGCGTCTTCGACAGTGCGCCCGCACTCGGAAACGCGGCATCCTCCCGCCGGGCCCGTTCCCGGGCGGCGACCGCGTCGTTGTACACCACCCGCGCACACCCGGACGCCCGCGCCCGCGCAACGCGCTGACCGGGCCCAGGGCCGAGGCGGAAGGCATACCGAAGTCGCACGATCCGGACACCGACAGTCACCAACGACAACCCGGACCCGATCGGCCGGAACCAACTTCGCCGGCCCCCTTTCGCACTGCCGTCATTCGGGCAACAGCGACCCGGCGAAGTGTTCCCCGGCTCCGCCGGGCCTCCCTGCGGGCGTTCCGCGCCCGGTCGTCGGCTCGCGGGATCCGGACGGATCGACCGGCTCCGGCTCGTAGGCATCGAGAACCCCGGCCGGAGGATCACGCGCCTGCCCGGCACGGTGAGCGAGGGCGGCACACCCTTCGACCCGTACGCGGAGAACACCGTTCCACGGGTCACGGGCCTGACATTTCGCCAAAGCGAGCGGACGGCCGGCGGACCCGGGACGGCCCTCGCCTACGGCGGCAGCTCCCTGCCCTCGGGCGATGCCCAGGTCACTTCCTCTCAGCCGTTCGAGGGCAGCGCCCTGGAGTGGGGCGCGTCGGTGACGCTGTTCGCGTCCGGCCCTGGTGACGACCGGGCTCGCCTGGAACGTCAGGAGCATGACCGTCGTGCCCACCCGAAAGGGTTCGACACCGCGAGCGACACCGTCGTCTGTCCGCCACCTCAGCGTCCACCGGCCCAGGAAGGACCCGTTGGAGCAGGCGGACGACCAGTGCGCGGTCGACGCGCCGCCGGAACGGTACGACTACGACGCCTCCACGCACTGGAGTCATGGTGTGCGCGGTACGGGTGTGTGGGCTCAGCCGTACTACCTGGTGGTCTGCTTCATCGAGAAGGGGCGACGCCCGGCGCAGGGGGCGCAGTAGTCCGCGCGGCTCTGGCGAAGCGCCCCCCTCCGGGTGAAAATGGCCCCAAAGGCAACGGTCCGCGTCGCGGACCCGCCTGGAGGAGGGTGCCGCCATGCCCGGTTCGACGAAGACGATGGGGGCGCTCACCGTGGGCGGGCTCGTCGTGGTGACGGCCTACACGGTGGCGCTGGGCAGTAACGGCTGGCTGTGGTTCGGCTGGGTCGTGCTCGGTCTGATAACCCTGGGGATGGTGGTCTCCCACAGCACCTGACCCCGTCTCCCGCGGCACCTGGCCCCGGCCCGCCGCCGCGGACGCGTCCGGACCCGGTGCGGTGCGCCGGCCGCTCCTCTCCCCCGCTACCGGCCCGCCGGCCGCGCCCGTCACTGTCGGGGCCGCCGTGCCGCCGAGTGCACGCCGGGCTGGTATTTGGGGAGCCGGGCGGTGATCTTCATGCCCGCTCCCACCGCCGTCTCGATGACGAGGCCGTGATCGTCGCCGTAGACCTGGCGCAGCCGTTCGTCGACGTTGGAGAGGCCGATACCCCCGGAGGGACTGGCCTCTCCGGACAGGATGCGGCGCAGCCGGTCGGGGTCCATGCCGATGCCGTTGTCCTCGATGACGACGAGCGCCTCGGCGCCGGCGTCCTGCGCCGTGATGCTGATGTGGCTCTTGTCGGTCTTGCCCTCGAGTCCGTGTTTGACGGCGTTCTCCACCAGGGGCTGGAGACAGAGGAAGGGCAGCGCGACCGGCAGTACCTCGGGCGCGATCTGCAGGGTGACGGACAGCCGATCACCGAAGCGGGCCCGCACGAGCGCCAAGTAGTGGTCGATGGCGTGGAGTTCGTCGGCGAGGGTGGTGAAGTCGCCGTGCCTGCGGAACGAGTAGCGGGTGAAGTCGGCGAACTCCAGCAGGAGTTCGCGGGCGCGCTCCGGGTCGGTGCGCACGAACGAGGCGATGACGGCGAGCGAGTTGAAGATGAAGTGCGGGGATATCTGGGCACGAAGTGCCTTGATCTCGGCCTCGATCAGCCGCGTTCGGGACTGGTCGAGGTCGGCCAACTCCAGTTGGACGGAGACCCAGCGGGCGACCTCGCCGACGGCGCGAACGAGGACCGCGGACTCGCGGGGCGCGCAGGCGACGAGCGCTCCGTGCACCCGTTCGTCGACGGTGAGCGGTGCGACGACGGCCCAGCGCAGGGGGCAGTCGGGTTCGTCGCAGGTCAGCCGGAAGGCCTCGCCGCGGCCGGTCTCCAGCGGGCCGCCGAGGCGTTCCATGACCTCGGCGCGGTGGTGTGCGCCGGCTCCGTCCCAGGCGAGGACCGTCTCCTGGTCGGTGAGGCACAGCGCGTCCGTGCCGAGCAGGGTGCGCAGCCGTCGGGCGGACCGGCGGGCCGTCTCCTCGGTGAGTCCGGCGCGCAGCGGGGGCGCGGCCAGCGAGGCGGTGTGCAGGGTCTGGAAGGTCGCGTGCTCGACCGGGGTGCCGAGCCCGCCGAGGTTCTCGGGCCGCGCGGTCCGCCTGCCGAGCCAGAACCCGGCCGCCAGCAGCGGGAGTACGGCCACACAGAGCCCGGCGATGAACCCGCTCACCCGCTCACCACCCCACCCACGAGGCCGCGCCGGAGCCGTCCTGGCGACCACGGCTCCGGCAGCACCCCCGGCAGGGCCCGCTCCTCATGCCCCGCCATCACCCCACCCGCGAGGCCACACCCGTACGACCGCCCCGGCGGCCACCGATCCGACAGCGCCCCTGGCCGGGGCCCCTCACCTCGCACGCCGACCATCACCCCACCCGCGAGAGCACACCCGCGCAGCCGTCCCGGCGGGCGTCGGTCCCGCCGCGACCCCGGCGAAGACCCCTCACCTCGCGGCCCGTCGGCCGACGTCCTCACCGTTCGGACTCCTTCGCGCCCGCTGCCGCGCTCGCTGTTCCGCTGACCGCCGCGCGGACCTGACCGTCCGTGAGTTCCTCCGGGAGGTGGAACCGGGCGAGGATGGCCGCCGTCCCGGCGGGTACGCGGCCGGCGGTGGCCAGGGACACCAGCACCATGGTCACGAAGCCGAGCGGCACCGACCAGAGCGCGGGCCAGGCGAGCAGCGCGTGCAGGGAACCCGTCGTCCCCGGATAGCCCGCCATGGTCGCGCCGACGGCGAGGAGTGCCGCGCCACCGCCGCCGAGCATCCCGGCCGCCGCCCCCGGCGGGGTGAGCCGGCGCCACCAGATGCCGAGCACCAGCAGCGGGCAGAAGGAGGACGCGGACACGGCGAACGCGAGCCCCACCGCGTCGGCGACGGGCAGCCCGCCCACCAGCACGCTCGCGGCGAGCGGCACGGCCATCGCCAGGACGGTGCCGAGCCGGAAGTGCCGCACCCCGCGGGAGGGCAGCACGTCCTGGGTGAGCACACCCGCGACCGCCATGGTCAGCCCGGACGCCGTCGACAGGAACGCGGCGAAGGCGCCGCCCGCGACGAGCGCGCCGAGGAGGTCCGCGCCGGCGCCGCCGATCATCCGGTCGGGCAGCAGGAGTACGGCGGCGTCCGCGTCGCCGGTGAGACTGAGTTCGGGGGCGTACAGCCGGCCCAGCACTCCGTAGACGGGCGGGAGGAGGTAGAAGGCGCCGATCAGGCCGAGGACGGCGACGGTGGTGCGACGGGCGGCGACTCCGTGCGGGCTGGTGTAGAAGCGGACGACGACGTGGGGCAGGCCCATCGTGCCGAGGAAGGTGGCGAGGATCAGTCCGTAGGTGGCGTAGAGCGGGCGTTCCTCGCGCCCGGCGGCCAGGGAGGTCGACATGGCTCCGTTGCTGCCTGGGGTGGCCGCCGGGACCGGGTCGCCCCGGTCGAAGGTCAGCCGGGTGCCGCTCTCGATGTGGTGGGCGCCCCGCGGGAGCCGGACCCGCGCGCCCTCGTACCGGCGGCCGTCGACGGTGCCCGTCGCCGTGACGGTGAGCGGCCTGGACAGCTTGAGGTCGAGCGTGGAGTCGACCTGGACGAGGCGCTGTTCGCGGAAGGTCGGCGGTTCGTCGAAGGCGTCGCGGGGGGCGCCGTGGGACTGCCAGGCGAGGGCCAGGAAGACCGCGGGGACGAGCAGGGCGGTGAGCTTGAGCCAGTACTGGAAGGCCTGCACGAAGGTGATGCTGCGCATGCCGCCCGCGGCGACCGTCGCCACCACGACGACGGCGACCAGCACCCCGCCGAACCAGTCGGGCGCGTCGGTCAGCACCGCCAGCGTCAGTCCCGCCCCCTGGAGTTGGGGCAGCAGATAGAGCCAGCCGACGCCGACGACGAACGCCCCGGCGAGCCGCCGCACCGCCTGGGAGCCGAGCCGCGCCTCCGCGAAGTCGGGCAGCGTGTAGGCGCCGGAGCGGCGGAGCGGTGCCGCGACGAAGAGGAGCAGGACGAGATAGCCGGCGGTGTAGCCGACCGGGTACCAGAGCATGTCGGGCCCCTGGACGAGCACCAGGCCGGCGATGCCCAGGAAGGAGGCGGCGGAGAGGTATTCGCCGCTGATCGCGGCCGCGTTGAGCCGGGGCCCGACGGTGCGTGAGGCGACGTAGAAGTCGGAGGTGGTCCGGGAGATGCGCAGCCCGAACGCGCCGACCAGGACGGTCGCGACGACGACGAGGGCGACGGCGGGAACGGAGTAGTTCTCGTTCACGGTTCAGCGGTCCTCGACCAGGCGTACGAAGTCCTTCTCGTTGCGCTCCGCCCGCCGTACGTACCAGCGGGCGAGCAGCACCAGCGGCGCGTAGAGGCAGAATCCGAGCACGGCCCATTCCAGGGTCGCGCCGTCCGGCATCGCCGCGAAGACCAGCGGCAACGGTCCGACGAGCAGCACCAGGACGGCCAACGTCACACTGGCTGCGCGGAATTGACTGCGCATCAGAGAGCGGACGTAGGTGTGGCCGAGTGTGGTCTGTTCGTCGATCTCGGTCCTCGGCCGGTAGTAGCCCGATGTCCGGCGGGTGCGCCGGGGCGCTCCGGTGACGACCACGCGGCGTTCGGTGGGGTCCTGCGGCACACGGTGCTCCTCAGCTCGTGGTCCGGCGCAGCAGCAGATCGCGCAGTTGGCGGGCGTGGCGGCGGCTGACCTGGAGTTCGACGGAGTCGACGAGGACGCTCACCGTGCCCGCGTCCAGGCGGAGTTCGCCGATGTGGCGCAGTGCGACGAGGTGGCGCCGGTGGATGCGGACGAAGCCGCGGGAGCGCCAGCGCTCTTCGAGGGTGGACAGTGGGATGCGCACCAGGTGGCTGCCCTGCGCGGTGTGCAGCCGGGCGTAGTCGCCGTGGGCCTCGACGTGGGTGATGTCCTCGACGGCCACGAAGCGGGTCACCCCGCCGAGTTCGACGGATATGTGGTCGGGGTCGGGCTCGTGGACGGGGATCAGGGGTGCGGTGTCCCGCAGTTGGACGGCCCGGCGGACCGCCTCGGCGAGCCGTTCGCGGCGTACGGGCTTCAGGACGTAGTCGACGGCCTTGAGGTCGAAGGCCTGCACGGCGAAACCCTCGTGGGCGGTCACGAACACGACGAGCGGCGGCTGCGCGAAGCCGCCGAGCAGCCGGGCCAGGTCGAGCCCGTCCAGGCCGGGCATGTGGATGTCGAGGAAGACGACGTCGATCGCCTCGGGTCCGCCGGGTCCGGACTCCAGTGCCCGGTTGATCCTGCGCAGCGCCTCGGTCGCGTCACTCGCGCCCTCGGCGCTGCCGACCCGGGGATCGGCGTTCAGCAGATACAGGAGTTCCTCGAGGGACGGTTGTTCGTCGTCGACGGCGAGCACGCGCAGCATGACAGTGGAGTGTATGAGCGATCGGCATGGCTGGACATGTGCGGGACATGGCCGTTGCCCCCGGCCGGCCGGCGGTTGTCGCTGGATACAGTCGGGCCATGAACAGCAAGCCCGCGATGTTCGACGAGCTCGACCGCAAGATCATCACGGCTCTGATGGCCAATGCCAGGACGAGCTTCGCGGAGATCGGCGCGGCGGTCGGACTGTCCGCGACGGCCGTCAAGCGCCGTGTCGACCGGCTGCGCGAGACGGGCGTGATCACCGGGTTCACGGCCACGGTGAAGCCCGCGGCGCTCGGCTGGCGCACGGAGGCGTACGTGGAGGTGTACTGCGAGGGCGCCGCGCCGCCCCGGCGGCTCGCGGAGGTGGTGCGCAACCATCCGGAGATCACCGCGGCGATGACGGTGACCGGGGGCGCGGACGCGCTGCTGCACGTACGGGCCGTCGATGTGGAGCACTTCGAGGAGATCCTGGAGCGCATCCGGGTGGAGCCGTTCATCCGGAAGACGATCAGCTACATGGTGCTGTCCCACCTGCTGCCCGAGGCTCCGGAGGCCGGGGCGACCGCCGCGGCCCCGGACGACGCAGGAAACGTGCGCTGATCCGGTCGATCACGCAGCGGTACTGCGTATACACGCAGCTCTCGTCGCTTGTCGTCCGTATCCCCCGCTTCTTACCGTGGAGACATCCCACCAGCCGACACCGCAGGAAGCGGAGGGAACCTCTTCGTGCCTGACAGCCGTGTGCCGCGCCCCCGGCGCTTTCTCGTCTGCGAACCCAGACACTTCGCCGTGCAGTACGCGATCAACCCCTGGATGCGTCCCGACACCCCCGTGGACGTCGGTCTCGCGCGCGATCAGTGGCAGGCGCTGATCAGCGCCTATCGCGCGTACGGCCACACCGTCGACCGCGTCGAACCGGTCGCGGGCCTTCCCGACATGGTCTTCGCCGCGAACTGCGCGCTCGTCCTGGAGGGCCGCGTCTTCGGCTCGTCCTTCCACGCACCCGAGCGCCGCCCCGAGTCCACCGCGTACGACACCTGGTTCAAGACGGCCGGTTTCGACGTCTACCGCCCCGAGTCGGTGTGCGAGGGCGAGGGCGATCTCGTCCCGACGCGCCGCTATGTCCTCGCCGGTACCGGGTTCCGCACCACGCGCGAGGCCCATCGCGAGGTCCAGGAGTTCTTCGGCGTCCCGGTGATCAGCCTCCAGTTGGTGGACCCGCACTTCTACCACCTGGACACCGCGCTCTTCGTCCTCGACGACGACAACATCGCGTACTACCCCGACGCCTTCTCGCCGGGCAGCCGCGAGGTGCTGAGCCGGCTGTTCCCGGACGCGGTGCTCGCGACCCGTGAGGACGCCCTCGTCTTCGGCCTCAACTCCGTCTCCGACGGCCGTCATGTCTTCATCGCGCCGCGCGCCGAGGCCCTCGCCGACCAGCTCGTCCGCCACGGCTACGTTCCCGTCCCCGTCGACCTGTCGGAGTTCCACAAGGCCGGCGGCGGCATCAAGTGCTGCACTCAGGAGATCCGTTCATGACCGCTCCCGCCCGTACGACCGCGTCCGCCGGCGCCGGTGCGCGCAGTTCCGAGGAACTGATCCGAGCCGAGGGACCCGTCCTGGCGCACAACTACCACCCGCTGCCCGTGGTCGTCGCGCGCGCCGAGGGCACCTGGGTCGAGGACGTCGAGGGCCGCCGCTACCTCGACATGCTGGCGGGCTACTCGGCCCTCAACTTCGGCCACCGCAACCCCGTGTTGATCGAGGCGGCGCACCAGCAGCTGGACCGGCTCACGCTCACCTCGCGGGCCTTCCACAACGACCGGCTGGCCGAATTCGCCGAGTCCCTGGCCGCGTTGACGGGCCTGGACATGGTCCTGCCGATGAACACGGGCGCCGAGGCGGTGGAGAGCGCCATCAAGGTGGCCCGCAAATGGGCGTACGAGGTGAAGGGCGTCGAGCCCGACCGGGCCACCATCGTGGTGGCGGCCGACAACTTCCACGGCCGTACGACCACGATCGTCAGCTTCTCCACCGACGACACGGCCCGCTCCGGCTTCGGCCCCTTCACACCCGGCTTCCGGGTCGTGCCGTACAACGACCTGGCCGCGCTCGAAGCGGCGATCGACGAGACGACGGCCGCGGTGCTGCTCGAACCCATCCAGGGCGAGGCGGGCGTGGTCATCCCGGACGACGGGTATCTCGCCGGCGTCCGTGAGCTCACCCGTCGCGCCGGCTGTCTGTTCGTCGCGGACGAGATCCAGTCGGGCCTCGGCCGCACCGGCACCACGCTGGCGGTGGAGCACGAGTCGGTCGTCCCCGACCTGCTGCTGCTCGGCAAGGCGCTCGGCGGCGGCATCGTGCCGGTCTCCGCGGTCGTCGGACGCCGGGACGTGCTGGAGGTGCTGCGTCCGGGTGAGCACGGCTCGACCTTCGGCGGCAACCCACTGGCCGCGGCGGTCGGCTCGGCGGTCGTGGGCCTGCTGGAGACCGGTGAGTACCAGCGCAGGGCGGCCGAGCTGGGCGTCCTGCTGCGGGACGGGCTGACGGCCCTGGTGGGCCGGGGCGTCGAGGGCTTCCGCTCGCGCGGGCTGTGGGCGGGCGTCGACATCGACCCGTCCATCGGCACGGGCCGGGAGATCAGCCGGGGCCTGATGGACGAGGGGATCCTGGTCAAGGACACGCACGGCTCGACCATCCGGCTGGCGCCGCCGCTCACCATCACGGCCGAGGAACTCCGGTCGGCTCTCGGGTCCCTGGAGAAGGTGCTGACGCAAGGGGTGTGATCACGTCGGTCCGTGGCCGCCGACGCGTTCGGCATCCCACGGTGTACACGCCGCGGAACCCGTCGGAGCGGCGGACCGGGACGGGCGCGGAGGCGCCCGTCCGCGCCGGACGGACCGCCTTACCGGCGCCGGGACGGCAGCGCCGCCCGAGGCCGCGTTTTTCCGGGCGCGGTCCGTGGGCGCCGGGTCCGGCGTCCACGTCTGTGATCACCCCTCCCACAGCCCGGTGTACGCCCATTCCTCCGCCCGGGTCTCCGACCAGCACCGGACCCCGCCGTCGGCCGGGACCGCCACGTGGAGGTTCCCGTCGGCCCCGGTGTACAGGCCGACCAGTCGCGCCGGTCGGGAGTGAAGGACACGTTCCCGGGCCGCCGCGCAGGTCTCGGTGGCGACGGTCAGTCCGCGCGGCCCGGAGGTGGCACGGGCGACGCCCTGCCGGATGCCGCGCAGCCGGAACGCGCTGACAGCACGCCGGGCGGAGCCGGGCCCGGGCAGCGGTCCACGACAGGCGGGATGCTTCGGGCCCCGCACCTCCCCCCCAGGGGCACGGGGTCCGGGGTGAAGGACGAGGCGATTCCGGTCAAGGACACGCACCGCGCGGTCAACCGGCCACGCCGCCGCTCACCTTCGAGGCCGGGGAACTCCGGTCGGTTCCCGGGGCCCTGGAGGAAGTCGTGACGCAAGGGGTTCGATACCGGCCAAGTGGCCACAGAGGGTGACACCGCGATGGTTACGCCCGGCGACGGCCGCGCCTACACTGATCGCTCCCCGGGGGAAATGAGGAGCGCCCCAGTGTTTTATTACGTGCTCAAATATGTGCTTCTGGGTCCATTGTTGAGACTGGTCTTCCGGCCTCGGATCGAGGGCCTTGAGCACATCCCGTCCTCGGGTCCGGCGATCGTGGCCGGCAACCACCTGTCCTTCGCGGACCACTTCCTGATGCCGGCGATCCTGAAGCGCCGGATCACCTTCCTGGCGAAGGCCGAGTACTTCACCGGGCCAGGCGTCAAGGGGCGGCTGACGGCGGCCTTCTTCCGCAGCGCCGGACAGATTCCGGTGGACCGTTCCGGCAAGGAGGCGGGGCAGGCCGCGATCCGTGAGGGACTCGGCGTGCTGCGCGGGGACGAGCTGCTCGGCATCTATCCCGAGGGCACCCGGTCGCACGACGGCCGGCTCTACAAGGGCAAGGTCGGCGTCGCGGTGATGGCCCTGCGGGCCCAGGCCCCGGTCATCCCCTGCGCGATGATCGGCACCTTCGAGGCCCAGCCCCCGGGCCGCAAGCTCCCGCGGATCCATCCCGTGGTGATCCGCTTCGGCAAGCCTCTCGACTTCTCGCGCTATGCCGGGATGGAGGGCGAGAAGGCCGTCCTGCGCGCCATCACCGACGAGATCATGTACGCCATCCTGACGCTCTCCGAGCAGGAGTACGTCGACCGGTACGCGGCCGTCGTCAAGGCCGAGGAGGCCGAGGCGGGGCGCAGGTTCCCCCGGATGCCGCTGAGTTGACGCCGACGACCGGGGCGGGGTCGTCGGGAGCGACGAGTGAGGGGGGGGGGGGGGGGGAACAGCCCCCCCCCCCCCCCCCCCTGGCCCCCCCCCCCCCAGGGGGGTTCGGCGCGCACCCCCCCCCCGCCGCGTCCGTTCCTCCCCTTAGCAGGGAGTTTTCC